>CAZOIS010000235.1:0-5730 GCA_964579865.1 uncultured Lentisphaeraceae bacterium | reverse complement strand
ACCAGCCGATCTTACCGGCGGTGGGCGACTTCTATCGTGTCGACGGCGAACAGGTCCACGAGGTCGCTGTCGGCCCCGTCCACGCGGGCGTCATCGAGCCCGGCCATTTCCGTTTCCAGTGTCACGGTGAACAGGTGTTTCACCTCGAGATCGCTTTGGGGTTCCAGCACCGCGGCGTGGAGGAGGCCTTGGTCGGCGGCCCTGACGCGCGCACGATCCATTTTTCGGAAACGCTGGCCGGCGACTCCACCGTGGCGCACGCCACCACCTACAGCCAAGTGATGGAAGCCTTGGCGGGATGCCAGACGAGCGCCCGCGCCCAGGCGATCCGGGGAATCGCCTTGGAGCTGGAGCGCTTGGCCAACCACATCGGCGACCTGGGTGCGTTGGCCGGCGATGTCGGCTATCTGCCCACTGCCAGTTTCTGCGGCCGCATCCGCGGCGATTTCCTCAACATGACGGCGCTGCTGTGCGGCAGCCGCTTCGGACGCGGCCTGATCCGCCCTGGCGGGATCGGATTCGAGATCGATGCCGACCGCATCGCCGAGCTTGGCCGCCGCCTCGATGCGGGCGAGAAAGACGCGGCGGTTGCGATCAATCTCCTGTGGCATACCCAGTCGGTCATGGCGCGGTTCGAAGACGTCGGCCCGTTGCCGCGCAACATCGCCTCCGAGTTGGGGATTGTCGGGCCTGCGGCGCGGGCGTCTGGTCTCGAAAGGGATATCCGACGCGACCAGCCGTCCGGTATTTTCTGTTTCTCCCACATCCCGATCTCCACCTGCGATACCGGCGACGTTTTCGCGCGTGCCTATATGCGCTGGCTGGATATCCAGCAGTCGGTCGGCTTTATCCGCGACCAGCTTAAAGCGTTGCCCTCGGGCGCTTCTCGCGTGCCGGTCAAGGCGATTGCTCCGGACAGTTTCACAGTCGCGCTCAACGAGGGGTGGCGCGGCGAAGTCTGTCACGTGGCGCTCACCGATGCCCAGGGGCACTTTGCCCGCTACAAAGTTGTGGACCCGTCGTTCCACAACTGGCCCGGACTCGCCTACGCGTTGCGCAATCAGGAGATCTCGGACTTTCCGATCTGCAACAAAAGTTTCAATCTGTCCTATTGCGGACACGATTTGTAAGGACAGGAGACAAAGCCATGGTTAAGGCGATCCTCGCCCGGCTGCAACAGAAACACCGCACGATGAAGTACCCCGACGGAGCGCCGCCGCCGTTGCCGGACCGTTTCCGCGGGCGGCCGCTGATCGACGCCGCAAAGTGCTCCGGCGGCTGCCGCGCCTGTGCCGACGCGTGCCCGACCGGCGCGCTCAGTCCGCAGGATCCCGGCCGCATCGATCTGGGGAAGTGCCTGTTCTGCACCGATTGTGCGAACGCCTGCCCTCAGCAGGCCATCACGTATTCCGGCAATTACCAGCTTGCGGCCCGCAACCGTGCCGACCTGATCGTCCCGCGCGAGCGGGAGTCCCTGGAGGTCAAAGGCGCCGCGCTCGATGCGCGCCTCAAGAAACTCTTCGGGCGGTCGTTGAAATTCCGGCAGGTCAGCGCCGGCGGATGCAACGCCTGCGAGGCCGATTCCAACGTGCTCGGCACGGTCGGTTGGGACCTGGGCCGGTTCGGCATCCAGTTCGTCGCGTCGCCGCGCCACGCCGACGGCCTGTGGGTCACGGGGCCGGTCTCGCAGAACATGGCGCTCGCGCTCAAGAAAACATACGACGCAGTGTCGGATCCCCGCATCGTCATCGCGGTCGGCTCGTGCGCGGTCTCGGGGGGGCCGTATCTCGGCCATGCGGCGGTCCATAACGGCGCCGACGCGGTCGTGCCTGTGGACCTTTACGTTCCCGGCTGCCCGCCGCACCCGCTCACCATCCTCGACGGCCTGCTCCGTCTGATCGGCCGCATCGAAGACGGCAAACGTTAGGATGTCTGTCATGAGGATCACGCTTCTGAATGCCCAGCGCCGGTTCAGGCTCGATATGGCCGCGCTCAAGCGCTTGGCATTGGCGATCGGCGCGTTGGCGCAGGCGCGGACGCCGGATGAGCCGCCGTGGCAGGACGTCACGGTCCACCTTCTGGACGACGAAGGCATCGCGCCCGTCAATGCCGCGATCATGGCCCACGCAGGGGCCACGGACGTGATCACGCAGCGCTACGAGCCGGTCCCCGGCGAGCCGGACGGTTTGGTGGGGGAGCTGTTCGTCAACGTTGAGCGCGCCTGCCGCGCGGCGCCGAAACGCGGCGTATGGTCCGCTGACCGCGAGCTCGCGCTCTATCTTGCGCACGGCTTTGACCACCTGACCGGCGCGGATGATGCGACCCCAACAGAACGCGTGCGCATGCGGCGCCGGGAATTGGGCTGGCTCAAGCGGCTTGCGTTGACAGCGTTGTTCCAAACGGGTAAGCTGTAAAACTAACCGCACTGCAATGGAGATTTTGTTATGAACGGAGCGTTGCTGCTCGCGCTGTCGCTGATCCTTTTCGGGGCTGCTTATCATTTTTACGGCCGGTTCATCGAGCGGGTGTTGGGCGTCGATCCTTCGCGGCCGACTCCGGCCCACACGCACAAGGACGGCATCGACTATCTGCCCACGCATCCGGCGATCCTGTTCGGCCATCATTTCGCCAGCATCGCGGGCGCCGGTCCGATCGTGGGGCCCGTTCTGGCAGCTCAGTACGGCTGGGTTGCCGTGGTCCTCTGGGTTGTGTTCGGCTGCATTTTCATCGGCACGGTGCATGACCTTGCCGCGATGTTCCTCTCGATCCGCCACCAGGGGCGTTCGATCGGCACGGTCATCGAGTCGCTCATGGGCTTCTGGGGACGCCAGGTTTTCCTTTTCTTCTGCTGGTTCACGCTGATTCTCGTGGTGGCCGAGTTCACGCGCATTGTGGCCGCCACGTTCGTGGAGACCCCCGCGGTCGCGACGGCGTCGTTGCTCTTCATCGTGCTGGCGATCGGTTTCGGCACGCTCGTCTACCGCAGCGGGATGAACATCTTCAAGGCGTCGGTCATCTTTGTTCCCCTGACCTTCGCATGCGTCTATTTCGGGACCCTGATTCCTCTCGACCTGGTCAAACAACTCGGTTGCGACGTCGCGACGGCCAAGCAGATTTGGGTCATCATTCTGCTGGGCTACTGTTTCACCGCTTCGGTGCTGCCGGTCTGGCTGCTGCTGCAGCCGCGCGACTATCTCAATTCGTACCTGCTGTACGCGATGATGCTGTTGGGCTTCCTTGGCATCTTTGTCGCGGCGCCGCATATCCATCTCGACGCGTTCACCGGCTGGCTTGCGGTGAACCCGGATACCGGCAATAGAGACCCGCTGCTGCCGCTGCTTTTCGTCACGGTGGCGTGCGGCGCCTGTTCCGGTTTTCATGCGCTGGTCGCGACCGGCACGACGGCCAAGCAGGTCGACAAGGAGAGCCATATGCGGCCCGTGGCTTACGGCGGCATGTTGGTCGAGGGCGCGCTCGCCATCGTCGCGCTGGTCGCCGTGGGCTGGATGACGCAATCGGAGTACAGTGCCGCGATGAAGACGCAGGGGGCCGTGACGCTCTTCGCCAGCGGCGTGGCCGGGTTCACCGACAAACTCGGCATGCCCCATCATGCCGGCATCGTCTTCATCTCGCTGGCGCTGGCGGCCTTCCTGATGACCACGCTCGACACGGCCACGCGCTTGGCCCGTTTCACCTGGCAGGAGCTCTTTCTGCCGCGCGAGCAGGCCGGTGGCGAGCAACCCGGCGAGCTGAGCGGAAAGCCTTTGAGCCTGCTGTTCGCCAACCGCTACACGGCGACGCTCTTTGCGGTGGTGGCTTCCGGCTGGCTGCTGCTGGGCGGCGGGTCCAAGAGCATCTGGCCGATCTTTGCCTCGTCGAACCAGCTTTTGGCGGCGCTCACGCTATTGGGGACCGGGCTTTGGCTGTTGCGCCATAAACGGCCGATCGCCATCGTGCTGGTCCCCATGATTTTCATGATTCTGACCAGCGGTTCCGCGGTCCTGACGATTTTCTGCCGCAGCTTGAGCAAATGGCAGGCGCATGGCTTTAAGACGGGCGGCGTGATGACGATCACGGCTGCGATTCTGATCATCATGGCGGCCGCGCTGATCGCGTTGGGCGCCGTGAGCTTCAGGAAGTCGCTGAAGGAAAATCGCGAGGGTTAGAAAATGGCTAAGGAACTGGCGTTCGTGCTCATCAATCCGTATCCGATCCGCAAATCGCGGACCGGCGGAATCATCGCGCGCTATCTGGTGCGCACGGATCTCAAGCTGGTCGGCGCGCGGATCATCGGCGCGTCCGTCGGGTTGGCCAACGAGTTCGCCGACTACCTGAAGACCTACGATCCGGCCGACCCGGAGAAATGCGAGCTGTTCTCGCATTACGTGCGGCGCGCGTACACGCCTGACGAGGATTCCGGCCGGCCGCACCGCTCCATGCTTCTGCTTTTTGAGGGAGAGGATGCGGTCCGCAAGATTTTCGAGGTGACCGGCTCCATCCGCCAGCAGTGGTGCAGCGGGCAGAGCGTCCGGGACACGTATGGCGACCTGGTGCGCGATCCTAAGACCAACCGGGTGGAATATTTCGAGCCTGCGGTGCTGGTCGGCGCCAGCACGAAGGTCGTCGGCGAGATTCTCGCGATCTGGCTCAAACACCTGCCGGAAGATGCCGGCATTGTGCGCGGCGCGATGGACGTGCCCGGCGGCGAGGATGTCCAAGAGACGCTGGTGATGCTCAAGCCCGACAACTGGAGGCAGCCATCGCTGCGCGCAGGCAACATCATGGACCTGCTCTCCAACTCGGGGCTGCGCATCGTCGGCGTGAAAAAGTTTTCCATGTCCGTGGCCCAGGCGGAAGAATTTTACGGGCCGGTGCGTGACAGCCTGAAGAAAGTCTTCATGCGCTTCGGCGCGGACCGCGCGGCGCAGGCGCTTTCGCGCGAATTCGGTTTCCCGGTCGACGCCGCCCCGCTCGATGATCTGTGCGACTATCTCGCGCCGCTTTTCGCCGGACGCGAGTTTGAGAACATCGTGGAGTTCATGACCGGCCGCCGCCCCTCGAACTGCCTGCCCGAGGAGCGCACCTTGCCCGGCACAGAAGAATGCCTCGCCATCGTCTACGAAGGTGTCGATGCGGTGAACAAGATCCGCGATATCCTCGGCGCGACCGATCCGCTCAAGGCGCGTCCCGGTTCGATCCGGCGCGAGTTCGGCACCAACATCATGGTCAACGCCGCGCATGCCTCGGACTCGGTCGAGAACGCCCGCCGCGAGATGCGTATCCTCGACGTCGTGCACGATCCGCATTTCGAAGACCTGATCAAGGCGTATTACGCCTGATTTTTTTCCCTTGGGCGCGTGGTGAAATTGGCATACACGCAGGATTTAGGTTCCTGTGCCGCAAGGCGTGAGGGTTCGACCCCCTCCGCGCCCACCAATTCAACGAAGATAAGGCATTTGCATTTAAACACTTCACGAAAAAAAACTTTGCCGTGACTCGAGCGAATGCAGTGCATTCCGTGATGTTGCGCCAGCAGGGAAACCCGGATCGGGGGCTGCTCCGGAGGCCCTCCCGGAACGTCCTTCGGACGCCCTGGGTCCCGGGGCCTTCTTCGTTTTCCCACCGGAAGCCTTCCCCGGTCGAGAAACGTGCATTTCATTTTGCACTTCGCGGTGCTCGCGGTCCGTCAAATAGAAAAGACACCGTAGGTTTTTCTTGGGGATGGTCGAT
>CAZOIS010000234.1:0-5731 GCA_964579865.1 uncultured Lentisphaeraceae bacterium | reverse complement strand
ACCTTTCGCTGGACAACGATGCGTCGAACGAACCGGAAAAGAATCTCACCGTCGGCGTCAACTGCCCGGATGTGAGCGTCTTCTTGGGCGCCGGCCCCTCTGGCACGGCCGTCACCCACGCGTTCAACGACTGGTCCCTCTCGCGCGTCACGGTCACGGTCGCTCGCGCCGCGAGCGTCGTTTCCGGCACACCGGCCGTCTACGTCCGAACCCTGAACCTCAGTTCGGGCGGCGTCGGTGACACGCGCCTGCGCGCCAATGACACGGAGGTCCGCATCGGCAACGCCGCGATCCGTTCCGGCACCTTTGCGAAGACCCTGATCCTTGACGGTGACACGCATGCCAACACGATCACGGGAGAAGTCGCCAACGGCCTCGCTGCGCTCTCTCTGCAGAAGGAGGGGCCAGGGACCTGGACGCTTGCGGGTTCGAACACCTACACCGGCGCCACCCTCGTCAACGGCGGGACGCTCGTCTTTGCCGGCACGGCATCATCGTCCTCCTCTGTTTCCCTCGCGGGAGGGCGGTTGGTTCTGACGAACACCGTCGCCGCTTCGGATTACGCCGCAGCCTTGGGGGCTGTCGTTGCCGCGGGGCCCGCCACGCTCGTCCCGGTCACAGCTGAGTCCGGTCACACAGCCTCGGCTGCCCTGGCCAGCCTCACCGCCAACGAGGGCGCCGCCCTCGATGTCGCGGGCGAACTCGCGGCCGGCGGGAGTGATCGCAGCCGCGTTTTCGTCGCGACCCAGCCTGACGGTTACGTCGGTCCCTGGATCACCCTGAACGGCAGCGGGCCGGTCATGTACAGCGCCGCCCTCGGCCTGCACCTCGGCACTGGTTTCGTCGCGACCAATTTGGCCGCACGCGGCGACACGATCCCGGACGATGCGACCGTGTCGGCCCGCATCACGACTCCCGGGACTTCGGGTAACGACACCCTTGCCGGCGCGGTCGAGAACCGCCTCGCGTTCCTGACTCAGACCGCCGCTTCCGGCGAAGCCGCCACGGTCGCCATGCCTGGCAAGACACTCAAAAGCTACGGCATCGCGATTGAGTCCGGCGGCGCGTCGCTCACGCTCGGCACCGCGCCCGGCGAAGGCGCCGTCACCGCGCTCACGACCGGCGGCAAGCTCGACCTCGCCAACGGTTCGGGCAGCGCCCTCACCGTCAATGCCGCCGTGGCAGACAACGGCTCGCCCGTTGCACTGGCCTCCAGCGGCAATGTCACGCTAGCGGGACCTGCCTCGCACAGCGGCCGCACCTTCATCAACGGCGGGACGCTCACCTTCGCCAGCGACCGCTTGCAGTCGCTCGCCGGCGAGATCGACGGTCCCGGCGCCTGGGCCAAGAACGGGACGAACCTTCTCCATGTTTTAGGCGCGAACACCTATACCGGGCCGACGTACATCAACAGTGGCACGGTCCGCGTCGACCAGGATAACGCGTTGGGCACGGCGGATGCCGGCACCTACGTCAACGGCCAGACCGGCGGCACGCTCGACCTCGGCTGCATGCCGGACGTGGGCGGTTCGCGCGCCCGACTGGCGCTGCGCTTGGGCTCCGAGCGCATCACGATCCAGGGGGCGGGGTATCAGGGCCAAGGCGCTATTGTGAACAGTAGCACGGGCGAGCAATACAACGCGGTCAGCCTGCTCGAACTCGCGGGCGATGCGACGGTCGGCGGCCTCGGACGCTGGGACCTGCGCAACAGCCCCGCCGTTTTTTACATGAACAACCATACGCTCACGAAGACCGGCCCGAACATGGTCGGCCTGACGAGTGCCACGGTCTACCCCGGCGCCGGAAACATGGTCGTGCAGCAGGGCGTGCTGCGCTTGGAGGGCTCCACGAAACTCAACGGGGGGGACACCAATTCGCTGACCGTCCTCAGCGGTGCCGAGTTCGAGCTGTATAAGACCACCAACCCGCAGTATTGGGAAGTGATTTTGGAGGACGGCTCGACCTTCGATGCAGCCAACTCCAGCGACAACTCCGGGCAGAACAGGTGGGCCGGTCCCGTACAGCTGAACGGCGCCGTGACGCTCACGGGCGGCAGCGGTTTCTATGCGACCCTTCTCGGCGCGATCTCCGGTAGCGGACCGCTGAACAAAACCGGCAGCGGCGCGACTATCACGATCGGGTCCACGAACAACACCTACACGGGCGCGACGCTGATCAGCGCCGGCACGCTGGCAGTCTCGAACCTCGCCAGCGTCGGCGAGGCGAGCTCGCTCGGCCAGCCCGGCAACGCGGCCGACGGTACGATCAAACTCGGCAGCACCTCGAACTCCGGCGCGCTGACGTACTACGGCAACGGCGTCACAACGGACCGCATCCTCGACATGGCCGGCACCACCGGCGGTGCCATTGTCAACCATTCGACGCAGGGCCTGTTGAAGTTCGTCAACGACGTGACGACCTCCGGCAGCGGCGCCAAGACCCTCTCGCTGGGCGGCTCTTTCGGCGGCAGCGGCGAGCTCTCCGGTTCGATCAACAACTCGGCCGGCGGCAAGACGGCGGTCGCCAAGAACGGCACTGGCACCTGGACGCTCTCGGGCAACAATGCCTATACGGGCGACGTGAACGTCGCGGGCGGCACCTTGATCCTCGCGGCCACGAACAACCAGGGGTTGGGTGCCATCAATGTCGGCAGCGCGGCCGGGAACGGACTCTTGAGGCTGGGAGCCGGGGCGCTCCTGACCGGCGGCGGCGGCAAGGGCAACGGCAGCATCCGCATCGGCAGCAACGGCGGCGCGCGCGGCGCCCTGTATATGACGGGCGGAATAGTCACCCGTACGCCTGCAACCGGCGATGATGGCCTGACGGTCGGCAGGAGCCAGGGTTCCTACGGCTATTTCAACATGAGCGACGGCGTGCTGAATATCACGCGCATCCAGACGGGTGCCTCCGGGGCCACATTGACCAGCAACACGGTCGGCAACGTGCGCATCACGGGTGGCACGGTCACCCTGCGCGACTACATTCTGGTCTCCCGCGGCCCTGGGTGCGTCGGCGCCTTCACGCTCGAGGGCGGCACGCTCTACCACACCAACACCACCGAGCGGATCTCGCTCGGCTACGAGGGCGGCCGCGCTGAGCTGAACCTCATCGGCGGCTCGCTCTTCAGCGGCACCAACGTGATCGTTCGCCAGACCGTCGGCAACACCACGGGCATCGTCAACCTCTGCGCAGGTCGGCTCACGACCAGCTTCTTCCACAACAACGCGGGAACCGCGTTCCTGAATTTCGCCGGCGGCACGCTGGCGGCCAGCGCGAGATCCTTTACGAACTTCATTCCGGCCGCGATGAACGGCGTGTACTGCTATGGTCCTTACGGCGACTTCGCCGGCGGTGCCACGCTCGACACCGCCGGACGCGATGTGACCGTCGCCGCGCCGATCCTCGCGCCGGCCGGTAACGGCGTTTACGGCGTCGCGCTCTCCGACGGCGGCTCGGGCTTCGTCGGCGAGCCGTACGTCTCGTTCGTCGGCGACGGCGTCGGCGCCACCGCAGTCGCCGACATGGAGGACGACGGCAGCGGGAACGGCACCTACCGCGTTTCGGGCGTCAGAATCACGTGCCCGGGCGTGAATTACACGACGTCGCCGACGGTGACCTTCAAGGGCGGAGGAACAAGCGCCGTGGCTCCGGTCGTCGGCATCGTCACGCTCGCGTCCAACGCCAGTGGCGGACTGACCAAACTCGGTGCCGGTACGCTTACGTTGGGGGGGGGCAACACCTATGCGGGTGCCACTGTCATCAGCAACGGTACGCTCCGGCTGGGCCGGGTGGATGCGTTGCCGTCCAATGCGCCGGTGGTGCTCGCCGGCGGCACGTATGATCTGGGCGGCTTCACCGTTACGAACGCGTTGTCCCTCTTCAGCGGCATGGTTGCCAATGGTGTGCTCTGCACCGAGGTCTCGCCCGCAGGCACCAACGTGGTCGGAACCGAAACGCTCGCGCTGAGCGGCGCCGGTTTGCGAGGTGCGTATCTGGCGGATGTGACCTCGGGCGGGGCAAGCGATCTTCTTGCGGTGCAAGGAAGTGTCGACCTTTCCGGCCTGACTCTCGCGGTCGTGAACCCTGAATGGCTGGATCGCTCGAAGGAATACACGCTCGTCACGGTCACCGGTTCGATCACGGGGGCGTTCGCGTCGCACAACCTGCCGGACGGCCGTTGGAGGATCATCTATGGCGCAGACGGGACCGTGAAGCTGATCTTCGTCAGCGGCACCGTCATGCTGCTGAAATAGGCGGCGTGGAGCGGCTGAGGCCGCGACGCGCGGGTTGACAAAATTCCGGTGTGCCGTTCGTCTTATTGAGCGCGGCGGTGTCCCCGCATGTCGCGCTTGACCCCGTTTGTTGTGTCGCGTACCATATGCAACGTTGTCTCGTTACGCCTCTTCCGGCGGTGTGCCGGGCATGAGCCCTTATCACCCCGGCTGCGTCCGTCCATAAAAGCGAAAACCAGTGCAGGAGATGAAAAAATGAACGCCCCTTGCATCACCCGCCGCGATTTTCTGGCCGGCTCTGCCGCTTTGGCTTCTGCCGCCGCGTATACGCCTGCCGCCGCATATGCGGCAGGCAAACGGAGCGCGACCGACATCGTTGTGCTGGGCAAGACCGGGCTCAAGTTGAGCCGGCTCGGCATCGGGTTGGGCAGCAACAGCGGGAACGTTCAGCGCGGTCTCGGCCAGGAGGCTTTCAACGCGCTGGTCAGGGCTGCTTTTGATCGCGGCATTCGCTATTTCGACTGTGCGCAGTCCTACAAGACGTTCGAATGGATCGCGGATGCCATCAAAGGCTTGCCCCGCGACGAGATCTTTCTGCTGTCGAAGATCGGCGGCAACCCTGAAAAGCCCGCGGAGGTTATCGATAAGCAGCTCCAGATCCTCAGGACGGATTATGTCGACTGCATGCTGGTGCATTGCGCGGTCACGTCGACGTGGACCACGGAGCGCAGCCGGCTGATGGCGGCCCTCGACGAGGCCAAGGCCAAGGGCAAGATCCGCTCAAAGGGCGTCTCGTGCCACGCGCTCCCTGCGCTGCGCGTCGCCGCCCAATCGGATTGGGTGGATGTCAATCTCGTGCGCGTGAACCCTCAGGCCCGGCACACCGACAGCGAAACGCCGAAATGGGATGCGCCGGGTACGGTCATCGAGCCGGTGCTGGAACAGATGGCGATCATGAAGCAGAATAACCACGGCATCATCGGAATGAAGCTCATCGGCAATGGCGACTTCACTAATCCCGAGGACCGCGAGAAGTCGATCCGCTTCGCCATGTCGCGGCGCGAAATCGATGCCGTCACCATCGGTTTCAAGAGCACGGATGAGATCGACGAGGCTATCCGGCGCATGAACAGCGCGCTGGCGGGCTGAGTGCTATTCTCTTGTTTCCCCTGCCGGCGTGTCGCGTCCCCGGTCGTGAATGAAACGTGAAGGGGTGGGGCGTATGTGCCACCCTCCTACGGCCACGGTGCCGCACGGCCCTCTCGGTCGAAACTCTGAGGTGCCTCTCGCGTCGAGCTTGTACAGCCCGCAGCGGGACCGCCCGAAACGCTCAGACGCCTCGGGCGCGGCGGTCATCCCGTCTTGAACGGAGAGAACGTCGCGCACCCTCCGGGGCCCACTTATACCCTCGACAAAAGTGTCTGCTTTTGATTTCTCCGCGACGAATGAGTAAACGCTTATTGACGAGGAATCCCTAAACCGCTATCTTTGAACTACAT
>CAZOIS010000233.1:0-5774 GCA_964579865.1 uncultured Lentisphaeraceae bacterium | reverse complement strand
ACCGCCGACAGCGTCAGTCCCGCCATCAGTCCAAACAGGGTCTTCTTCATCTTTTTGTTATCTCCACTTACCGATTCACTTTTCTCATTCAGCCGCGTTCTTTGATGAACGGTCAAAACGCCGCCAGTCCCCTGCGGGCACCGCCGCTCCCTCAAAGACGTAGGGGGCAGAACCGTGATTGACCACCACACGCGTTCCCTGTGAATAGGCCGTCAGCGAAACCGTCGGCGTCAGCAGGCGATGGTCGTCCATAAACGCGAACTGGAGGTCGGCGAGTTTCTCGAACTCATCGTACCCTTTCTTGATGGCGGCGACGCCAGACCGAAGTTCCTCGTCGGTCGCACAGGTCAGATCTTCCTTGCCCATCCAGTTTGACTTCCCGGTGAGGAAGTTCGCATACCACACGAAGAGCGGACGCCCGCCGAACTCGATGAACTTGAGCCGCTTGTGCGGGGCTTTGACGGGATAGTTGAGCGTGCCGGTGAAGGGATTCGACAGGATGATGCCGTGGTAGACCAGCTGGAAGAGCGGCACATGGCGATCCACCAAAGGGGCCTTCGCGTAATCGTTTTGTTCAAGCGGAAAAAAATAGACGTACATACAATAGTCGAGGTTGCCCGCAAAGCCGTCAAAAGGTCCCTCGCTCTGCGTGCCGCCTACGGCATCGCGCGTCACTTCCATCTGCTTCACGTACCAGTCCAGGCTCTGGCGAGGATTGCACGGATGGCGAGGATCGTAGCAGATCCGCGGCTCGAGAATGGAATACACATCGTGGTAGTGAAGTCCGTGGAAGCCGAGATCCTTCATCATCTGCATGTTCTTGCGGGCATAACGCTCATAGGCGCGCTGCGGGCAGGTCCGGAAAGCCCGACCGCCGCCCCAGTCCGTGTGGCTCGGCTGCAGCGAGCCGTCCTTCTCCTTGAGCAGATACTCCTCGTCGAAGTCGTCGGCAATCGTGTAGGCGCTATAGAAGCAGGTGTGACAGACGGTCTGAAAACCCAGCGCGTTGGCGTCCGCAATCAGCTTGCGCATCTTCGCCTCGCCGCCCAGGGTCGGCTCCACCGGGAAGAGCTGCGGATAGGCGCCGTCATGTCCGCCCTTGTTCCAGCCCACAAGGCAGATTTCCGCGTGGTTGACGCCCTGGCGCTTGAACTCGCGGAGGATGTCGCCGCAGCGATCGAACGTGACGGCGGGGTGGACGGGCGGCTCGTTGAAGCGGGTCTGGTAGGGCACGGGTGACGGGACCGGCTTCCACGCCTGACGCACGCGCACCTCGATGTTGGTGGCGGCAAGCGCAAGCTCGGGCTGAGACGTCATCCGCTCGAGAATCGTCTTGCAGGCACCGCGGGACAGCTGCCAGTCACGGTACACGCGCGCCATCTGCGGATACTCCGCCTCCGACGGCAGAAACGTGAACGCGATCTCGAAGTCCTCGTACGGCGCGTCGCCGTTCAGGTGGTAGACCGTATACATCCGGTAGGTGCCTTTGACGGTCTCCACATGCGTCGAGTAGCGCCACTGCATGGACTTGACGACGGCGGCGAAGACGCAGGACGGCGTCTTCATCCCGTAGAACGGCATGTAGTTCCGGCTCTCGGCGGCGGCCGCTTTCCCGTCCTGTTCATGGAACGTGCCCAGACGGCCGTCCGGCAGCAGGAAGTAACCGGCGTCGCCTGACTTCGCCATGGCGAAGTCAGGCCAAAACTCAACGCGCAGGCTCCCCTTGCCGATCTGGGCTGCTGGAATCTTCAGCGACGCGGTGTTGCCGCTGACAGCCAACTCGGCGACGTTGGTTTCGGCATGCCCGTCTCCTAAGACGTGGACAACCTTCACATGTCCGTCAGGAGGCACACCCCCGCCGGCCACAAGAACGGCGGGAATACAGCCCAAAAGACAGGCGATAAAAATCGGACGCAGATGAATGCGACGCATGCCAACCTTCCTCTCGACGAGCGGCTCCTCTCTCGCGCAAACGGCACTCACCCGCGGGGCTGGCGAAGGGCCTCGGCGAAGAGATCGATGCCGCGGATGTTGAACGCGGTGTTCGCGTCGTCGTCCGTGGAGGCCCACGGCGCCATCAGGAATCCCAACAGGCGTTCGGGCGCCACGACCTGCCGGCCGAGCTTCACGAGTTTGCCGATCACGTCCTCCGCGCCGGCGTTGACCTGTTTGCGTTTCCAGCCGACCCAGTTCGTGCCGCACGGGATCTGGTCATAACCGGCCTTCTCAAGGTCCCAGAAGTTGATCAGGCGCTTCTTGTCGGCCGTCTTGTTCGTGGCAGGATCGAAACCGCCGTAGCACTCGTCGTAATACCAGTTGGAAAGGACGACGCTCTTGGGGCACCGCTCCATGAACTCGGGATGGCTCCACCCGTAATCGCTCCACGCCCAAGGACGGGCGCCGAGCCCCTCCACCGTTCGCACGATGTGCAGGAAGTCGTGCATCCAGAACTCGCCGAGCCGGACGGAGATGTAATAGGAGCGGCCGCTCCCGTCCTGATGCTGGGCCGTCTCTTCGTCGCACCCGATGTGGATGAAGCGGGGGTGGCCGAATATCTCGTACGCGTCGCGCAGCACGTCCTCGCACACTTTGTAGTAGGCGGGGGTGGAAAGCATGCGGCGGTAGTGCTTGAGCCAGCCGTTGTGCGTGGTGGAGAAGTTCAGCTTCGGGATCGGCTCCAGGCCCATGCCCCGCAAGCGGCCGAGCTCCGCGCGGAGTTTGTCCACGCTCCAGGAGCCGGCGATGGCGAGCTCGGGGTGGCTGGGGTAGACGACGCCCTCGCCGAGGTCGATGACGACCATGTTCATTCCCTTCGCGGCGGCATGGTCCGTGACCTTGCGCCACAGGTCGTCTTTGCAGCGCAGCGTCGTGTCCGGCAACCCTGTGTCGAACTTGGACAGGTCGATGTCCGGCGGAAACCAGTCGCACCACATGTTGTGCCCGAGGTGCAGCAAGACCGCTTTGATCGCCTCGGGGGTCGGGGCGGCCGCAAAGGCCTGCCCTGTTCTCATCGCCACGCCGCCCAATCCGACGGCCGCGGCCGACAACGTCGCCGATTTCACGAATTCTCTCCTGTTCATGGTGTCGACTCCTCCCTTTAAGGTTTTCCGTAGTACTCGGAAATTCCTTCGGCAAAGGCCTGTCCCCATTTGAGATACTGGTCCTGCGTGCACTCGCCTTCGCCGAAGATCTCGATGGAATAGGCCAGACGCGCGCCGGCCTCGAACTTCATCCAGCCCGGCGCGAGGCGGTTGAGGTCGCCTGTTATCCCCGTCACGGTCGTTACGCGCTTGCGCCAGAACGAGATGTTGACCTTGCCCGTCAGGCGGGACTTGATGGTTTCGGCGAGGCGCGCGGCGTCCCGTTCGTCGGCCTCGCCGGCGATCTCTTTGCCGAAGCTCATCAGCATCGTTTCGCGCTCAGGCCTGCACCAGCCGTGAAAATCCATGAAGAGGTCCACCTTCCTCCCGCGCGCGCCGAGGTTCCGGACAAACTTCTCCACGTTGGGCGTCTCGGCCGTGGTGCCGAGACCCCACTGCCGGTTCAGGTTGCCCACCGGACAATACAGGTTGCCTCCGGCGATGCCGTCGGGGTCCATCATGGGGACCACGTAAAAGACGCAGGTCTTGCGCAGCTTGTCCGCGCGGGGGTCGCCGGAAAGGAGAAACGAGCAGATCCCTTCGAGGGCCATCGCGCCCGTCGTCTCCAGATCGTGCTGGAGCGTCGTGAACAGGACTACGCGCTTGTCCGCCTCGGCCACGGCCGGGTCGGTGATCGTGTAGAACCGCATGTCGCGGCCGCCCTTGGTCTGGCCCAGACTCCCGGTCTGAAAATATGGCGCGTCTTTGTGGCGTTCAATGAACCGCGTGATGCGGTCGGCGGTGAACGGGAAGAACGAGGCGACCCACGCGTGCGACTGCGTGAACGTCTGCCTGAACGTCAGCACCGTGCCGTCTTCGTTCCACGACTTGTCCTCGATGCCGCTCCAGGCGTCGCCGTCGTAGCTCATCACCGGCGAGCGCGTTCCGTTGCCGCCCGTGCGATCTTTAGAAAAGGGCGCCGGGTTCACGTGGAAGGTGACGGTGCGGTCTTTGCAGCCCTCGATGCGGAAATGGAACCAGAGGAAACCGGAGTGCGGCTTGCCTTCCGGAAAGGCGTACAGGTAATACTCGTCCGGGCCGATCTGCTTCACGTTTCCCAAAGTCCCGTTTTCGAAGTCCGCGCTGAAGCTCACGTTGCCGCTCTTCTTCTCGGGGGCCAAGTCGTAGACGATCGAGGCCGGCGGCTCGAAGCCCCCGTTCTTCAGCAGGTTGGTCGCGCTTTCAGGCGCCTCGCCAAAGAACGCGTCGTCGTACCAGATCGCGCCCGGGCCGTGGAGGTAAAGCAGCATCCTCACGCGCACCGCGTCGGGCGGCACATCGACCTGACCGGCGACGGTCTTCCACGCGGCGGATTCCCCCAGCTTCAGCGAAACCAGCTGCTTGTGACTCTTCTCGCCCTCCTTCGTGTAGCTGTCGATCAGGAGCCGCCCGGAGCCTTCTTGAGGCGAGCCGGTGCGGTAAGATGCGGCGTAGCGGTAGGCCTTGCCGGCCGGGAGCGCGGCCTTGCCCTGGAACTCCTGGTTGAAGCAGCCCCTTGCCCCCTTTTCGGAGGAGGTCCCCACAATCTTGCCGCAGCCCTTGCCGGACCGCGCGCCGCCAAGGTCCACGCAGGCGCGGTGCGTCCCGGGCGTGGGCAGACCGGTCTGCCAGCCGGAAACGGACGGCACCTCCTGCGCGCCGGCGCAGCGTGCGGCAAGCGCGAGCGCGCAAGCAACCTTTTTGAGCGGGTATCCGGCCCTGCGCATCATGGCCTCGCCTTCGATTTGAACGGGCCGAAGACTTTCGTGACGCGGTGGCTTTCGCTCGCGTCGTCCACGGTCAATACGCGATACTCGCCGCCGCCCGGCGCGACGCGGATCACGATGTGGCCGTGCCGGCTGGCGAGGCGGTTCAGCCCGCCGATCACGGTGAGCGCGGCGTCGTGCGCGTCGGTGGCGAACACGTCGCGCGGCCCCTTGTAGAGCCGCTGCGACAGCAGCCGGTTCCAAACCCGCCCCGTCGGGTGCGCGGCGTCCCAGACCGAGAGCGTCCAGACGCGCGGCTGCAGCGTCGCGACGAAGAACGCGTTCATGGTGTCCACGTACCCGTGGTGGTTCAGAATCGCCGCCTCGACCGGTCCGACGGCCTGCGCGACCGGCGTCTCCACGTCGTGCCACTGCGGACAGCCCTCGTACGGAATGCCCCGCAGGTCACCGCCGTTGAAGTAGTCGAAGTCCCCGTAGCGGATGACGAAGGCGAGGCTGCACATGTTCTCGTCCGGCCAGTCCGCGCGCGGCACGGTGTCGAGCGGAGGGAAGCAGGCCCTCGCCAACGTCCCGGTGCCCGTCCAGACCTCGCCGTTCGCGGCGACGTTGCGGAACTCGAAGTTCGGATAGCGCTTGGCGTCGCGCCGCAGGACGACCTGATCGTTCCGGCCGGGCTTGAACGCCTCGATCGCCATCCCCTTGTTCGCGGCCTGCCACGCCACAAAGGCGCGGTAGTTGGAGACGAACGCGCCTTTCACCTCCGCCGGGTACTTGTACTCCGGCCAGCCGCGGTCGAGCAATTTGCCGATGCGGAGCTGTTCGCCGACCGCCGTGAGCCCTGAGAGCCGGTACGCGCCGCACGCGGCGAGCGGCGTGTTGGTGGTGCCCTCGCCCATGTGGTCTTCGTGGAAGTGCGTGACCAGCGCGT
>CAZOIS010000232.1:0-5850 GCA_964579865.1 uncultured Lentisphaeraceae bacterium | reverse complement strand
ATGGCCGCCGGGCGCGACGATCGTCGAGCTGGCCGTGCTCGTCTATCTGGCGGCGTCGGGCTACCACCGGTTCAAGCGGTGAGCTGCGCCGCCCGGCCGGCGGCCGGAACTGCGGAAGATGTACACTTTTTAATTCGCAATATACAAGACAACTTCTCATCGGAGTTGTAATCTACCCTATACGATAAATTAATCTGTCCATAGTCAGGAGCGTTTCATGAAATCTTTACGCGTTCCGTCCGTCCGGCGTGCAACACACCTCGCGGCCTCACTCGGTCTTGTCGCCGTCCTCGCTTCCGGCGCGCCGCCCATCCTGCGCTGGGATCCCTCGGTCGCGGGCAACGTGTGGAACGCGACCGCCACCAACTGGCTGGACGCAGGGGCGAACGCGGTGGCCTGGATTCCCGGTGCGCAGGCGGTGTTCGAAGGCGCGGCCGGCGGACTGGTACAGATCGAGTCGGACGTTTCCGTCACCAACCTCAGCTTCACCGGCAACGGCTACGCCCTGCTCGGCGCGGGGCGCCTCCAGGTCGAAGGCGCGATCTCGGTCGGCGCCGGCACCACCAACAGCGTGGCCGCCGAGCTGGTGACCGTCGGCGGGCTGACCCAAACCGGCGCGGGCGCGCTGTCGCTGGCCCGCTGCGCGGGGCCGCTGGCGGTCCAGGCCGGCACCCTGCTGGCTGCCGGCTCGCTCTTCGCCGACGCCGAGCTCTCCGTCGCGAGCGACGCCACGCTGGTGACGCTCGGCGAGCCCGACGCCGCCGCGAACCTGCTCCTCAACCCCGGCTTCGAGGCGCCGGTCGTCAATAACTGGGGCTACACGGTGCCCAGCAACTGGACGGTCACCGCCCTCCCGCAGCATGTCGGACTGAAAAACACCACGACGGGCGGAGAATGGGCCGACGCCAACGCCTCGCCCGAGGGCGTGCAGATGATGATCCTTCAGTACAGCGCGGCCGTAGCCCAGACGGTCACGGTTCCCGCCGACGGGCTGTACAGCTTCGCCTTTTCGCATCTGCTGCGCCGGGGCTATGCGGAGAACCGGGTCTACGTGACGCTCGACGGCTGTCCGCTGGCAACCTTCCTCAACCGCGGCGTGCAGTTCAGCCCCGGCCGCTTCGCCAGCGCCGCGCTCTGGCTCAAGGCCGGGAGCCACACCCTCGGCATCGGCGGCGAGGGGTACTGGGGAGACCGCACCTCGCTCATCGACGCCGCCTGCTTCGCGCCGCCCGCTTCCGGCAACGCCAGCCGCGCCTTGGCCGGCGACTCGCTTCTGACGCTGGTGGCCGGCGCCTCGGTGCGGCTCAGCCACACGGGCACCGTGCCGCTCGCCTACGTGTCGATCGACGGCGCGGCCGCCTCCGGCACGTTCGACGCGTCCCACGCCTCCGGCCTCTTCTCCGGCTCCGGCGCGCTCGCCTGCGCCGCGCCCGGCGACGTCTACACCTGGACCACCGGCGCCGGCCTCTGGAGCGAAGCGACGCGCTGGGCCGACGGCGCCGCGCCCGCTGCGGGCGGCGGCCAGAACCTGTTGCTGCGCTTCCCCCTCGCCGTCGGCTCGGCCGCGACGAACGATCTCGCGGGCGAGTTCCTGACCCGCCGCCTCCGGGCCGCGGGCCTCACGGCCGACGGCAGCGCCACGCTCGCGGGCGCCCCGCTGGTCTTCACCAACAGCGCGCCCAGATTGACGCTGACCACCCCCGGCACCTGGACCCTCGCCGCGCCGGTCTTGGCCCGCGCGCCCTTGACGCTGGAGTCCGACGGCGAGCTGATCGTCCAGGGCAATCCCCTCGGCCTCGCCTCCAACAGCACGTTCTACAAATCCGGCGCCGGCACGGTGACCTTCCCGTCGCTCACGAACCTCGTGGCGGGCGCGGTCATTTACGAAGGCACGGTGCAAACCCCGCAGCTGCCCTCCTCCCTGGCCATCCATCTCCTGACGCAGAGCGGCAAGAGCGCCGCATTGGCCCTGACGCAGGGCGGCGTCACGTTCGGCAACGCGATCAACCTGATGGGCTCCGGCACGCCGGCGCTGCGCACGCGCTTCGGCGGCGGCGCCGCCACGCTGACCGGCTATCCGCGCGGCTTCGGCGACGTGGCCGAGTTCGACGTCGGCTCCGGCGACACGCTCTCCATGCCGCAGATGCTGCTTCAGAACGTGAGCCGGGGCAACAGCGTCGCCCAGCTGCTGAAAACCGGCGCCGGCACGCTGGAGATCCGCGGCGGCGGCACGGACAACAGCAACAACCGCGCCTATCAGGGCCGCACCGTCCTGCGCAACGGCACGCTGAAGGTCTCGGAAGACGACTACGGCACGCTGAGCGGGGTGACCAACCCGTTCAACGGCCGCACCTACAGCGGCGCCGGCGGCTCGCTGGGCTACAGCGGCTTCACGAACACGTTCTATGTCGGCGACAGCGGCACCGCCCCCTCCGACACCCTCGCCTTCATCGCGAACGGCAATGGCCGCTGGATCGGCCACGACATCGAGATCTTCAACCGCGGCAGCACCGTCACGCTGGGCATGACCGCCGGCACGGTCCTGTTCGCAAACACGATCACGCTCCACCGCGACCTCGTCCTCGCCGGCCCCGCCGACGGCGTGATGGCCGTCAGCAACGTCGTGTTCGCCGGCGATTACGCGGGCAGCGGCGGCCCGTCCTTCTCGGGTCTCGCCGGTCTCCGCATCGAAGGCGCTTACCCCTCCGACGGCGCGCTCGCCATGGGCGCGCGCGGCCTGAGTTTCGGCACCCGCACGGTGAAGGCTCAGACCCTGTCCACGCTCTCGCTCGGCACGCCTTCGGCCTCCGCCGCGCTCGACGTCGATTTCGGCGCGGGCGCCAACGACACGTTCGCGACGACGCTGAACAACGGGCTCGTCCTCAGCAACACGGTGGTCAACCTCTATTACGCGGGCACGGGCCTGCCTTTCGCCGAGCCCGGCACCTACACGCTCTTCACCTACGCCGGCACGCTCGGCGGCGACACGGCGCTGCTCTCCGTCGGCAATCCCCAGTCCGGCGCAGGCTATGTCTTCGCGAACGACGCGGGCAACGGCCGCGTGACGCTCACGATCTCCGGGACCTCCGGCGGCATCGGCGCGGTCTGGAAGTCCGCCGGCGGCGGCAGCTGGGGCGCGGACGCGAACTGGGACAGCGGCTTCGTGCCGGACGGCGCGGGGATCGTCCCGCTCTTCGGCCTCGCGATCACCAACGCCGCGACGGTCGACACCGGCTCCGGCTACACCGTCGGCGGCCTGGTCTTCAACAACGCCAGCTGCGGCTACACGCTGGCGGGCAGCGGCGGACTCACCCTCGCCACCAACGACGCGACGCCGCTGATCACGGTCATTGCCGGCACGCACGTGATCGACACCGCGCTGGGCAGCAGCGCCGGCGTGGCGGTCTCAGCGGCGAACGGCACCACCCTCGCGCTGGGCGGCAGCGCCGCCGTCGGCTCCGACCTGAGCCTGACGCAAGGCACGCTGGAGCTGCGCGGCCATGCCGCGGTCAACGGCGCCACCGCGCTCGCGGCCGGCACGCTGCTGCGCGCGTCCAACACCACCAACGCCTCGGTCACGACGCTGAGCGGCGCGGCCTCCGCGGCGGTGTCGCTGACCGGCAGCGCGCCCCGGCTCGCCGTCAACCAGGCGGCGGATGGCACCTTCGCCGGCGTCCTGAGCGGCGCGGCCGATGCCCGGCTGGTCAAGTCCGGCAGCGGCACGCTGACCCTGAGCGGCACGGCGTCGCCGTTCCTCGGCCAGACGGCGGTCGGCAACGGCACGCTGGCCCTGCAATCCGTCACGATGCCCGCCTCCGTCGCCATCGGCGCCGCCGGCGCGCTCGCGGTCACCGCGCCCGCGACGAACGGGCTCACGGGCTTCTACTACAGCGTCGCGCCCAACACCAACAATTTCTGGACGCTCGCGGGCATGGAGGCGCACTTCGCGACGCTCACGCCGACCTGCGCGTCGCTGAGCGGCCTGCAGAACACGGCCTTCGATTTCGGCACCGCCGGCGCCCTCTTCCCGCTGCCCTACGGCGCGGGCGGCAGCCGCACCACCCAGTTCGAGGCCGCCTACCGCGGCATCCTCACCGTGCCGGAGAGCGGCACCTACGTGTTCGGCGCGCAAGGCGACGACGGCTTCATCCTGGCGATCGACGGCCAGACCGTACTCGGCCGCAACGCCTACGCGACCGGCTGGCTCGAAGGCACGATCCGCCTCGACGCCGGCCGCTACGACATCGTCCTGGGCTATTTCCAGCTCACGGGCGGCTACGGGCTCCAGCTGCGCGTCAAGCCGCCCAGCGCGACGGCCGCCTTCCTGGTGCCGAGCGCGTGGCTGACGCCTTACACCGCGTTCGGAACGCTGAGCGGCGACGGCGCGTTCAGCCATGCGGCGAGCAACACGGCCTCGCGCGTGGTCCAGACCGGCATCAGCGGCTATCGCGGCGACCTCACCGGCGCGGCCGGCTCGCTCTTCTCCAAGGCCGGCAGCGGCACGCTGGCGGTCGACGCGGCCGGCGCGGGATCTTTTGACGGCGACATCGAGGTCCAGGGCGGCACGCTCGCGCTCGCGGTCAGCGGCCGCATCGGCGACGCGTCCACGCTGCGCGTGCGCGGCGGCGCGACGCTCTCGTTCGCGGGCCAAGAGACCGTCGGCGCGCTGGCGGGCGGCGGGACCCTCGCCTTGGGCGGCACCGTGTACAACACGCCGTTCACAGGCGACGCCGACTGCGGCGTGTCGAGCGCCAAGACCTACACCCATCTGGTCGACTTCCCCACCGGGACGTATGCGCCGGTCATCAACGGCGTGACCTTCGGCAACACCGGCGCGTGGAGCTTCTCCGGCAACACGCCGACCGGAGCCTGGAACGAGGCGCCCAACGACGCGACGCGCACCGGCATCGACAGCCTGCTGCGCGACTTCAACTACGGCTCGACCAACTTCACGCTGACTTTGTCCGGCCTGACCTCCAACAAGGTCTACGAGACGCGCCTCTATTTCCGCAACTTCAACAATAACCCGCGCAACCTCGTCATCACCTTCACGGCCGGGTCGACCGTGGTCGGCACGCTCGCCTACAACCCCGACACCGTCACGCGCAGCATCGTCGCCTGCCGCTTCCGCGCGGATGCGGCGCAGTCGCTCGCCATCCAGGTGGTGTCGCTGGTCTCGACGGACTCCTGCCACCTCTACGGCCTGTCGAACGAAGAGGTCACCGACGCGGCGCAGATGGCGCTGACGCTCGCGCCGGCCGCCGGCCGGAGCAGCCGCTTCGCGGGCGCCGTCACCGGCAACGGCACGCTCGTCAAGACGGGCGCGGGCACGCAGCGCTTCGGCGGCACCTGCTCGCCGGCGACGCCCTTGGAGGTGAACGCCGGCACGGCAGTGCTCGACCCCGGCGCCGCGTTGCCGGGCGGCGCGACCGTCGCGGCGGGTGCGGTGCTCAGAGCCCCGCTGGGCAACGTCACGCTCGGCGCGCTCGCCGGCGCCGGCACGTTCGAGCTGACCGGCAGCGCCGATTACGCGGTCACCAACGCGCCGTACTTCAAGAAGATCACCGGCGATGCGGACTGCGGCGTCTCGGCCGACAAGCTCTACACCCACCTGATCGACTTCGGCGGCAGCACCGCGCTCGCCACGGTCAACGGCGTGACCTTCAACAAAGAGAAGACGATCAGCGGTCCCGCGTTCGGCGCCAGCTGGAGCAACGCTCCGGCGACCTCCGTTATGAGCGGCGGCAACACGGGCAACATCGGCGTGCCTTCCACGCAGGGCATCTACAACCTGCTCAACGACTTCTGCTACGGCGGCCCGTATGGGCCCACGGTGATGACGCTCACCGG
>CAZOIS010000231.1:0-5886 GCA_964579865.1 uncultured Lentisphaeraceae bacterium | reverse complement strand
CAGGAGAGGCTAAACCTCTCGGGCGTGTGGGCGCGGGTGCGCCTGCACGGAGAACAACGGAGGGTCGGATGTGTACGGTTCTCCATAAAAAAACAAAAGTGCGGTTGGGAAACCGTGCGGCGTTCGCAGGGGATGCTTGAGGGATGTGAACATGAATCGCGGTGTCGGTGTGATGTTGGCGGGTTGCGTGTCGGTTGTGTTGATGGCGACGGCGGCGAGGGCGGAGTCCTTCACGGAAGGCGACTACACCTACGCCACGAACGGCCTCGGACAAGCCGTGGTCGTCGGCTTCAACGCGGGGTACCAGGGCGCGCTCGCCATCGCTGACACGCTGGGGGGCTTGCCCGTCGCGGGCATCGACGACTACGCCTTCTCCGATTGCGCAGGCATCACCGCGATCACCGTTCCCGCAGGCGTCAGCGCCATCGGCGAGGGCGCCTTCGAGGGGTGCGCCGCGCTGCGCACCCTCACGTTGCTCCAGGATCTTTCCGATTTCGACGCCTCGTTCGTGATGGGCTTCGACTGCGCGGCGCTGACCCACGTTGTGGTCGGCCCCGGCGTCACCGTGATCGGCGACGGTGCCTTCGCCGACTGCTCGGGTCTGCTCGAGGTCGCGCTGCCCGACGGGCTCGCCGAGATCGGCCCGGGGGCGTTCTTCGCCTGCGAAGGACTCGCATCCTTCGCAATCCCCGAGAGCGTCGTCTCCCTGGGCGCGGGTGCCTTCGAGCGCTGCACCAGGCTGACGGACATCCGGATCCCCGACCTCGTGACGAACGTCCCCGGCTATGCCTTCTACAGTTGCACCTCCTTGACCAACGTACTGATCGGGAGCGGCGCAGAGGACATCGGTGCGTGGGCGTTCTTCGGCTGCACGTTGCTCCCGGCCGTCACCATCCCGGCCAACGTCCATTCCGTGGGCGAAGGCGCACTCGAAGGTTGCACTGCGTTGAAGTCCATGACGCTGCACAACGACCTCGCCGCCTTCCGAGCCGATTTTGCGATGGGCTGGGACGTGGGCGTGCTGGAACAGGTCGTCGTCGGCAACGGCGTCCGCGACATCGGCCCCGGCGCGTTCGAAGGCTGCGACGGCCTTGCGTCGCTGACGCTTGGGGACGGCGTCACCAACATCGGCGCGAGGGCGTTCGCCGACTGCTCCGGCTTGGTGGAGGTCGTCGTCCCCGCCGGTGTCACGGCGATCGGCGACGGCGCCTTCGAGGGATGCTACAGACTGATGAGCCTCGTGCTGAACCAAGACCTGTCGGCGTTCCGCGCGGACCTGGCGTTGGGCTACACGTGCGATGGCCTGGAGTACGTCTTCGTCGGCGAGGGCGTGGCCTCGATCGGCCCCGGCGCCTTCGAAGACTGTTCGGGGCTCCATGAGGCGACGCTGCCCACCAGCGTGACAAACATCGGCGCAAACGCCTTTTCCGGTACCGCGCTGGCGGGAATCGAACTGCCTGCCGGCCTCGTGTCCATCGGCGACAAGGCGTTCGCCTACTCAGAGCTGACCAACATCGTGTTTGGCGCGAACGTGGCCTCGATCGGCGCGGGGGCCTTCTCGTATTGCGCCAGCCTGACTTCCGTTGCGATTCCCGCCGGCGTCACATCCATTGGCGCCGACGCCTTCCTTCGGTGCCCGGCGCTGACCGCCATTGTCGTGAGCCCCGCGAACGCCGCCTACGACAGCCTGGACGGCGTCCTGTTCGACGCGACCCGCTCCACCCTGCTGGCCTATCCCGGAGGCAAGGTCGGCGCGTACGAAGTGCCGGCCTCCGTCGTCCACATCGCCTCGAACAGCTTCCACTCCTGCGCGGGCCTGACCGATTTGACCATTCCCGGCCATGTCGCCACGCTGGGCGAAAACGCCTGTCGCGGCTGCTGGGCGATCACGAACCTGACGCTCGGCGCCGGCCTCGCGGACATCGGCCCGTACGCCTTCTACGGATGCAACCACCTGCCGACGCTCGCGGTTCCCGGCAGCGTGACGAACCTCGCGACCTACGCGCTGGGCAACCAGTCGGCCTTGAGCAACCTAGTCCTCGGGGCGGGCCTCGAGACGCTGGGAGACTTCGCGCTGTCCTATTGCACGAAACTGAAGACGCTCGAACTGCCCTCGACCCTGACGCATCTGGGGCGAGGCGCGTTCATGGGATGCTCGGCGCTCGAGGTCTTCGCCGTCGCGCCGGGAAATCCCGTGTTCGCCGCGCTGGACGGCGTCCTGTTCAACCAGACCGCCCACACCCTGACGACGTACCCGCCAGCCCGCACGAACACGCTCTACGCCCTGCCTCCGGGGACGCTCGGGATCGACGACTACGCCTTCCTCTCCTGCGGCAAGCTCGAGTCCGTGACGTTCCCCGACGGGCTGACGTCGATCGGCGCGTCGGCGTTCCGCTATTGCAGCGGACTCGTCCGCGTCACCCTGCCCGACGGGCTCGCCACCCTCGGCTCGAACGTCTTCAACGGCTGCACCAAGCTGACCTCCGTCGGGATCCCCGGAACCGTCGCACTCCTCGGCGCATCCGCCTTCAGCGGCTGTTCCGCACTGACGAACGCGACCTTCGGCGCCGGCGTCGCGAACATCGGCAACGACGCGTTCAACTCATGCTCCAAGCTGGTCTCGGCGCAGATCCCCAACTCCGTCACGAACATCGGGTCCCGCGCCTTCTACGGCAACGGCTCCCTGAAGAACCTCGTTCTCGGCGACGGCGTCGCGACCCTCGGCGCGGAAGCGTTCCGCAACGACTACACACTGACCTCGCTGGTGCTGCCCGCGAGTCTGGTCTTCGTCGGCGACCAGGCTTTCCGTAACTGCTCCGCGCTGAGCCGGATGCTCTTCCTCGGCGACGCGCCGACGCTGGGCGGAGCATCGGTGTTCCAGTACATGCCGGCCACCGTCTACTACCGTCCAGGCGCCCAAAATTGGCCTCTCAGCTTCGGCGGGCGCCCGACAGCCTGCTGGAACCCCTCGCCCCAAGCTGGCGCGGCCTTCGGGTTCACGTCCGGAGGATTCGGCTTCACCGTGGTCGGTAACGCCGACATCCCCGTCCGCATCGATTTCGCCGAGGATCTCGCGTCCGAGAACTGGACGCCCCTCGTCAACGGCACGCTCGGCGCCTCGGGCACCCTGCGCGTCGACGACCCGGCCTCGCCGGATCGCCCCTCGCGCTTCTACCGCATCGCGTTCCCCTAACCAGGCATAACGAAACCATGGACGGTCTTGTACAGCGAATCTGGCGGGTTGCAACGTGGCTTCGCGACCATCTCGACGAGCTCCACGAGACGGCAACGCTCGCCGAAATGGCGGGTGGTTTGATCGGGCATTTTAGGGGCCACACCCTTGATTTCGTTGATTTCGATGAAAAAAATGCCAGATATAGTCCCTTCGAAGAGCGGCGGACTCGTTCCCGCAACGTGATTTCGAGGAGGGATAGGACATATAAGCTGCGTTTCGCGGTGGGCTCGGGATAAGGCGCAGTCGGATAAAGGCGCTTCTGTCACAAGTAGCGGACGTGGCTGAAGGGGCTCGGGCGGGTCCGGCGCCCGTTTTTCGAGCCCGAGAGTTGACAGCGGGCACCCCAAGACGTAGGATAACCAACGTTTTCAAGCAGGAGAGGCTAAACCTCTCGGGCGTGTGGGCGCGGGTGCGCCTGCACGGAGAACTGCGGAGGGTCGGATGTGTACGGCGACGGCTTGATACCACTTGGTCGGCACGGGGTGGCCGCTCTCCACTTCCTTGGCCAGCGCCCGAGCCAGGACGACGTTCTCGACCAGCATCACCCCGTTCTCCCGGGCCAGTTCCTTGACATTCTGAGAGATGGTCGTGGGCAACGAACAGCACACCTTAACGTATCATATGGTGATATGCACCGCGTTGTGAGATGCCGCTGGCAATATCCTGCTGGAATGCCGACAATATTCTCATTCGGATGGTGGCGTTCCCTGCTAACGATCGTCGTTGCATCCTCATCCGCGGCGTGGTCTGCCGATCTCGCGGCCAATCCCAACCGTTGCACCTTCGGTATTGAAGCCTCGTTCGCTCCTTGGGATGCGGGTTCCCTGCCGGCATTTCTGCACGCCAGCAAGAAGATGGGTGCCGAGTTCGTGGTGTTCAAATGCATCCCGAAAGGTGACAGCTTGGCAGCTGTCTCGGTCACGACCCGATGCGAACTGGAGGTGCAAGCGCTGGACGCCGCCTGTAAGCAAGCGGGCATCGGCTTCGTGCTCAACCAGGAGATAACCAACTACAGCAAGGAGGGCACCTTCGTCGACGCCAAGGGCCGGGATCTCCTCGCCCACGCGGACGGCACCCACCGCCTCGACCTGACCGGCGCCTGCCTCCAGGGCCTCAAACGCCTGCCCGCGTTCTGCGGCGTGCTCTACGACGAGATGGAGCATGGCCAGCTGCGGCGGCACATGAACACCAACGGCGGATCCGACGATGCCAACACTTGGCGTGTCCATCCGGTTTTCGCCGCCACCGATGGCATGACGGTGGAGCAGGCCTACGAGGCCATCGTCCATGGCGCCCAGGGCGTGGCGCAGCAGTACCGCGGTGCCGGCGTCATACCCATGAGCGAGCATGTGTTCCCGGTGCTGCTCCACGCCCTGGCCCGCGCCGGCTTCGATCCGGGGGTCAAGTTCATGAAGGAGGGCATCGACCCGGTGTTTGCCGCCATCGGCATCGGTGCCGCCCGGCAATATGGCCGCGCCTTCTGCGCCGAGCCGGATCTATGGGGCCTTTCCGGTTTCCTGCCCCATCCGCCGGCACAGCAGACCACCGTCTTCCCCGGCCATCCTCCGCAGGAGTTCCGCGCCTCGCTGCTGTACGCCTATTGGCTGGGATCGTCGCGCATCTTCGTCGAGGATGCGGGCGGCCTGCTGTCGCTGCGGGAGGAAAATGGCCAGGCGAGCTACGAGCCCACGGAGCACGGCAAGGTCTTCGCGTGGTTCGCCACCGATTATGTGCCGCGCCATCCCCGGCCCCACACCTTCCGGGACATGCGACCCGAGGTCGCCATCGTGCGGCTCGATGATTCTTGCTGGGGCCAGCGCGGTACCTGGCTGCCGGATGCTCTCCTGGGCGCGGCGAACCTGCCGACGACGCCCGCGTCCGCTGCGTGGTTCGGCATCTGGGAGGTGCTGACCCACGGCCACACCCGCGCGGAGGGCATCTCCTTCCACCAGCCGGCCTACCGGGGGCAGGCGCACGATTTCTTCTGCCCGCTGCGGGGCGTGGTGGTCTACGACCATCTGGTAGAGGGGCCCATGCTCGCCGGTTTGAAGCTGATATGGCTGACGGGTGTGGCCATCAGTCCGCGGACCCGCGACGCGGTGCAGACCTGGGTGCGGGGTGGCGGCCTGTGCGTGACGCCAGCGACCCTTGCCCCTGCCACCCTGACGAACCGCTCCGGGCTGGTGGTCGACGGTACTGGTCGCTGGCTGGTCACCGACGATGTCCATTCGGAGGTGGTCCGCCAGGCGGTCGCGCCCTTCCTCGGTAGACCGGACGAGATTCGCTACCGCTTCGGTACGCGCACGCTCATCGTGCAGCGGGGTGTCGACGGGAATGATATCCGCATCTTCCTGCAATCGGATGATGGCCCAACCCAGGAGGCGGCGCGGGTGTGGTGATGGGATGTCGGAAGTGATCGACGGCGGCGGGGTGGACCGTGGAAGCGGTCCAGAAATCCTACCCCGCCTTCTTCCTTAGCTTGTAGACCAGCGACAGCACCTCGGCCACGGCCTGGTACCATCTCTGTGGCTGGTTCGTCAAGGGGGTTAATCATTGGTAGGGATAGGACGTACAAGCTGCGTTTTCCTGCGGGCGCGGGATACGGCAAAGTCGGATAAAGGCGCTTCTGTCAAGTAGCGGACGTGGCTGAA
>CAZOIS010000230.1:0-5920 GCA_964579865.1 uncultured Lentisphaeraceae bacterium | reverse complement strand
TTCGTGTTCTCCGGCTACCTCATGGGCCGCGGCGGCCTGGCACGGCGACTGATCGATTTTGCGGCCATTGTCGTGGGGCGTCTTCCTGGCGGCCTGGGTTACGTCAACACGCTGACCTGCATGCTTTTCGGCTCAATCTCCGGCTCAGCGGCGGCGGCGGTCTCGTCGATCGGCGGCTTCATGATCCCCGAGATGAACCGCAAAGGTTACAACCGCGAATTCAACGTGGCGGTGACCGCCACGGCGGCGACGACCGGCTTGCTGATTCCGCCATCCAACTCCATGATCGTCTACTCTGTGGCCGCCGGCTCGGTTTCGATCGCGGCGATGTTCATGGCCGGAATTCTGCCCGGCATCCTGGTCGGCCTCTGCATCATGGCGGCGTCGGGCATCATCTCGATCCGTAACGGCTACGGAAAAGCGGTTCCGGGAGCGCCGGTTGAAAAATGCGTCCACCCGCTGGTGGTGTGCTGGCGCGCGCTGCCCAGCTTGCTGATGATGCTCATCATCATCGGCGGCATTCTGCTGGGGGTCTTCACGGCAACGGAAGCCGCAGCCATCGCCGTTGCTTATTCGTTTCTGCTGTGCGTGGTGATCTACCGCGAAATCCCGTGGAAAGCGTTGCCCGAAATCTGCCTGCAGACCGGCATCACCACCGCCGTGGTCATGCTGCTGATCGGATCATCCAGCGCCATGTCCTGGATCATGACCGTGACCAACATCCCTCAGACCGTATCCGCGACGCTCATGGGACTCTCGAAGAACCCGGTCGTCATTCTGCTGACGATCAACGCGATGCTGCTGCTGGTGGGCATGTTCATGGACATGACGCCCGCGCTGCTGATCTTCACGCCGATCCTGCTTCCGGTTGTCCGGCAATTGGGGCTGTCGGACATCCACTTCGGCATCATCATCATCGCCAACCTCTGCATCGGCCTCTGCACCCCGCCGGTCGGAACGTGCCTTTTCATCGGCTGCGGAGTCGGCAAGACGACGATCGCCAAAGTGACGGTCAAGGCGCTGCCCTTCTTCCTGGCGATGATCATCGCGCTGATGCTGATCACCTATGTCCCATGGTTCTCACTCGCGATTCCCAAGATGTGTGGCCTGCTGAAGTAGCGCGCGCACTTTCTTGGTTGCCAGTCTATCCTGATTTCCCGCAAACCTTAGCGTCAATTTACAACCGCAAGGGCGTTAGCCACGCTTGCGGAACTCGAAAATGCCGCACCCGTATTGACAACCGAAGTCATCAGCGATCCTTTCGGGGGCAAGCGAAACTTGTCCGTGAAAATCTCCAGCATCATCAACATAAGAAAACGCCTCGAGGTCAAAACAATCCTTGGCAAGATTCAGGACGGTCTGTATCGAGAACACACGATTCGCGTTGAAATCGATGCGCTCCGGCCCGATCGGAACCGAAAAATACAACAGGCCCCCAGGCTTTAGAATGGATGCGAGGCTCATGAAGCCCTTCACGTGCCCGTTCAAATCCACGGGGTCGCCATACCGCCCCAGACCGAAATGTTCGATCGCATGCAAACAGGAGAGCGAATCGCAACACGCCTTGAACTGCTCAGGCGCGTTCATCAGATCCATCTGACGGAAGACAATTGAAGGGATGGCAAGCGTCAGCGGACGGATATCGAAAACCTCGATCTCGCGGAAAGCCGCAACGTGCGCCACAAATCCGTCCACCCGCGACCCGACGTCCACATGTCGCTCTGGTCTGCGCTCGAAGACGCGCCGGGCGACCAACAGGTCCTGATAGAAATAGTGGCCGCGCGTGCTGCCGCTGGACTCGTACCGGTCGCCCAGACACGGCATCGAGAAGCGGAGGCGGAAGGGGCTTCCGGCCAGTCGGTTCTGCCGCTTGAGAGCGCCATAATCGCGCACCGTGGCCATCAGTCCCCGCACGGCATTCCGGAGGGCCAGCGGATTCAGGCCGAACGCTGCCAACCACATGTAGACCGGCTTGGCGACGCGTTCGACAAACCGGCGTTTCTTGGCCGCCTGATCCGAAGCCGTCATTTCTTCATCCCTTTCTTTTCGCCTGCATCCAGCCGCGCGAACGCATCCTCCAACACCTTGGGCCACGCATACCGTGCACCCATGCGCCGCGCGTTTTCGCGCAGCCCCGGATAGCCCTCGTCGCCGAGGAGCGCGGCAACGGCTCGCGCGAACTCAGCCGCGTCATAGCGGGCGATCTTCCCAGCCCCCTCTTTCTCGAGTTCCTTCGCGACGGGCGGGACATCCGTCATCACAACCGGCAGCCCGCATCCGAGGTAGACCTTGATCTTTCCCGGATCAGAAAAGAAGGTGAAGCTGTTGGCATCGAACGGATAATAAGGCGCGAGGGCGACGCCGGCACCCCTCAGACACCCGACAACCTCCGCGATGTCTTCGACAAACCCGCGGATCACGAAATGGTCTTCCAGCCCGGCGGACCTGACCTCCTCGCGCAAAGCGGGGAGGTCCTTCCCGCCGCCGATGACGATGAAGCGAAAATCCGGCACCAGGCGTTTCAGTTCCCGGGCCATGGGCACAAACAGCTCGGCGCCCTTATTGCGGAGCACGTCGCCCATGTACACCACGCTGCGGCGGTCGCACGCCGGGACCGGTTCCTGCGGATGGCTCCCATAAGGCACCGTATACCACCGCACACGCCGTTCGTCCAATTTTCCCGACTCAAACCGGCCCCGGATGATGTGAGGCGTCAGGGGCCAAACCGCATCCGCGCGCATGGCCGCGAAACGGTCGACGCCATAGTATATCGCGTTCAGCAGCCGGCTGGCGTAGCGGACGGGGGTGTAGTCGATCATGTAATACACCAGGTGCCGGACGCCCGTCAGCCGGCGCGTCAGGACGCCCGCCAACGACAGCAGGTTATCCCCCGCCACCAGCACCTCAGCCCCGCGCGCGAACCGTACCGCGTAGAACAGGGCGTAGAACAAATCTTTGGCAAAGGCGACCGGTTCCGGCAGCTTCCACCTGAACCACGAGTGGCGGGATGCGGCGGCCTCGCCGAAACAGAAACGGTCCACACGGACAGCGCGCCCCCTGTTTGAGCCAAAAGGGAAAGCGACGTACACCAACTCGCGCACCTTCAGGCTCAGCAACCAGTCGCGCAGCTCCTCGCACGCGCCCGTCGTGGCGTAGTGCGAGAATACGACGATTTTTTTGTCCGCGAGTTGACCGGGAGTCACGCAGCCCCCTATCCCTTGAACGTGCTGTGATACCACGCGATCATTTCGTGAACCGTCTGCTCCAGACTGACCCTTGGCTCGTATCCGTCGGTGACCTTGCGAAGCAGCGTCGAATCGACACATTTCCGCAGGCATCCGGTCGGCTTCGAGGTGTCGAACACGATCTTCGGGAACTTCTGCGTGACCTCGCAGATGAGTTTCACGAGCTCCGCGATCGACGTGTCCTGCTCATACCCGATATTCACCGGCTTCGCGCACGCGTACCGCTCGGTGACCATCATGAACAGCCGCGCGATGTCCGTGGCGTGCAGGAAATTGCGGCGCTGCTGCCCGTTGCCCCACACCACCAGCGGGTCGGCTCCGTCCATGATTTTCTTCACCAACGTGGGCATCACGAACGAGTTCTGCTCTCCCCGCCACGGATAGCGCGAACCGCAGGCGTTCGTCGGACGGACGATCGCGGTCTCGATGCCATACTCCTTGAAATAGTATTGGGCCTGCAATTCGGCGACCCGCTTGGCCCACCCGTAGCCCTCGTTGGAGCTCTCGGGCAAGCCCATCGTCACCGGCCATTCGGGGATTGGTGCCTCCGCGTCGTCGGGATACACGCACGATGAACTGACCGCCAGAAACCGGGGCACGCCTTTCAGCCGCGCGGCCTCCAGCATGTTCAGCTGGATCACCGTGTTTTGGTACAGCATTTCCCCGTGGTGCCTGTTGCTGTATCCCACCCCGCGGACGCGCCCAGCAAGGTTCATGATGACATCCGCACCCTCCGCGACTTTGAGGCAGGCGTCAGGCGTCACCAAGTCGGCCTGCATGAACTTCACGCGGTCAGCCACGGCGGCGATGTTGTCGAGGGTCCCGGCCTCCAGATTGTCCGCCACGGTGACGTGTGCCCCGACGGAGACCAGTTCCTCCGTGAGATAGGATCCAAGGAACCCGCAACCGCCCGTCACCACGACCTTCTTGTTCTTCCAGAAATCCATACCGCGCCCTTTCTTGACCATAAAAAACCGGTGTGTTATGGTACTTTATCCTTTAAACAAAAGGCAATGACAAAGACCGCCCGACATGAATGAAAAGCCCGCTATTCCTGCAGAATGTAACGTGATCATCCTGTGTCACTCGGACAAGAAAAACGGGAAGCGCGCATCGGGCAGCGGCCCGATCGAGCCGCTGCTGAAGTTCTTCGCGGAAAACCGCGCCCGCTACATTTTCGTGATCGAGCAGCCGCACCCCTTGCCCGACATCCCCCTCGACTGCTCGATGGAGGTCTACAGGGACGGCCGGCTCGTAGCGACCCATGTCTCCGAACGTTTCCGCCGGCTCTACGACATTCCCGTCGGGCAACGCGTCATGAAGACCTACCTGAGGCTCAAGCTGCGCGACGTCCTCGCGTCGCGGCATCTCCTGTCGCAGATCCCCACGCTGTATCCTGACTGCGGCCCCATCCATTTCCTGATCGGCATGGAGTCCGTCAACACGCTCGTCGGCCAGAGCTTCCGGAAGTCGCTCAACATTCTCAAGGTGATCTACTACACCTTCGACTGGTCGCCGCAACGCTACCGGAACCGATGGATGAGCGCGGCCTTCAACTGGCTGGACAAACGCGCGTGCGAACGGGCCGATGTCGCCTGGAACGTGACCGACGCGATCGCCGAGGCTCGCCGCGACATCCTGCACTACGACATGCGCCGGATGGCGAAACAGCTCACCGTTCATTACGGCGTCGAGTTCCGCGCGGGGTTGGTCAAACCGTACGATCAACTTGAAAAGTTCAAGGTCATCTTCTCCGGCGGCCACCACGTCGACAACGGCGCCCAGTTCCTGCCGGACATCGCCAGACATGTCCAGGCCGCCAACCCCCGTGTGAAGTTCGTCATCACCGGCGGAGGCAGCATGACCGACGAGCTCAAGGCGAAGGTCCGCGACTATGGTCTTCGCAACGTCGAGTTCACAGGGTACATCGAGAGCCCCGAAGACCTCGACCGCTTGACCTGCGAGTGCCTGATCGGCTTGGCCCCTTACCCCGCCACCGACGTATCGACCAAGAAATACGGCGACGTGATCAAGATCCGCCTGTCTTTCGCCTGCGGACTGGCGGTCGTGTCGACCCCCGTTCCGCCCGCATCGAAAGAAATCCGCGAGGAAGGACTCGGCCTCGTGACAGGCGCCGACGCGAAGGAAATGGCGGACGCGATCCTAAAACTCTGCGCCGACGAGGCCCTGTTGAAAAAATGCCGCGACGCGGCCATCGCCAAAGCGAAGGGGCACAACTGGACGTCCATCTATACCCGCGCGGTCAACCAAAGCGTTTAACGGCCGAGCCTTATGACGACCGACCGTGAGAAATCCGGCAGCGTGAGTTGACCGCGCTCGGACTTCAACGCCGTCCGAGCCCCCGTCCAAGGGTCATAGGCCACGGCGCGCAAATCGGAGGGGTCGTCTGACGGAACGGGCAACGTGACCGAGACACCGCGCAGCGTTTCAGGCGCTCTTCCCTCCTCCAGCGCGCTCTTCCACGTGACTTGCGGGTCGCGGCACCACGCCAACACCGTCCGTTTGCCGCGCAGCACGTATATGCGCAGGCGTGCATGCTCGATCCGCGAGGCCTGAAACGCCTCCGCAGGCGGATCGATTTCCGCGACGGCCTGCGCGAAATGGCCGAAGTGCGGCCACAGGTCGTTCTTGGCCACATAAGCATCCCAATGCCA
>CAZOIS010000229.1:0-5964 GCA_964579865.1 uncultured Lentisphaeraceae bacterium | reverse complement strand
ATTCTTTCGTGTAATAGACATCCCAAAATTTGGCTCAGTGGGCGGAGCGGGCGAACCATTTCCGGACGGGACGGTCAAATCCGATCCCTAGCATGTAGTTGTAGAGGGCGAGGCGCAGCCCCGCGCCGAGTTTTTCGTGGTCTGGCGCGCCAGGTTCTTCGTAGGGGATCTCATTGAGGGCGAAGCGCTGTTCCGCGGCCGGCAGCGGCAGCAGTGAGAGGCCGAATTTCTCGGGCTGGCGCGCGATGGGGCTGTGCGCCGTGAGGGCGAAGCGGTGCCAGTAGGCGGATTGGATGTGGCCGGCGGCAAAACGCTGCCGTACGAACTCCAGCGCCTCATACGTCTCTTGCGCGGTCTGCGTGGGAAATCCGTACATGAGGTAGGCGTGGACCAGAATCCCCGCGTCGGAGAAGGCTTGGCACGCTTGGGTCGCACTGGCAAGGGTGATGCCTTTGCGCATCAGCTTCAGAAGCCGGTCATGTGCGCACTCCAGGCCGCCGGTCACCGCGATGCACCCGGCCTGCGCCATCAGGCGGGTGAGGCTCGGCGTGAAGGCTTTGTCGAACCGGATGTTGCCCCACCAGGTGACCGTCTCGCCGCGGGCCAACAGCTCTTCGCAGAACTGCCGGAGCAGCGCGGGCGAGAGCGCCTCGTCGGTGAAGTGGAACCCGCTCTGTCCGGTTTCCCGCTTGAGGCGGACGACCGTGTCCGCGAGCGAGCGGGCGTCCGGCGCCTGGTAGCGCTCGATATAATCCAGCGACACGTCGCAGAAGGCACACTGGTGCCAGTAGCAGCCGTTGGCGAGTTGCAGCTTGATCCATTTCCCGTCAGACCAGATGCGGTGCATGGGGTTGGCCATCTCGACCAGATTGAGGTAGCGGCCGAGATCGAGCCCTGCGTAGGAGGGCGCGTTGGGTGACAGGTCCTCGGCGAGGGGCGATGCGGCGGCGGGCTTTTCTGTCGGGCCGGAGCCGTGGCGAGGGGAACGTTCGCGCAACGTCTCGCGCGTGAGGGTCCGGACCGGCGGGGCTTTGCCAAGGATGCCGAGCCAGGGGGCGGACCCGTCGTCGAAACAGAGCGCGTCGGCGAAGTCGAACACGCGCGGATCAGACACGTCGCGGAGTTCGGTGTTGACGTATCCCCCGCCAAAGACGATGCGCGTGCGGGGCGCGAGGCGGCGTATCGCCGCGGCGATGCGGAAGGCGGCGTAGACGGTGCCGGGAAACGGAATCGTGATGCCGACGGTTTCGGGCGCGTGCCGGCTAAGGGCCTCTTCGGCGAGTGTGTCGATGAGGCGGTCGATCAGCGTGGGCGGAGCGGCGAGGCGCCGCAGGATCGGGTCGAAGGTCGGCGCGCTGATCGCGATGCGCTCGGCGTAGCGCGCGAAACCGAAATCGGGGTCCGTGCCCTCCCGGACGATGTCTGCGAGATCGTCAAGATAGAGTGAGGCGATCAGCTTGGCGCGGTCGGTGACGCCTAACGAGCCGAAAAGTTCGGTGAGCGTCTCTTCTTCGTCGAGCCCTGTGCCCTCGGGCGCGAGTGTGGCGAACCGGGGACCTTCGGGCAGGTAGTCGCGCCGGGCGATCAGCCAGCCCGCGGCCTCGTTGCGGCCCTGGAGAAAGGAGACGGCGGTCTCGACGGTGTTCGCGTAGGCGTCGAGGTGGCCGAGAAAGAATCGGACGCGGGACGTCGGCTGGGCGCAGCTGCCGCAGGCGGCCGCGATCTGTTTGATCCCGTCGCGAGAGAAAAGCCGCAGGACAAGTTCGAGCGACAGATCCGCCTGTGCCACCGTTTCGCCTTGGCTGCGCAGGAACCCCGCCAGCGTGGGCGTGGCCGGGTAGGGCGTGTTGAGTTGGACGAGCGGCGGCGTGAGAAGCAGGATTTTCATAGTCGGCCCCGCGAAAGGTCCTGAAACAAAAAATCCGCAAGACGGATCCTTGCGGTTTTCAGGTTTGGCGCGCCCACGGAGAGTCGAACTCCGCTTCCAAGGATGAAAACCTTGTGTCCTAACCGATAGACGATGGGCGCAAAAGTGATCCGTAAAATAGCAAAACTGGCCGTGTGCTGGCAAGCGGACAAAATGAAAATTTTGTGAAACGGAAAATGCGGGATGTCGTAGGGCGGGGCGGGTGTGGTATACTCAGTCCGTTTTTTTGAACCCGCAAACGTGAATTGATCACTCTTTGACTGAAGCCATGTACATCTGCAAGAACGTTCAGGAACTGAAGGCCTACACGCCCGGCGAGCAGCCGAAAGATCCGGGCATCATCAAGCTCAACACCAACGAGAACCCGTATCCGCCGAGTCCGAAGGTGGCCGAGGCGCTCCGCTCGTTCGACTATGAGCGGCTGCGGCTTTATCCCGATCCCGTCTTCACGGAGCTGCGCCGGCGCATCGCCGAAATCCACGGCTGTGCAATGCAGCAGATCTTCATCGGCAACGGGTCGGACGAGATTCTGGCGCTCTGCACGCGGGCGTTCGTCGAGAAGAGCGGCAGCGTCGGCTACTTTGATCCCTCGTATTCGCTGTACCCGGTGCTGGCGGACATCCGCGGGGTGGAGACGCGTCCTGTCGCGCTCAACGCGGATTTCACCTGGCGCATGCCGGAAGGTTACGGCGCGTCGCTGTTTTTCATGACCAACCCCAACGCGCCCACCAGCATGATGTACGACAAGCAGGTGGTGACGGCGTTCTGCCGGTCGTTTGGCGGCGTGGTGCTGATCGACGAGGCCTACGGCGATTTCGCCGACGTGAACTGCATGGACCTTGCCTTGGCGAAAGGGAACGCGAACACGCTCGTCATGCGGACGTTCTCAAAGTCCTTCTCCCTTGCTGGCCAGCGCTTCGGCTATGTGATCGGCCCGGAAGACCTGATCGGCGCGCTCTATAAAATCAAGGACTCCTACAACATGGACATGCTCGCGCAGGTTGTCGGGCTGGCCGCCCTCAATGACCTGCCGTACATGCGCGAGAACGTCCGTAAGATCCGTGCGACGCGTGACCGGCTGATGGCCGAGCTGCGTCGCCGCGGTTGGCGCGTCTGCGATTCGCAGACGAACTTTCTTTTTGCCCGTCCGCCGGACGGGGACGCGAAGAAGACCTTTGAGGCGCTGAAAGCCGCCAAAATCTTCGTGCGCTACTTCCCCGGCCCCGTGACGGGCGAGTACCTCCGGATCACCATCGGTACGGAGAAGCAGACGGACGCGTTGCTGAAGCAGTTGGGTTGAAGCCGTGCGGCGAGAAGGCGGGCGACATGTTGACTGCCGCCCGGCTGTTGCCGCAGGCTGGTGAGGTCATTCGTACTGGATAACCCATTCGGTCGAGGGAAGCTGGATTTTGATCTCTTTGCGCTTCTCGGAAAGCGTTCCGCGACTCTCGGCATCTTTGCCTAGGCAGATGATTTTGAAGGCCGTGCATTTGTCCAGCCCTACCGTTTTCAGGAAACTCTCTGTCCGGACCATCATCGAGACCATGCAGGCCATCTTGCCGTCTTTGACCACCGGATAACGCATAGCGATCAGCCGCGGCTGCATGATGTTCCCGTGCCCCGGCTCGCTGAGTTGGGGCGCGGGGCGCTGCTCCATCAGGACACGGAATGTATCCAGTTCTTTGACCTTCTTCAGGCTGAAGCCGACCGCCAGGAAGTCGCGCCTGAAGTAAACTTGGCGGATCTCCCAGTCCGCGTCGATGAGCGTCGCGCCGAACAGGCCGTCGACCTGATCGATCTGCGGGTTCATGATGGCACGGAAGTTTTCCTCCGTCGGCGATTGCGCGGCGGCTTTTCCCAGCCGTTGGAAAAGATCGCCGAAATAAGCTTCGACGGCGGTTTTCATTTGCGTTTCCGACGGGGTCACGGAGTCCTCCGCTTGAGCGGCGGCGCGCTGTCCGCTGCAGGCCCACAGGCAGACGGCGGAAGCGATCGAGCGAATGAGCGTTCTTGTCGTCATGTGATTCTCCTCAGTTTGTCACGTTAAAGACGGACACGTATCCTGAATGCCGGGCCGCTAGCCGCACCTCCCGAAAGGGCGTCTCGGCCAGCGCCTTGCGCAGTTCGCCGCGGATGTTCTCGCGGATCTCCTGCTGCTGGAACAGCCAATAACCCGACCAAGCGCAAAGTTTTCCGAACCAGGTGTAGGGGACATCCACGTCGATGATAATCAGCCGTCCTCCTGGCTTCAGCACCCGCCGTATCTCCTCAAGGGCGCGCCGTTTCAGTTCGGCGTCGATGTGGTGAAAGAAGAATGTGGAGACGGCGCAATCGAAACTTTGATCGGCATACGGCAAGGCTTCGGCAGCACCGACATCGAACCGCACGTTGGAGATTCGCGCGGCGTGGCGGGTCGCCACCTGGATCATCTTCGGCGCGGCGTCCAGCCCGACCGCACATGCGTCAGTCCCGGCCTTTAACGCCTGTGCCAATTGGCGAGTCAGAATGCCGGTTCCGCAGCCGACATCCAATACCCGCTCATCGCCTCTCAGTCCCAATAGCCCTATCGCGAGCCGGCGATAGCGGCCCTCTTGGCCTAGGGTCATGACTGGGGAAAGGAGGTCGTAAACCTCTGCCGCATGGTCGAGAGTCCGCCCCTTGGTCAGTAGCGGTTTTTCCTCAGGGCTCGGTACAGGCATAAGCCAGTTCCTCCAGGTCGAGTGCGGCGACGATCGCGAGCGCCATCCGGGTGACGGGCGCGCCGCGCGGCAGCATTCCTTCCGCCTGCAGGGCGCGGCAGGCATCGACGATCTTTTCGAATCCGAGACGGAGGGCCGGCAGGCAGGTCGGCAGCGCGTCCCGGTAGAGCCGGTCGTCCCGCGTGATGGTGGGACGGTTGGCCCAGCCTCGCAACACGTCAGGATCGTCCTTGGCCAGCGCGGAGAGGACGTAGTTGTGGCGACGTTCGACGAAGTCCCGCCCGACGTCGCGCACGTCGTCCAGCAGCTGACAGCCGCCACCGAAAGCCGTGAGCGCGCGTTTCAAACGGTCGACCCGGTCCGGGGGGAGGTTCTTCTCGATCAGGTCGATCCCCAAAAAAGGGATGTTGAAGAGTAGCCCCGTCTTCAGCACATGAATCGTGTCCAGCACGTATTCAGGCGCTGGCCGTTCTGCGATGCCCCCTTCCTCGCTGGCCTCTTGCGCGGCGCTGGGGAGCAAGCACCTCAAGGAGTGCTCGGCCAAGGCGTCCGCCTGATCCGCCGTGAGCGTTCCTGCCGACACCGCGTCGCCCAGAAGTCGCCAAAGCACGCGGTCGGCCGTCATGATCGCGACGACATCTCTCATTACGCGCGACGTTCCGGGCATCACCAGCGGCAGCACACACTTGTCCTCGCCGTCGAGCAGATTGTCGGCGCTGGTGACCCAAATCCTGAACAGGTGGTTCAGTTTTCCGTAAAGCATGCGCCGCGGACGCGGGATTTCGAGCGTCAGGTAGGTGGCATAAAACAGCGTCGAGAAGAGATTTTTGCGGGGGGCAAGAAGGGCTTCGGGAAGCGGGCCCACATGCACGTCGAATGCCTCGGCCGTGCCCGAGGGTGACTTCGCGATGCGCCTTGCGGCCGCATGGACCGCGTGCATGCAGGAGCGTTGTTCGGAGAATGAGTTCTTCAGCACCCGGACCGTTTCCCACGGCCCGGGTAGGCGGAGATCCTGCAACTCTGAACGAGCAATGACCATTCTGGCGCTCCTCACGTTGCCCACAACCACCCCGACACACATTGATAATACGATACGCTGGCGTTGAGTCCGATGTCAAGATACAGCGCCCTGTGGCGTGAGTGCGCAGAAACCGGCACGATGCTCCTCGCTACTTCTTGAACACCGCCTTTTTCAGCACGGTCCATGGCAGGCCGTGCCGGTTGAGTGCGTCCATGAAGGGGTCGGGGTCGAACTGCTCCATGTTGAAGACGCCCTTGCCGGTCCACTTGCCGGTGAGGATCATCTTCGCGCCGATCATGGCGGGCACGCCGGTGGTA
>CAZOIS010000228.1:0-6106 GCA_964579865.1 uncultured Lentisphaeraceae bacterium | reverse complement strand
GGTAAACTGTAGGCGTATTTGATTGGAAAAGTGTCTCCTAAACGAAAGGTGAAGTCGGAAGTCAGAGGGCAGAAGGCAGAGGTCGGAGAACAAAAACTCCACACTTTCATCCTTCATCCTTCATCCTTCACACTTCTCCTCGGAGGTTGGATAATGAAAAAGTTAGTAACTGCATTCGCAGCGTGTGCTATGGCTGGTCTGGCGTTCGCCCAGGTCGAGAGTGTGAACATCGTCGGATATTCGACGATCAATGTGCCTGCGGGTTCATCGATTATCGCTCCCGCTTTCACCACCGTGGGTGGCGGTGAGACCGATCTGACGCTGGGCATGATCACCCCGAGTGCGAATTTCGACGCGGAATTGGGAACGGGCTGCACCATTCAGTTCATCAACGCGGACGGTTCATGGGGCGTGGCGGCAGAGTATTGGGCAAATTACGGTGGCTGGTTCATTGCCGGGACAGAAACCCAGATCAATGACACCGTCATTCCTAAAGGCGGGGCGGTTTATGTTTCTTCCGCCGCCGCTGTCACCTTTATGTGCGCGGGCGAGATCGGTCTGTCCGCGTTCGCCGTGACTGTGCCTGCCGGTTCCTCGCAAGTCGGCAACTGCTTCCCGGGTAATCTGACCCTTGGAAATATCACCCCGAGCGCGTCGTTTGATGCAGAGTTGGGAACGGGTTGCACCATTCAGTTTATCAATGCCGACGGTTCATGGGGTGTGGCGGCCGAATATTGGGCCAACTATGGCGGCTGGTTCATTGCCGGAACAGAAACCCAGATCAATGACACCCCCTTGACTCAGGGACTTGGTTTCTACGTGTCCTCGGCCGCAGACGCGACCTTCACGTTCCCCGCTGTGGCTGATATGTAAAAGAATTTCGCCGCGACGTCTTTGCGCGGCGTTGTTGAACAATATCCCGCGTGTGCTTGTAAAGTGCGGCGGGATTCTGAAAGGGAAAACAATGAAGAAGAAGATGATGATGAGTGTGTTCGCGGCGCTGTTTGCCGTGGGCGGTGCGCAGGCGGCCACGATATTGTGGACGACCGGCAATATCGGCACGATCGCCGTGAACAGCGGATCCAATTTTACCGCTGACTGGACGGGGCAGATCATCTCGTTCTATACGGTTGCGTCGGATTTTGACTTGGCGGGTTTTAAGACCGACCTCGCGGCCGGCAATGATGTGAGCGGCTATGCGATGACGATCTCCGCGTCAGGGCCCATGGTGGGAGCAACAAAGTATGCGACAACCATAACATCGGCTGACATTTACACGGCGAGCACGACCTATTACGGTTTTGCCCTCGCGCAGAACGCCAATGCCAACATGAGTGCCGCGGGTACGGTGGACTATCTGATTAGCACCGCGCTGTGGACCGGGACGGTGGCCGCGAACGGTGCACAATTGCCTGCCGGTTTGGGTGGCGCAGTTAATTTTACAACGCTGGACGCGGTTCCTGAGCCGACCTCGATGGCGTTGCTGGCGCTGGGCGTGGCGGCGATCGGCCTGCGCCGCAAGTTCCGCAAATAAGCAGCGTTTTGACGCTTGTTTAAACCGACCCCGGGAGAAATTCCGGGGTTTGTTTTTTTTGGCGGACAGGTCTGACGAGTCGGACAGGTCGGACTTGTCAGACGGGGCGGGGATGCGGTAACATGTTCCGCATGAATGCTGAGGGAGCTTTGCTGCCTTCGGGCGGCTACCGTAAGTTGCGGAGCTACCGCGTGGCGGAGGCGCTCTATGACGCCACGGCAGCCTTTTGCGACCGCTTCATTCCCAAAGGGTCGCGCACGCATGACCAGATGGTGCAGGCCGCGCGGTCCGGCGCGCGCAATATTGGCGAGGGCAGCGGTGCGGCCGCCACCTCGCGCAAGACCGAGATGAAACTGACTAACGTGGCGCTGGCCAGCATCAAGGACGAGCTGATCCCGGACTTTCTCAGCTTCCTGCGCCAGCGCGGGCTGCGGGTCTGGGACAAAGACGCGCCCGAGGCGCTGGAAACCCGCCGCGCGTTGCGTGACGAGACCTTCCTCGACGGCTTGGCCGCTCTGGCGGCCGAGGCGGTGCCGGAGACGGTGGCGAATACGCTGATCTGCGCCGCGCACCAGGCGACTTACCTGCTGCGCCGCCAGCTTGAAGCCCAGGAACGCGATTTTCTGGAGCAGGGCGGGTTCACCGAGCGGCTGTACAGCGCGCGCAGCGCGGCGCGGAAGTCAGACGGGTCAGACCGGTCCGACAGAGTAGCGCCCGCGTGTCCGGTTTGCGGCAAGCCCATGCGTCGGCGCACGGCGCACGCGGGACCGCACGCGGGTGAGCCTTTTTGGGGCTGTTCCGGCTGGCCTGCCTGCCGCGGGCTGATGCCGATCAAGGGAGAGTCGGACAAGTCGGACGCGTCCGACCCGTCCGACAAACAGGGGAGAGGGCGTAACCAATGAAAACGTTTGGCTACACAGCGCGGGATCACTCGGGGGCACTCAAGAGCGGCACCGTGACCGCAGGGGATCGGGCCGAGGCGCTCGCTGCGCTCAAGGCCCGGCAGCTTGTGCCGGTCAGCGTGACGGAGGGTGCCCAGCCGCGCTCCGGCGCGGCGCGGCGCTTTGACGCCGTTTGGATCAGCCGTGCCGTTTTGGTAATCGCGCTCGTGGCGGTCGGCACGTTTGTGATGGTTGAATTCGCCGTTCGCCAGAAGGGCCGGCCCGCCGGTTCGGCGGTGAAGCCCGCCGCGGCCAACAAGGCGCCTCCCGCAGTCAAAGTCGTGAAGCCGCCCGCCGTGCTTCCGCCGGCGGAAAAGCCGGCGCCGCCTCCCGTGGAAACGGCTGTCGAGACGCCCGCGCCGCCTGCTGTCGTCGCCGTCACGCCGCAGTTCGCCCCCCCCCCTGCGCCAAAACCGGTCAGGCCCCTGATTGTGAGCGATCTGAGGCCCGGCAAGACAAACAGCCTGCCCGACGGCCTCACGTCGGGGACGGAACGCATTCTGAACACCATGTTTACGGCCCAACTCGGGGGGCCGCCGCCGCCGCTGCTCTATTTCCCGCCGCAGGAAGCCAGCAATCTGGTTGCGGTCCTGAGCCGCGACATCGGTGTTTTCGATACCGATGACGATGCGACGTATGAGAAAAAAAAGAACCTGGCCATGGTCAAGCAGAAGTTGAAGGAGTTTCTGCAGGAGGGCGGGAAGGCGGAAGATTTCATGGTGTATTACCGCGATCTGCTGAAAGAAGCGCATGCGGAGCGCACGCAACTGCAGCAGGCGTATAATGCATTGCGCTTGTCCGGGGATGACAAAGCGGCGGCCGAAAATTTCGAGGCGGCCAACAAGGCGCTGCTTGAGAAGGGCTATCTCCCCCTGTCGGCGCCACCCGCGCAGCCTCGCCGGGATTGAGCGAGGGGGGCAACGTGTGCCTGACAAACCGACAAGCCCAATAAATAGCGCGTTGTTTTCACCCTCGCCCTCTGGGAGAGGGCCGGGGTGAGGGTTGTGGGCTCTGCCCGCATTATGAAAAGGAGCCGTTCATGGGTGTGAGGGAAGGGGATGTGTCGTCAGGGGGCCTCACCAAAGCGGTGATCTTTATAGGCGCTTTTTTGGTGTTTATTGTTCAGCCGATGGTCGGGCGGACACTGTTGCCGTTTTTTGGCGGCATGGCGACGGTTTGGGTGACCTGTCTGGCGACCTTTCAGGCGCTGCTTTTGTTCGGCTATTTCTATGCGCATGTCATGGCCGGGAAAAGCAACTGGATCTACAGAATCCATGTCGGGTTGCTGGTCGCGGCGGCGGCATGGACGGCCTGGTTCATTGCAAGAAATCCGGCCGGCCTATGGGTGCCGGACGGTCGGGGCATTGCGCCGCCCGTGTCCGTCGTGATCGCGGTGCTGGCCATGGTCGGAGGCCCGTATGTGCTGCTTTCGGCAAACAGTTCGCTGGTGCAGGTGCTGGCGGGCGGGCGGCGCGGTCAGGCCAACCGGACGCGCGACGTGTATCATTTGTACGCCGTGGGCAACGCCGGGGCCCTGGCCGGACTGCTGAGCTATCCTTTTCTGGTGGAGCCCTTTTTCAGCCTTGCCGCGCAATGGACGGGTTTCGCGCTGCTGACGGCGGTTTACGCGGGGCTGCTGTGGCGGTTGTCTGCCCTGTCCGACAGGTCCGACACGTCAGACAAGTCCGACAGGTCAGACACGTCCGACACGTCAGACAGTAGCTCCGCGCAGGCCTGGCGCTGGCTCGCGCTTCCGGGGCTGAGCTGTTTCCTGTTGAACGCGGTGACCGCCTACCTGACGACGGATCTGACGCCGATCCCCTTGGTTTGGGTGGTTTTGTTAGCGCTGTTTCTTTTGAGTTACATCATCGGGTTTTCAAGGATCGGCGAACGCGGCGTCCCTGTTTTCGGGGGCTTGATGCTGGCCTTCATCGGTGTGGCGGCGGTTTTACTGCCGCAGCGGGAAGGGAATGCGTTTTTTCACGTCTTATGGCCTGCGCTCGGGCTGCTGCTCTCCGGCGGGCTGTTCCTGCATGGCTGGCTCTATCGGCTGCGCCCTGCCGGCGCGGCGCTGACGAAATATTATCTGTGTGTGGCGCTCGGCGGAGCGCTCGGCGGGGGCTTTTCCGGTCTGCTCGCGCCGGCGCTTTTCTCATCGGTGGCGGAATACCCGCTGATTCTGGTTCTCTTGTCGCTGACGGGTGTGCTCTATGTGCGGAGTGAACGGGAGCGGCTGGACAAGGCGGTCGCGCGGTACGGTTTGTTGGGGGCGGGGCTGGCGCTCTTCCTAATCGGCCAGGCGGTCATGGTTGGCGGGCAGAATCATCCGGTGCTGCGGATGCGCAGTTTTTACGGTGTGCTGACCGTTTTCCGGACGGAAGCGAAGAGCCTGTTGGGCGAGCCGATCCCGCTCAAGACATTCAACCACGGCAACACAATTCACGGCATTCAGTTTGAACCGCATTATTTACGCGACAAGCCGACCGTGTACTATACCGAGACCGGGGGCGGTATCGGGATCACGGGCCATCCCGCATACACAAACGGCCTTCCGATGCGTGTGGGTTTGGTCGGAATGGGTATCGGCACACTGGCGTGTTGGGGCCGTACGAACGATCTCTACCGCTTTTACGAGATCGATGAGAACGTGATACGCATTGCGACCAACAGCACCTATTTCACCTTTGTCCGTGATTCCGCCGCCCGCGTGGAGATCGTCACAGGCGACGCGCGGTTCGAGCTTGAGAAGGAGCGTGAGCGGCAGCAGGAAAAATATGATGTGCTGGTGCTGGACGCCTTTACAGGGGATTCCGTGCCGTACCATTTGCTGACCCGTGAAGCGTTCGCGCTCTACTTTGAGCGGTTAAAACCCGATGGCATCTTGGCGGTACACTGTTCCAACTGGCACATTAATTTGGCACCGTTGTGCAAGGCCGCCGGGCTCCAGTTTGACAAAAAATGTGTCGGGAGTGTCTCGAATAAGGAAGGGGTCGTTGTTTTTGCCGCGGTCTGGAGTTTCATTTCGCGGCAGCCGGTCGACCTTTCGGACAAGAGGGTGTCTGAGATTGATTGGGACAAGGTTCGGGACATCACACTGCCGTCGGACGGGAAAGGCTCATTACTGTCGCTGATTCAACCTGGTTTCACCCTTCCTCTCAGAGATCGTCGGCATTCGCAATGACCAATTACTTTTTCAGCTCGTTCCAAATGGCTTTCTGGAAATCATTGGTGGGGGCCGGAGCCCAGCCCTCTTCCATGGCCTTGCGGTAGGTGGTCATGCGCGCCGGCTTGATGCCGAGCTTCTGCGCGTGGGTCATGATTTTATTGAACGGTTCCGGGCTCAGGTTTTTGGTCTTGAGCGCGTCGAGGTCTTCCGGTGTGAGCACCGGTTTCAGCAGGCAGTGCTCAAAGTTGGAATTGGCCGCGCCCATGAGATAGCCGAAGGCGCGCCACATCTCTTTCTGCGTGCGGTCGGCCAGAATTTCGGCGGTGACGCCCGCGCCGCCGAGTGCGGCGACGTTGACCAGCGCCCAACGGCTCTCCGGGGCGACCAGCAAAGAAGGGTATCCGGGCGTGTCGGCGATGACCACAACCGCGGCGGTGCCTTTGTCGGAAAGCGCTTTGAGCGCTT
>CAZOIS010000227.1:0-6184 GCA_964579865.1 uncultured Lentisphaeraceae bacterium | reverse complement strand
TGACGGTGATGGTGAACGGGCCGCCCGCCGCGGGCGTCTTGAGCTTCAGCCGCCAAGAGCCGTCGGCGGCCGCCGTGGCCGACGCGGTCGCGCCCCACGAAGCGGTGACGGCGACCTTCTCGCCGGGCTGGGCCCAGCCCCAGAACGCCGCGGAGGTTTCGCGCTGCACCACCATGTTGTCGCTGAACAGCGACGCCAGCCGCACATCGGCCCGCGCGCCGCCCGCCAAGATCACCGCAGCCACAAGCGCCAGTAGTCTCTTCATCTGATTCCCCCTTGATGTTTTTCACACGCGACGAGATCGCGCCGCAGATGGCCACCCTTCGGCGGGTTTTTCCCCGACCGGAAAACGGCCCCAGCATACGGCTTCTGCGGCCCGGCGTCAACGCCGTGCCTCAAACAGTTCGGCTGAAGCGATGCGGAAGAGACTTTCCCGCCGGCGAACGCATCGTATACGCCCTATCCGCGGCGTGTCCATCTGCGTGCGGCGAGGACTTTCTCCTTTACCGTCAAGGGGAGGATTTGATAAATATATATATACCTATGAATTGTTTGCGAACAGGGGTGAAGCTGTCGGCGTGGGTGGCGCTCGCGTCGGCGGTGACGGTGTTTGCGGGGGGTGGCGGCGAGGCGGATTGCGACGCGCCCGCACCTTCTGTTGTGTCGATGCCGGTCGCGGAAGACGTTTCTGGAACGGAAGCGTTCGCCATGGGGTATGAGCATGAAGAATGGCCGTTTCCCGCCCGTAAGGACACCGGTGCGAGGACAGGATTGAAAGCCTCGTTTTCTGCCGCGTGGGATTCTCGTGATCGCGGTTGGGTGACGCCTGTCCGAAACCAGCGGAGCTATGGAACATGCTGGACGTTCTCTACGCTCGCCTCGGTGGAGGCGTCGATCCTAAAGGCCGGCGGTTTGGCCATGGACTTCTCCGAAAAGAACCTCGCCAACCTCAATGGCGTGGGGTCGTATTCGGCCGGGAACGACAACAAGGCGACCGGCTATCTCCTGCGGTGGGGTGGTTGCGTTCCTGAATCGTCTGACCCCTATCCGACGTCCGGCAACACCGCGGAGACGTTCGGCACCAGCAGTCAGAAAAATCCATCCGCACACGTGCAGAAGATCGTTAAGATTCCGGGACGATCTTCTGTGACGGACAACGATACGTTGAAGCAGGCCATCGTCGACTATGGCGTCCTGTCCGCGCACTATTACATGATTCAGACCGACATCTGGTGGAACAGTAAAAACGGCGCGTTCTACAGCAACACGAAGACGAACAACACGAACCACGCCGTTGCCCTGGTTGGCTGGAACGACTCCTACTCAAAGACGAACTTCCCGACCCAGCCTCCGGGTGATGGCGCGTGGTTGATCAAGAACAGCTGGGGCTCGTCGTCTGGTGACAAAGGATACATGCACATTTCCTATTACGACACCTCCTTCGCCCGCAACGTCACCACGGCGTTCGTCGCTGCCGGCGGGGACGAGGACTACACGGCGGTCTACGGGTATGACATTGTCGCGTATTCTACTTCCAGGGGGAGTTCCACCTCTCCTGGATGCACGCGGTACGGAGCCGCGATGTTCACGGCGATGGGCGGTTGCCAGCGCCTCGAGGCGGTGGCGTTCTACGCGATGACGGCCGCGACGTTCTATCAGATCTCGATCTACACGAACTGTACGGCCTCGGTGCCCGTTTCGGGCGTGGGCGTCCTGTCGCAGACGGGAACTTCCTCCTTCGCCGGCTTCATGACGACACATCTGGACTCGCCGATCGTCCTTGATCCGGGGACGAGGTTCTCCGTAGTCGTGAGACTGAGCTGTCCCGACTATGGTTACCCGATTGCCTATTCCTACGCGGAGTCGACCGAGTCGATCGCGACTGCAGCGCCTGGGTGTACGTTCTACAGCTCAGATGGAACGTCTTGGACGGATTTCACGGACATTCGGCCGACGGCGTCATTCTGCTGTAAGGCCTATGTGAAGAACATCGACGAGGCCGCCAATGTGACCAAGGCCGCTCCGGGAGCGGATCTTTCTGACTATGTCACATGGCTGTCCGAGGTGTGCCCGAATTGGTCTGTGCAGACCAGCGGTTCGGGCGGCGCGTCCCTGGGGGTGAACGTCGCCAACGGCTGCGCCCTCTGGGGAAACTGGCTCGCTGGAACCAGTCCGACGAACGCCGTTGACCGTTTCACGGCATCCATTTCCACGACGAACGGAGCCCCATACGTGTCTTGGTCGCCCGACCTTGGCTCCGCACGGAAATACACCATTGAGGGATCGGAGTCGCTGGCTGGCGAATGGCATTCGCCCACGAATGCCGCCGACCGGTTTTTCCGCGTTTCCGTGGATAGGCCTTGATGTCCGGCGCCTTGAGATAGACGGGGCGTCTGTCCGCGAAAATGCTTTCGGGCTTTGGCGCGAGCCCCGCGCTTCAATCCGCGGAAGGGGATTTCCGCCAGGCTTTGGGCGTGAGGCCGGTTTCGCGGCGGAAGGTGTTCGTGAAGTAGGCGGGGTTGCAGAAGCCGGTCCGGTAGGCGATTTCCGCGACGGAGAGCGCGTCGTTCCGCAGAAGGTGTTTCGCTTCGCGAAGACGGTGGCGGAGGATCTCCGCGCCGACGGGCCGGCCGAGTTCCTTTTCGAAAAGGCGCGCGACGGTCGCGCGGGAGACGCCCGTCGCGGCGGCGATCTGTTCGAGCCCGAAAGGGCGGCCGAGATGGGCCCGGATGTATTCGAGCGCGCGGCGGACGATCGGATTCGCCGCGGCGACGAAGTCCGTCGAGGCGCGCACGGTGATGCCGCACGGCGGAATCAGGATCGGTTTTGCCGGCGGTCCGCCGCCGTTCATCAGCTTGTCCAGAAGCGCCGCCCCCTCGTAACCGGTCCGCTCCTGGTCGTGCTCGACGGAGGAAAGCGGCACGGGCTGGTTCTCGCAGATGAGGCGGTCGCCGCCGATGCCGAGTATCGCGACGTCTTCGGGGACGGAAAGTCCGGCGGCGAGACACGCGCCGAGCGCGCGGCTGGCGTCCGCGTCGTCGTAGGCGAGGAGGGCGAGCGGCTTCGGCGCGGCCTTCAGCTTCGCGCCGAGCCAGCGGTCGAAATACGCGAAGTCGTCCAGCCTTTCCGGCGGGGTCTCTTCCGCGAAGACCCAGCGGGAAGGCCGGGCGTGGAGGGCTGCGGATTGAGACGGGCCGGACGGGACGGAGAAGCCTTCGTAGCGGAGACGGTGGACGTTGAGCCAGTTGGTCGAGAACCAGGCGAAGTGGTGGAAGTTGCGCTCCGTGAAGTGTTCGCGGGCGAGGCGTCCGAGCGCGGCGTGGTCGCCGCTCACGCGGGGAAGGCGCATTTCGGGACGGTTGAAGGTGAGGTCGACCACCGGCACCTTGCGCTTGCGGAGCGCTTTCACGAACGCGACCGGCGCGGGGTCTTCGCGCAGGGTGACGAGCACGCCGTCGCCTTTCCATCCCCGGGGCTGGCGGGCGAGGCGGTCCACGATCGTCAGCTGCCAGCCGTGTTGCCGGGCGAACCGCGCGATGCCCGCGAGCCGGGGCTGGTACGCGGGTGTGACGAGGATGAGCACATGGCGCCTTTCCATGTCCCGGAAGTCTACCAGGGCCACCCGCCGCCGTCAACGGGAGGTGATACGATCATGTAATTGATGAATTTAAAATTACAATGATTGACGCTTGTTGCCGGCCTTCGCCACATGGCAACATGGGAGTGTGAAATTCAAGAACCGTATCCTGTGGGTCATGAGGCAAAAAGAGGGCGGATGAGAATGGATCAGGGGGCCATGTAAAATGAATCGAATGATTATGACATTGGCTTGCGCGGCGGCGTTCGCGGCGCAGGGGGCGCGCCCGGTGACGCCGGAGGCGCTGGAGAAACTGAAGCATTCGCTCATCCACCGCGGAGACGGGAAAGGGCGGCCGGACAACACGATGGAGGCGCTTTTCTACACGTGGGGAAAAGGGTATTCGCCCGAATGCGACATACGCTACACGAAAGACAGCAAGGTCGTCGCGTTCCATGACAATGCGCTGAAGGGAAAGAAGATCGGCGAGTGGCTGTGGGAGGACCTTCGCGAAGAGGATGTGGGGAGCTATCGCGGCACGCAGTACGCGACATGCCGTCCGCCGCTCTGGGAGACGATCTTTACGGCGATGGCGGAGAATCCCTCGCGCAAGATCCACATCGACTGGAAGGACGTGCCGCCGGAGAAGGTGGCGGAGATGGTGAAGGCGCACGGCCTCGGAAAGCAGTGCTGGTTCATCACGAGGGACTACGACCAGATCAAGCGCTACAAAAAGGCGTTGCCCGAAGGCCAGACGCTCCATTGGATGAACCTCGGCAACTGGGGCCGGGTCGATTTCGCGAAGCCGGGCGAGACGGAGAAGTGCGAAGCGTACATGATGGCGCTTTTCGAAAAGGCCGCGAAGGAGAACTTCAAGGAGATCGACAACGTGCAGCTCCACTGCCAGGTTCGTTACGATGCGGACGGCAACGCGACGTTCTGTCCGAAGCCCGAAACGATGAAGAGGTGTGCGGAACGCCTGCATATCGCCGGTGTGGAGGCCTCGATGTGCGTGTGGCAGGAAGAAGCGAACCGTCCGGAAACGTATCTCAAACTCTGGGAATTCGGCTTCGATTCGTTCGGTACGGACTATCCGGAAGCCCTTTACGAAGCTGTTGAGATTCTGAAAGAAAGAATGAAATGAAGATTGCGATCATCGGTTCGGGCATGATGGGGAGCGCGCTCGCTTTCCCGGCGCGGGAAAACGGAAACGACGTGCGACTCGTGGGGACGCCCCTCGACCGCGAGATCATCGAGACGTGCCGCAAGACCAACCGGCATCCGAAGTTCAAGAAAGACTTCCCGGAAGGGTGCGCGTTTTTCCAGATCGGGGAAATGGCGGAAGCCGTGAAGGACGCCGACTTCGTGATCGGCGGTGTCTCCAGCTTCGGCGTGGACTGGTTCGGCGAGGAGGTGCTGCCGAAGCTGCCAGCGTCGTTGCCGGTCCTCTCCGTGACAAAAGGGCTGCTGGACACACCCGACGGGAAGCTCCTCACGTATCCCGCGGTGTGGGAGAGCCGCCTTGCGGCGAAGGGGATCAAACGCGACATCTGCGCGATCGGCGGACCTTGTACGAGCTACGAGCTCGTCGCGCACGACCAGACGGAAGTCGCATTCTGCGGCAAGGACATGGCGGTGCTCCGGATGTTTAAGAAGGCGATGGCGACCGGCTACTATCACGTCTCGCTTTCGACGGACGTGACGGGCATCGAGTCGGCGGTCGCGCTCAAGAACGGCTATGCGCTCGGCATCGCGCTCACGATCGGACTCAACCAGAAGGCGTTCGGCATCGATTCCGAGCTCCACTTCAACTCCCAGGCGGCGGTGTTCGGCCAGGCGCTGAAAGAGATGAAGAAACTCCTCGATATGCAGGGCGCAGGCACGCTCGAGAACCTCTGCGTGGGCGCGGGCGACCTCTACGTCACCGTCTACGGCGGCCGCACGCGGCTCGTGGGCATCCTGCTCGGACGCGGCCTGAACATCGACCAGGCGAAGGCTGAGCTCAAGGGCGTCACGCTCGAATCGCTCGTCGTCGCCGTCCGCGTGGCGCGCGCCGTGAAGGCCTGCTGCGCGGCCGGCAAGCTGAACGCCGCCGACTTCCCGCTTCTCCTGCACACGGACGAAATCCTCACCGAAAAGAAACCCGTGGACATCCCCTGGGAAGCCTTCACGTTCGAAAAAACTTGAGGTTTGACATGCAGCGCACTTTCCGGTGGTGGCAGTGGGAGACGCTCGCGGTGACGATGGGCGGTTGAAGGGACAAAGTAAACGCCGAACGTCGAAGCGAATGAAAACTTCAGAGTTGGACGTTCGACGTTCAGCGTTCGACGTTTTTCCGGCCCTCTTTCCGCTTGCGGACGCAGGGCTGTTGGGCCTATATTCTAAATATTTAGACGATGGTTGGCGCTGGATAAAAAGGAACTAAAAAATATCATCATGAAGACAACCTCTGACCGTTCTTGCCTAACCGTGGCCAGCCTCCTCGTTGCGTTCCTCTGCGGCCTTGCGCCCGTCCCCCTGATCGGTGCGGAAGAGGCCGCAGGGCAGGCGGCGGCGCCCAATGCCACTAACTTTTCATGTTCTTAATTCGTAGTTTTTCGCGTGCAT
>CAZOIS010000226.1:0-6259 GCA_964579865.1 uncultured Lentisphaeraceae bacterium | reverse complement strand
ACCGCGAGGTCTCCGGCCCCCTTCTTTTTTTGCGCGCCGCTCCCCGGCGCACGCCTTGAAACGAAAACGGACACCGGCGCTGCGGCCGGTGTCCGTTTTTCCGTCTGGTGCCAGAGGGGGGACTCGAACCCCCACACGAGTTTAACCCCGTTGCGGATTTTAAGTCCGCTGTGTCTGCCATTTCACCACTCTGGCTAAAATGAACAAATATGATACCGGATCGTGACTTTGACCGCAAGATCAGGCTTGCACCTTTCGGCGTTTATCTGCTCTGAACGGCATCCGTGCCGACCGTCGGTCGCGCGTTACGCGCCAGGAGTTGGTCGCCCTCTGCGGCGTGCGGCACACACGAGACGAGTTTGGCGACGGCTGACGGATCGAGCCCGTTGATGCGGCAATCGACGTATTCGCCGGTCCAGCCGTGGGCCTCGCCGTTGCTCTCCAAGCGCTCGATCAGCACGTCGACGTTTCGCCCCACAAATTGTGACGCGAAATCGATCCGTTTCTCCGTTTTCATCCGGTTGAGGACGGCCGCGCGCCGTTTGCGCTCTGCCTCGGGAACGGCCTCGGAAAATGTCGCGGCGGGGGTTCCTGGACGTTCACTGTAGGGGAAAACATGCAGGTTGCTGAAAGGAAAGGCGGACAGTAGCGAGCGCGTGTTCTCAAAGGCTTGGAGCGTTTCGCCTGGGAATCCTGTGATGATGTCGGCCCCCAAGCCGACCTGCGGCATGAGTCGGACCGTCTCGTCCAGAGTTTTGACGAGGCGGTCGGCGGTGTAACGCCGCTTCATGCGTGTCAGGATCCCGTCATCCCCGCTCTGGATGGGCAGGTGCAGGAACTTGCAGATCGTTCCCGTGTCGGCCATCAGTCGCGCCACGTCGCGCTCGACGGTGCCGGGTTCGATGGAGCCGAGACGCAGACGCCCCAGTCCGGGCAAGGTCGCGAGCGCCGAAAGCAAGTCAACAAGCCTGCGCGCGCCGTCCGCATAGCAGGCGATGTTGCAGCCCGTAACGACGAGCTCTTGGAATCCCGCGTCGATGAACGCGCGTGCCTCGCGGAGGCATTCTTCGAACGGACGGCTCCGGGGGCGCCCGCGCGTGTGCGGCACGATGCAATAAGAGCAGAAGAAATCGCAGCCGTCTTGTATTTTCAGCGACGCCCGCTTCGTCGTGCGCAAAGGAACGGGACGGGTGGTGGTCTGTCCCATGCCGAGGTGGCGCATCAAGATGCGGACCAGATCATCCTTTTCTTCACGGCTGACGACGAGATCGATCCCCAGCGGTTGCAAGGCTTCGGGCGGAACCGTCTCGGCTGCGCAGCCCGTGACGACCAGAACCGTTGCAGGCTCTTTTTTGCGCAGCGAACGGATCAGTTTCAGGCACTCGTTCTCGGCCGCTTGAGTCACGGCGCACGTGTGGATGACCACGACGTCGGCCCGCTGGCCAAAGGGCACCCGCTGAAAACCGGCCGCGGCCAGCCCGGCTTCGAACTGCGCGGTTTCGGCGCGGTTCAGGCGGCACCCGAAAGTTTTGAAAGCGACGGTCATGGCGTCAAGCTCTGGCGACCGTCTACGCGAACAGCGCTGTCGACAGGTAACGCTCGCCCGTGTCCGGAAGGATCGCGACGATGAGCTTGCCCGCATACTCTTTTTCTGAGGCCAGACGCAACGCCGCGACGACCGCGGCCCCGCTGGAGATGCCCGACAGAATGCCCTCTTCGCTTGCGAGACGGCGGGCCGTCTCGATGGCTTCCTGCGAGGCGACCGGGATGATTCGGTCGATGAGAGAAAAATCGACGACCTGCGGGATGAAGTTGGCACCGATGCCTTGGATGCCGTGCACGGATGGCGTGAGCGGTAACCCCGCTTTGCGTTGCGTAAGCAGGGGGCTTTCCGCGGGTTCCACGGCAACCATCTTCACAGAGGCGCCGATCATTTTGAAATAGCGGCCCGTTCCGACGATCGTTCCGCCGGTGCCGACCCCGGCCACGACCGCGGCAACCTGTCCGTCGGTCTGCGACCAGATTTCCGGGCCGGTAGTCCGTTCGTGGATAAGGGGGTTGGCCGGGTTGGAGAACTGGTTGGGCATAAAGAAACGGTCGTGTGCCTCGGTCACGAACTCCTGCGCTTTCTGCACGGCGCCGGCCATGCCGCTAGCCGCAGGGGTGAGCACCAACTGTGCGCCCAGGGCGGCCAGCACGCGACGGCGCTCGATGCTCATGCTTTCCGGCATGGTTAAGATCACGGGATAACCGCGTGCCGCACCGGTCATCGCGAGCGCGATGCCGGTGTTGCCGCTGGTGGGCTCGACGATCGTCATTCCAGGCTTGAGTGTGCCGTCGCGCTCCGCCTCCCAGACCATGGAGGCCGCCGTGCGGCACTTGACGGAGTACGAAGGGTTGCGGCCTTCGACCTTGACGATCACGGTGGCGGTTGCGCCGTGTGCCATTTTGTTGATCCGGACTAGCGGAGTGTTTCCGATAGAAAACGTGTTGTCCGTAAAAACGTTCATGGGAAAACCTTACCTTTTTTCAAAAGAATACCCGATTGCCTGATGTTCCGAAAGACTATTCCCGCGATGCGCCGGCGGGGCGCTTAGTAACGGTGTTTCGCCAGCAGATCATGGACCTGGATTTTACGCGAAATCGGAATGATCCAGGCTTCATAAAGGCGCGCGATTTTTTGCGGCAGCGCGCCGGACGCATGCTGCTCATGTGACATGTCCAGGATGCGTGCGATAACCTCGGCCTCGACGGTGTGGTTGGTGATCGCCTCTTCCATCTGCGCGGCGTCGCGGTTCTGAAGCGGTGTCCGGAGCGCTTCCGGAATCTCCTCGAGCTTGAGCGCGGCGACGTGCACGGAGAGGTTGAGCCGCTGCACGAGCGCGTTCATGCAGTTGGAATCGGCCGCGATGCACTTGCGGCGGTCCTCGTCCGAGCCCGGTTCGCACAGGACCGGAAGAAGCGTGTTGACGTACAAAGGGCGCATGATGTGGGCGCGCCCCGCGATGGTGGAGGCGGTCCCGAAAAGCGTTGCGGTCTCCGCGATCGACAGCGGCCGTTTGAGCTCATTGTAGAGTTCCGCATTGACTTTGAAGACGGCGCGCCCGCAGAAAGCTTTGACGAGCGTTTCGTCCAGAGATGCGATGATGTTGCGAAGCTGCGCGAGTTTGTTCATTTTTTGAAAAAGTAGAATGTCGTGCTGGATCGATCGGGAATTGGGGGTTAAATGATGAGACCGGAAAACACCTGACGGTGAAAAGCACCATTATAACAATATTTCCTGGAATCACTATTCCATTGTTTCGGTTTCACATGACGGGATAGGTCCCGAGTTTACGGCCGGACTCCGAGAGGGCGAGAACCAGGCGCCAGGCCGCCTCTGCGGCCGGAGCTTTCCAGTCGGTCGCGGCCTCGATGAAGAACCCGTACTCCCATGAACGTCCCGGCAGCGGGCGGCTTTGGATGAAGGTCAGGTTTACGCCGGACGCGTCGAACGGGGCGAGCGCGTGCAGCAGCGCGCCAGGGTGGTTGCCGATCACCAGATAGATGAGCGACCGGTAGCCGCGCGGCTGCATGGCGGGGGGCACGTGCCTCCGGCTGGCGGTCACGATGAAGAAGCGGGTGACGTTTTCGTCGCTGTCCTGCAGGTCCTTTTTCAGAATGGCGAGGTTGTTGATGCGGGCGGCTGCGGTCGAGGCCAATGCCGCGCTGCCGGGTTCCGCCGCGGCGCGGCGCGCGGCCGTGGCCGTGCTCGATTCTGGCATCGGCTCGGCCTGCGGCAACAAGGTCCGCAGCGTCGCCCGGCACTGTCCCAGCGCTTGTGGATGGCTATACACGCGCTGAATTTCGGCGATCGATTTCACGCCTTTCCGTACCAGGAGATGGTGCCGGACCGGAATGGAAAAGCTCTCGATGATCGAGACTCCCGGATGGGCGGAAAGCTGGTCGAGCGTCTGCGTGACAGGTCCCTCGCTGGAGTTTTCCACGGGCACGATCGCCAGCGGACGGGGACGGCTGCGCGGAGCGCAAAGGCGGTCGAACACGTCGAAATGCGAGAGGCAGGGGATCAGCTTTGCCCCGTCGCCGAAGTGGTGCAGGGCGGCCTCGTGCGAATGCGTGCCTTCGGGCCCGAGATAAAGGATGGAGTTCATAATGTTCTCTGATTGAGGCGGGCATGGCGAGCCATGCCCGGACGTGCTGTTTTAGGCGTTTTCCCGCTTGCGTTGTTCGCGGGCGAGCGCGATCCAAGGCTCGAGATCCTTCAGAAAAGCGCCGAACTTCGAGGATTCGAGTTGTTGCGATGCGTCGCTGAAGGCGTTGACCGGGTCGGGATGGGCTTCGACGATGAGTCCGTCGGCACCCGCCGCGAGGCCGGCGCGTGCCAGCGCGGGGACAAGACTGCTGACGCCGGCTGCATGACTGGGATCCACCATCACGGGGAGATGTGAGAGCTGTCGGGCGACCGCCACCGCGCCGATGTCGAGCAAGTTGCGCGTGGCCTTGTCGAACGAGCGTAGCCCGCGTTCGCAGAGCACCACCTGCGGGCAGCCGTTGACCACGAGGTATTCTGCGGCGGTCAGCCACTCCTCGACCGTGCTGGCCATGCCGCGCTTCAACAGCACGGGTTTTCCGGCGTGGGCGAGGTGCTCCAGCAGATCATAGTTCTGTGCGTTGCGCGCACCGATCTGGAACATGTCGGTCACATCTCGCAGGATCTCGATCTGGGCTGGCCCCGGCACTTCTGAGATCATGGCGATGTCGAACTCGGTCTTGATGTCCCGCATGATTTTGACCCCGTCGAGTTTCAGGCCTTGGAAATCATAGGGCGAGGTGCGCGGCTTGAACGGCATGGCCCGGATGATCGTGATGCCGCACGCCGTGAGGTCGACGACCGCGGCGCGGAACTGGTCGTAGCTTTCGATGGCGCACGGACCCGCGATGACCTGTATGTTGCCGCCGCCGATGAGCGTCCCCTTGACGTTCACCACGGAGTCGGAATGGTGGTATTCGCGCGAGACCAGTTTGAACTTTTTTTGGACGGGAAAAACCGATTCGACGGCGGGTAGGTTGCTCAGGACTTCGAGCGAGCGGTTGCTGAGTTCGTCGCCGATGCAGGCGATGACCGTCTGTTCGACGCCGCGGATGATCCGGGGTTGGTAACGCAAAGAGCAGACGAGATCGCTGACGGTGGCAATGTCGGTCTCTGAGGCGTGTCGCTTGAGTACGATGATCATGATGTTTTACTTTCTGGTTAGGGGGATAGGATAAAAACAAAAAACCGCGTGTCCCTTGCCGGACACGCGGTTCATTTCAAAGTCTGTTCCCGATTTACAATAGCTTACCGGGCCGACCCGAACCGTGTGTCCGGCGACCTAAAGTAGCTAAAGTAAAAGTATGCGCGCTTGCTATTCATGTGAGAACAGGGTGTATTAAACCTTTTCCTTCGCCAGAAGTCAAGCGGCGCGCGAGAAGACCTCAAAATAAATAGGCGCGCGGCCATTTTGCACTTGAAAAGACGCGATCTGTTCGCGTATGATGTCCCCCGTTTTGCGTTAAACCATTGTTTTTTTTGTGGAGAGGTGGCCGAGTGGCTGAAGGCAGTGGTTTGCTAAACCGCCGTATCGGATAAAACCGGTACCGGGGGTCCGAATCCCCCCCTCTCCGCCATTCTATAAACCGCGTAATGAGTTGTAGATCAACATGTTACGCGGTTTTGTTTTTCGATAAAATGTGGCTAATATGTGGCTTGACGGAGGCTTTTTTAACATTTAAAATATATATCCAGAACGGAGGGGAATACCATGGCACTCTACAAACGGGCAACTTCCAAATACTGGTGGTTCCAGATCTGGCTGCCGGGCAGAAAGCGCGTGAGGATGTCCACGGGGACGGACGACAAGGACAAGGCCGCCTCGATTGAGCACACGTTTGTCATGGCCTACGGACGGAAGACAACCCCCGAACGGCTGCATGCCATGCTGGACGCAATCTGCGGGAGCGAGAAGCGGGGATTGCCTCTGTGCGATATCTGGTCGACGTATTCCGAATGGTTGACGGTGTCGGGAAAGACCATTGCGCCGGAGACGTTGCGGAAGCGCAAGAACTCGGTCGACCGCTTTATCACCTGGGCGAAGGAGAAATGGCCTGCCGCGACGGTGGTCGAGGCCGTCGACCGCCAGGTCGCGTCGGCGTTCGCCCTGATGCTCGCCAACACCGGGACGAAGGGGAAGACCCGCAAGAACATCCTGACTGACCTCGG
>CAZOIS010000225.1:0-6286 GCA_964579865.1 uncultured Lentisphaeraceae bacterium | reverse complement strand
GGCCCGAGATGTACAAGGAGCGGGCCTACATCGAGCGCAACGGCTTCGGCGTCGCGAAGTACCCGTTCTTTGACCCCAAGGCGCGGAACATCGACTACAGCCAGGTGGACTGCCCGCGGGCGCGCTGGATGACCGACCGCACGATGTGCTTCTTCACGCATCCGGTCTACGACGAGGCGCACATGCAGGCGTGCATCGACGCCTTCAAGAAGGTCGCCGCGGCATATATGAAGTAGGAACAGTGGAATGATGGAATGGTGGAATGTTGGGTGAAAGCAACATCATCCACAATTCCATCATTCCAGCACTCCAATAAGGGGATTCGGCATGCTCACCCTCTCGTGGCTTGACGCGTGGATCATTTTCGGGTTCCTGGCTTCCGTCATCATCGTCGGCTCCTGGGCGGCCAAGCGGGCGGGTCAGAACACGGAGGCGTTCTTTCTGTCGGGTCGGAACATGCCGTGGTGGCTGCTGGGCGTCTCGATGGTCGCCTGCACCTTCTCGTGCGACACGCCGAACCTCATCACCGAGATCGTGCGGCTGAACGGCGTGGCAGGCAACTGGGTGTGGTGGGCGTTTCTCCTGACCGGCATGCTGACCGTGTTCGTCTACGCCAAGCTCTGGCGCCGGTCCGGGCTGAACACGGACCTCGGGTTCTACGAGCTGCGCTACAGCGGGAAGCCGGCGGCCTTTTTGCGCGGGTTCCGCGCGGTTTATCTGGGCGTCATCTACAACCTGATCATTTTGGGCGGCGTGTCGCTGGCGGCGATCAAGATCGGGCAGATCATGTTCGGCCTGTCGCCGGAAATGTCGTTGTTCTATTCGATGACCGGCGTGGCGATCTATGCGACGCTGGGCGGGCTGACGGGCTCCATGTGGGCCGACTTCTACCAGTTCGGCGTGGCGATGACGGGCGCGGTTTTCGCGGCCGTGTATGCGGTCAACTCCGGGATGGCCGACGGCGTCACCTCTTTGGCGCAGCTTTTCGCGCACCCCGCCGTGGCGCCGAAGCTGTCGCTGCTCCAGCCGGCCACGCACGACCTCTCGACGTTGATGACGGTGCTGATCCTGCCGCTGGCCGTGCAGTGGTGGAATGTGTGGTATCCGGGCGCGGAGCCGGGGGGCGGCGGCTTCGTCGCGCAGCGGATGCTCTCCGCGAAGAACGAGCGCCATGCGGTCGGCGGCACGCTGCTCTTCAACGTGTTGCACTACGCTGTGCGGCCGTGGCCGTGGATCCTGGTGGCACTCGCGTCGATGGTCGTCTTCCCGGTCACGCCGCAGCCCGAGCAGGCTGCGGCGGGCGCGTGGCTGGCCGGCCATGCGGCCGAGGTCCGGCAGTACGACGCGGACAAAGCGGCGTTGCCGGCGGAGGTGCGCGAGACGGTCCGCCAGCGCAAGGCGGACGCGCGCGGCGTGGGCTCTCTGGCCCGCGCGTTTCCGCGCGTCGACGACCAATACCTCGGGCACGACATCGCCTATCCCGGGATGGTCGCGAGGATGCCGAGCGGTTGGCAAGGGCTGATCGTGGCTTCGCTGATTGCCGCGTATATGTCCACCGTGGCCACGCTGCTGAACTGGGGCTCGTCGTACGTGGTGCAGGACGTCTACCTGCGTTTCCTCAAGCCGAACGCAAGTCCGAAGCACGCGGTGCTGGTCGGGCGGCTCACCATGCTGGCGATGCTGCTGACTTCGGCGGGCATCGCGTTCCACATGACGACGGTGAAATCGATTTTCCATGTGCTTCTGCAGGTGGGCGCGGGCACGGGGTTGCTCTACATCCTGCGCTGGTTCTGGTGGCGGATGAACGTGTGGAGCGAGGTGACGGCGATGGTGGTCTCGTTTCTGGTGGCCGTCTTCTTCCAGATCGGCGCGGTTCCGCTGGGAATGGAGGTTGCCATGGGGCGGGCCGGCTGGTTTGACGTGATGGACTTCACGTCCTGGAAAATGGTCTTGGGAATCGTGGTCACAACCGTGGCGTGGCTAGTCGCGACGTATCTGACGAAACCGGTGGATGAGAGCACGCTGATCGAATTCTGCCGCAAAATCCGCCCTGGCGGCCCCGGCTGGAGAAAGATCGAGGTTGTCGCGCGTGCCGCCGGTGTCGCGCCGCAGGACGACGGGTGGAACGTGCCGGTGGGACTGCTGTGCATGCTGCTGGGCTGCCTGATGGTCTGGGCGGCCGTGTTCGGGGTCGGGCATCTGCTCTACGGCCGTCTTCTGTCCGGCGGCGTCATGTCGGGTGTCGCCGTCGCGTCGGGCTGCGCGCTGTGGCGGCTGGTGCCAAAGATCCAGTTCAGTTAGAAATGGGCGGGGCCGCAAGGCGCGTGTGCGTTTCCCGTCTGCGGCGGGATTTCAAGGGGAAGGGAAGGAGTGCGACATGGACAAAGTTCGTTATGCGCTGCTCGGCTTCGGCGGAATCGCGGAGAACCGGATCGCCAAAGAGGGATTCGCGTGCGATGCCGCGCGTTTCCGGCCGTTGAAACAGGCCGTGCTCGTCGGAGCCACGGACCTGAACCCGAAGCGCCGCAAAGCGGTGCAGGCGCTGGGCCTGAAGTGGTACCGCGACGTTGGCGCGGCGCTGGCCGACCCGTCGGTTGACGCGGTTTTCGTGGCGACCAACAATCTTTCCCACGCGGCGCTGGCGCGGCAGGCGCTCGAGGCCGGCAAGGCGGTGATCGTGGAGAAGCCGCTCGCACCGACCTCGCGCGAGGCGCGGGAGCTGGTGAAGCTCGCGGCGAAAAAGCGGCTCAGCCTCTCGGTCGACCACATGATGACGCACAACGCGCTCAACAAGAAAGCGCGCGAGCTGGTCGCGGACGGGGCGCTGGGCAACGTTAACGACGCCTGCTTCCACATGCAGTTCGCATACGGGTATGATCCTGCGGAGGCTGCCACGTGGCGCTGCTCCAACCGCGCCGAGATGGGCGGACCGATCGGCGACGTGGCGAGCCACTGCTTCTATATGGCCGAAGATCTGCTGGGCAACCGGATCAAGGCCGTGCGGGCGGCTTACTATCCCAAGCGCATGGGGATCAAGGTGGAAGACGGGGCGCTGATCCAGTGCGATCTGGAGCGCGGCGTGACGTGCTCGGTCCTCGTGTCGTTCTGCGACGCGCGGGGCGGGCTGGGCGGCACGCTCTCGAATCTCGGATACGAAATCTATGGCGACGCGGCGGTGGCGCGCGGCTACGGCACGCTGTTCCAGCTTTCGGGACACGCGGGCGAACCCTTTAAGATGCGGTTGGAGCTGGATCGGTTCACGAGTCAGAAGGAGTTTACGGTCAAGAAGCCGGAAAACATCTATCAGGGCGTGATCGCCGAACACGCGGCGTCGGTCTTGGACGGCACGCCCCTGACGGGCGAGGCGGGGCTGCACAACGTGCTGCTCTGCGAGGCGGCGCACGCCTCGGCGCGGCGCGGCGGCAAGACGGTCGAGATCAAAGGATAGAGGGCTCAGCTCCCCGCGTTCAAATTTCTAAAGAGGACGGGTGCATATGGACGTCGGCTTTTCAAAAGTCATGATCACGCCTCGGCGGGGCCTGCCGCTGGCGGGCTATTTCAATCCGCGGCCGAACTGCGGCGTGCTGGATGACCTGCATGTTCGGTGCGTTCTCTTCCGCCAAGGCCGGACCGTGTGCGGATGGGTGACCCTCGACGTCTGCATGATCAGTGCCGACTGGGTGGACGCGGTCCTCGCGCGGCTGAAGAAGGCCGGGTTTCGGCACGGGCAGAGGCTGGGGTTTTCCGCCACCCATGCGCACACGGCCCCCTACGTGACGGCCCTTTTCGGCACGGCTCCCGATCCCGACTATGTGCGCGGGCTGATCGGCAAAACGGTCGAGGCGGTCCTGACCGCGGAACAGAACCTTGCGCCCGCGACGCTCAAGCTGGGCCGCGTGAAAGACAATCCGCTCGCCTTCAACCGGCGCTATTGGATGAAGGGCGGCGGCGTGATGACCAACCCCGGCGTCAAAAACCCGGACATCGTGAAGCCCGAAGGCCCGGTCGACCGAGAGATCGGCGTTTTGGCCGTCGAGCAGGACGGACGGACCGTGGCGATTCTGGCCCATATCGTCAACCATACCGACACGGTTGGCACCAGCCAGGTTTCGGCGGATTGGCCGGGGCGTATGGAGCGCTGCATCCAGGCCGCGTTGGGATATGATCCGCTGGTGATGACGCTGATCGGCTGCGCGGGCAACGTGAACCAGTTCGATGTTTCCTCCGACGCGTACCAAGGCTACGCTTATGCCCGCGCATGGGAGTTGGGCCGCTGTTACGCGGAGCGCGTCGTGGCCCTGTTGAAGCGGCTCCGGCCGCTGGAGGCGGGCGCGCTCACCCTCGTGAACCGGAAGATCACGATCCCTTACCGGATCATCACCAAGGCGATGTGCGAGTCCGCGCGGACGGTTCTGGACCGCGTGGCGGCGCACTCTTCCGGCAGCGACTTGACGAGCGAGGGGCTCGCGTCGGGCGAAGGCCCGGTCGCGCGGTTTTTTGCGGAACAGACACTGGCGTGCCGCGCGCGCTGTTCGGGGAAGAAGCGGACGTTCAGGCTGGTCACGCTGGCGTTCGGCGAGCGTTTCGCGCTGGCCTCGCTGCCCGGCGAGCCGTTCACCGAGGTCGGCTTGGCCATCAAGCGCGCGTCGCCCTTCGGGACGACCTGGCCCGTGTCGCTGGCGATGGGGGCGTGCGGCTACGTGCCGCTGGCGGCCTGTTTCGCGCGCGGCGGCTATGAGACGTTGCCGGTGGAGGGCGGCGCCCCCCGCGAGGACACGGCGGAGCGGCTGGTCGCCGCGACACTGGCAAATCTTCGGGAAGCCATGGCGAACGTGGCTCGGGCGAAGTAGGCGTTTTGCATCAGGCGGGGGCGCCCAGGGCTTGGGACAGCGGCTCGGACCACCGTTCCCGGCCACGGAAGCGCACGATGGATGAATAGCCCACCTCGCGCAAAATCGCGAGGCCCCGCCCGAACTCGAAAAGGAGATGTTCCGGCCTGTGTGCGTCCGCAGACAGGGTGACGGGAATCTCGCGCTCGCGGCATCGCTTCAGGACATCTCGTGAGGGGTATCCGTCTGCGCACGGTTTGGCGAACCCCGCAGTGTTCAGCTCCGTGGCCATGCCGTTCGCCTTGATCGCGTCCAAGGCCTCGTTCTCGAGGGCGCGCAGGTCCGCCTTCGGATAGAAACCGAACTTTTTCGGCAGATCGAGGTGCGCGGCGATGTCGAACAGCCGGCTTTCCGCCATCTCGCGCACGAGGCGCCAATACGCGGCGTAGAGCGCATCCACCTCGTCTTGCGTCTTTGAGACCCAGCCGGAGGCGTCGATATCGAACGCCGCGCCTTGGACATGATGGACCGAGCCGATGCGGTAGTCCAGCGGGAGCGACTCCGCGACCGGCGCGAGGGAGGGGCGCCCCTGCTCGAACCAGTCGAACTCGATCCCGACGACGACCTCCATCCGGCCTTTCCGCCGAAGGGACTGCACGCCGGCCACGTAGTCGGCCGCGTTGGAAGGCGTCAACGAACCCGCGAGACCCGATCCGTCCGGATAGACGCAGTAGTGGTCCGATACGCCCAGGATGTCCACGCCGATCGATTCGGCGTGGGCGTGGATCTCGGCGAGCGAAGCCAGCCCGTCGCTCCATACGGAGTGGTTGTGAAAAGTCGCGACCATTTTTCGGAACAAGATTACTCGCTCATCCCGGCCCTGTCCAGTTCGGCCAGGACGCCGCGGCAGCAGAGCGCCTTCTCCAGCAGATCCTGCGGGACGTAAAAATAATGGTTCGAGGATTCGTACCCGATGCGCGAGTCCGCCTGCGCCAGCGGCAGGAGCTGCTTCACGGCCGCGAGTTCGTTTTGGACGGCCTTGCGCATCTCCGCCCGGCAGGCCGATCGCGAAGCGCCGTCGGCCGCGGCTGACAGCTTGTCGCGCGCCGCGATGAAACGCGCCTGGTTTACGCACGAGGCGAAGTGCAGCTCGGCGGCGTGGAACAGCCCCAGTTCGCGTCGGGCGTCCTGCCGCAGGGGGCCGGAGGTCTGCGGGACCACTTGGGCCCAGAGGCTGCAACCGCGCGCGAAGCCGTCTCTGACCTTCTCCATCTGTCCGATCCAGATCTCGGGCGGGTAGATCGACCGCCACGACGTGAGGTCGTCATAGGGCAAGCCCACCATGCTCGCCCGGTAGCCGGTCGGCTTCAGGTGGAGCGGATTGGCCGGGCCCATGTGCTGCGGCCCCTGATACAGCGTGGTGATGTGATAAGGGTAGTCGCGGAACCCCTCGGAGA
>CAZOIS010000224.1:0-6348 GCA_964579865.1 uncultured Lentisphaeraceae bacterium | reverse complement strand
CCCCATCCGGCGCACCTCGCATCAGACTGCCCCCCCCCTGTCGCTAGCCGATTACCCTTGTTGTGACAATGGGAGGGACTCAAGTACCTTATGAACCAACAAGCACAATAAAGAACAAGTTGTTTTCATCCTCGCCCTCTGGGAGAGGGCCGGGGTGAGGGTTGTGGGCCTGCCCACATTAGTTGATGGGGGAGAACATCGAAATCGCTAGCGGGATCGCTATCGGGATCGAACACCTTGCGAGGCCATCACGAAAACAACACACGGGCAACTGCCAGAAGAAACGATCCCGATCCCGATATCGATAGCGATTTGGAGGGAGAGAACACTTTCGGCATGGGGCTTGCGGAGGAACGAGCGAGCGACACGAGATCGGGCAGCCGAGACCGGCTCTCGACAACACGGATGAAAAGAGAGAGACTATTCCCAACCCGGCACCCCTCCGAACCCCCATTCGCCTTCGGCTCAGGGGGCCGGAGGGTGCTGACGATGGGGGAGCGGCATTCTGACGGCAGTTTTCCGTCCGGCCATTGACACGTGCGCAATTTTCTTTGTTTTCACGCTTGTTTCCGGGGCTCTATGAAATCGATAACTTGTTCTGTATGCGTTCTACTGACAGCCGCCGTCGTCGGTTGTAACCCGCATGGGATTGGGTTGCCATCTACACCACCCGCGCCGCCCACGCCGCCCAAAGCGTGCAACGCCATTTGGCAGAGGTCCGACCGGATGGACTGCGGCGACGCCGTCGTCATCGCCCGCTGTCACGGGGCCGACGAGTACGCTAAAACCTCTGCAGGAAAGGACTGGAACTATCACTGGTACCTTGTGCCGATGGATGTCCTGGCTGTCGAGCGCGGCGTATGGATCGAAAAGCAAGTGAACTTCGTCTACCCCGACGCGTGGCCGACGCCGGGATCGGGCATCATGCTCAAAAAAGGGGTGTTTCCGTTCGCCAAGGGGTACATCATGGCCTTGACGCTGATGACCCGTGCAAAGCCGGCGACCGTCGTGGCTTTCGAGCGGCGGAGTTACTTAACCCCTCATGGACCGCTTAAGTACATCCAATTGAAACCTGGCAAGATAGAGCCAGAGAGCGAGTATGGACGAATCATGCAGGCTGTTGCTGCTTTCGAAACTGCACACAACGTTTTTGCCCAGAAGGCAGTTACCGATACACCTGAGGATGTCGGTGACACGTGGATCGTCCACCGCCGGGACGGCTGGGGCACCAACGCCGGATCGTGGCTCTACGGGGTCAACAAGACGACGTTCACCGTGCAGGCGATACCGTAGAATGGCACAGTTTACTTGTGAAGGCCAGAAAGGGCAGGTTACCTCGCGTTCCGCCCATCACCATTCCCATGGAACGGCGCGGCGACAGCAACCATCTCGATCCCGATCCCGAGCCCGTCGCCTCTACCGCTTTGTTGGGGCTTGGTCTCATCCAAATCGTTATCGCTATAGGGATCGGGATCGATTGGGGTCCCGTCGTAGGCCGTCGCCTCTTCCCGGACCTGATATCCCCTACCGCCCAACCGGCTCAGCATCGCGGCCATCCGGTCGAGTTCGGTCTTACGATTCTGGCTTTCGGCTTCGTCCAGCGCCTTGCCAACAACCCGAACGTTCTGTTTGGTCACGCGCCGAGCGGTGGTTGCCCGTCAGGCCGTCGGCTTTCTCGTAGCCCCAGGCGACGGAACCGATCCCGAGGCGGTAGACGTCACGCTTCTCGTGTCCGAGGCCCATTGGCTTTACCCTCCATTTCTCGATCCCGATCCCGATCCCGATCCCGATCCCGATTTCGATGTTACCAACAGAGCTGCCATGCGCCCCGCGGGCGCTGGGGTGCGATTCAGTTTAGTCGAAACTGAACCGCACCCAAGATAGGAGTTAGGAGTTGAATGCGAAACCACCCACAAAAGCAGGGTGTTCCATTGAGTTTGAGCGGCTAGACAGTCTCAATCTGGGCGCGGAAATCTGTGTCTTCATCGTGAAGACACGAGTCAAGCCCCTTTTTTGGATCCTATAACCTCCGTGTCTCCAAGGTATTAAACTCCTAACTCCTAACTCCTAACTCCTCCTTCGGGTGCAGATTCAACAAAGGTGAATCGCACCCGGCGCTCCACGGCGTAATTTTCCGCGTTGTGGCCAGCGGCCTAAAGGGCTACAATGCACGACAGCAAGTTTTACCGCGGTATGTGCGCGGACCATACCCGAATCATCTGATCCGAAGGATGGCGAACGATGAGTCTCCCTGAAGAAACCGTCAATGAGCGGAACGCTCAGGACAGCGACGTCAAGAAATCCGTCAGCGCGGCCCAAAGCCGCTTTATTGACCGGTTGGCGGACCTGGAACATTTGCTCGCTACCCTGTATGCGGCTTATGGCGAAGCGTTTCCAGAAATGTCGGCTTTTTGGCATCCGCTGGCGCGGGAGGAAGGCAAGCACAGTGAATATTTGAAGTCGTTACATGGGTTGCTGGATGCAGGGAAGCTCCTCTATAACCTAGGCGCTTTTAACGGGAAAGTCATAGATTCTCAAGTGGCGGCGGTGCGCGAGGCGTTGGCTGCCGCCCAATATCCTGGGGTCTCGGAAAAGACTGCGCTGGAGACGGCCCTCTCTTTTGAGAAGTCTATTCTTGAAAGCCAATTTTATGACATTGTGAAATCGGACGGCACCGCGTTTTCCGTCATCGCCGGGCATCTTTCCGCAGATACGCATCGGCATGTCCAACATGTCGAGGATCAGTACCGCATCTATCTGTCAAAGCACCTCTAAAGGCGTTGACATTCAGGCCCCCTGATTATTTTCTCTTTACTGTTGCGGCGCAGTGTCGCTCCGCTGTCGCGGCAGACTACTCGTCTCTGCTCTGATGGGGGCACCCCCTGCTCATGGTTCGCGCTTGCTATTCGATGGGGGGCTCTTAGGTGCCTTACGAACCAACAAGCACAATAAAAATCAAGTTGTTTTCACCCTCGCCCTCTGGGAGAGGGCCGGGGTGAGGGTTGTGGGCCTGCCCACATTAGTGCGAGTCCGTTGGACGCTGGCCCCCGAAGCAGTACGCCACATAGTCGGGGGGCATCGGCCGCGTGAGGAGTGCCACGGCAAACGCGGTGAGCGCCGAGATCGGCAGGGCCACTACGAGGGGGTCCACCACGGCCCACGTGGGGCTGAAGGCGCTGGTGAGCAGCGTGGGGGTGCCGAAGAGCGCCTTGCAGATGCCCAGACCGGTTGCGGTCTTGGCGTTGATGAACACCGACCAGAACGCGCTGGTGACGAAGCCGACGAGAATGGAGGCGAGCGCGGCCGGCCGGGTCATGCGCCGCCAGAACAGTCCGGCCAGGAATGAGGGCAGGAAGGACGCGGCGCAGATCCCGAAAAAGAGCGCGGTCGCAAGGGCGATGATGTTGCCGCGCACCAGTTTGCCGAGAACGATGGCGGTCAGGATGCCGACCACAATGCCGCACCGCGTGATGAGTACGGTCCGGGTGGAATGGGCGCCTCCGATCGTCTCGAAAATGTCGCGTCCGATCGCGGTGCCCATGGTGTGGAACTGGCTCGAGAGCGTGCTCATGGCCGCCGAGAGGAGGGTCAGCAGGAAGAGGACACCGAACCATTTCGGTAGCGCGCTGTTGATGAAGCGCGGGATGATGGTGTCGCTGTTGCCCTGCAGCGTGGTGCCGAGGGTGACAGTTCGCGCAATGGCGATCAGGCCGGGACGGATGATGTCACCGTCCGCGCCGCGCTCGACCTTGACGCTGGGGGTTTTCAGCATATAGTGGAGCGGCTGGTCTTCCGTGGTGCCGGGCAGTCGGTAGGTGATAAAGGCTTTGGCCCGCGCTCGCGCCTCGGGCGAGGCGTCGGGCTGGAGCCGGGTCAGCGGCGCTTTGCCGTCCGGGCCGGGGTCGAGCAGCGCCTGTTCTTCAACGATGGTGCAGCGGATGGTCTCGTGGTTGGCGAAATAGACGTTTGCGAGGGCGCCGACCACAAACGCGACGCCGGTCATGAAGAGAATGAAGACGCCGCCGGCCGCGACACCGCGGTTGAGGGCCTGCTTGGATTTAACGGTCATGAAGCGCACGATGAGCTGAGGTTGTGCGAGGACGCCGATGCCCACGCCCATCACGATGGTCGAGACCATGATCCACCAGAGATGATACCGGACGGCTTCGCCGCCCGTGCTGCCGGGGGCGGCCCAGCCGAATGCCGGCATGGCGGTCCAGCCCCGGTGGCCGATCGCGGTCAGGGACGGGGGCACGCTGGGGGCCAGGTCGGTCAGCGCCTGGTGCGCGGCCGCGAAGCCGCCGAGCTGGGTGTAGGTGAAGAGCAGCAGGACGATCATGCCGACCAGCATGATCGCGCCCTGCAGCGCATCCGTCAGCATGACCCCTTTGATGCCGCCCGCGATGACGTAGGCGGCGACCACGACGGCGAACACGTACAGGGCGGCGTCATACGAGATGTGGAAGATCGGTGCGATGAACTCGGCACCGCCGATGATGACCGCCATGGCGTAGAGCGGCATGAGGCAGAAGATGATGAGGGCGCAGAGCACTTGAATCAGGCGGCTGCCGTAACGCTTGCCCATCAGTTCCGGGAAGGTGTGGGCGTCCAGATGGTGGCCCATGCGCCGTGTCGGGTTGCCGAACACGACAAAGGCGATGAAGATACCCATGAAGATGTTGAGCACGGTCAGCCAGAGCACGCCCATGCCGAAGTTGGCGGCCGCCCCGCCGAATCCCACGATGGCGGACGTGCTGATGAAGGTCGCGCCGTACGAGAGGGCCATGATGACCGGGTTGGCGTTACGGCCGGCCACCAGATAGTCGGATGCGGTCTTGGTCTGGCGGTACCCTTGGTACCCCAGGTAGCCGATGGCGAAGAGGTAGATGAGCAAGGCGATCAGAGTGAAGATGTCCATGGTTTTTCTTTCAACGAAGGGTTCAGAGTACGGCCTCGATCTCGTCCTTCTCTTCCTTGGCCCATTTGATGTCCTCCGGGCCGACGGGTTCGTCACCCTTGTTCCAGTTGGTGATGCCGTACGCGACGCAGACGAGGGCGCCGCTGATGGAGAGCAGATAGGCGGCGGCCACCCAGGGGTCAGGAATGCCAGCGATCATAGTCTACCTTTCGTTGCCGACGCGGCCGCAGGCGGCGCGTTCGTTTCTATCGATAAGAACAGTGCGGCGTTACTGTACACAGAAACGGCCGTGGCGGCAAGACGGAATGCAAAAAAAAAATTAAAAAGCCGCGCACGATCGTTGTGCGCGGCTGACGAATCACGTTTCCGCGTCCCGCCGAGCCAGTTAAGGCGGTCGGTTTGCAGCATGCGGGGACAGCGTAACCTTATTTCGCTGCGGCGGCCGGGGCCGCGGCCGGTTTCGGCTGCGCCGGTGCGTTCATACGCGCTTCGCGCATGGCCTTGCGCTCCTCGTCGCTGAGCTTGCCGTCGCCGTCCTTGTCGAACTTCTTCAGAAGCTCTTGAAACTGAGGGCCTGCATTCGGGCGGCGCTTCTGCATCGCTTCCATCATGGCCTTGCGCTCTTCGTCGCTGAGTTTGCCGTCGCCGTCCTTGTCAAAGGGTTTTTCCCGCGTTTTGCGGAACTCCTCCATGCGCGCTTTGTTCGCTTCGGTCATGGCCTTGCGCTCTTCGTCGCTGAGCTTGCCGTCGCCATCTTTGTCAAACTTCTTCTCGCGCTCCACGCGCAGCTTCTCGCCCATGGCCATGCGCGCATCCATCATGGCTTTGCGCTCTGCTTCATTGAGCTTGCCGTCGCCGTCCTTGTCGAACTCCTTGATCGCGTCGGCCCGCATGTTGACGCGCGCCGGAAACTCACCCGGCGCGGCGGGTTTGGCAGGGGCATTTGCCTGAGCGGAAGCGCCGGCCGCCAGCAGGGCCAGCAACGAGGTCATACACAGTCGATTCATCTGAGCTCTCCTTTTCTGTTTACGCCTAACCGGCGTTGTGTCGGGTAGAACGGCTGCGGCAACGATTTATTGCCGAAGGGGCGGGGGTGCGTCATTTCGCCTCGGTAAAGAGGGTGACGGCATCCAGCACGTCATGGCCGGCCGTCTTGAGGGCCTCGATGGCGCGGTCCGGGTTGTCGAAACGGAAGACCAGCACCGCCTCGGCACCGTGGCGGAAGGCGAAGGCGTACATGTACTCGATGTTAACGCCTGCCCGGCCGACCACATCAAGGATCTCGGCCATGCCGCCGGGTTTGTCCGGCACGGCGGCAGCCACCACTTCGCGCACGTTCACGACATAGCCGGCCTGTTCGAGCACCGCTTTGGCTTTCTGCCACTCCTCGACGATCAGGCGCACGATGCCGAACTGCTGGGTGTCGGCCA
>CAZOIS010000223.1:0-6362 GCA_964579865.1 uncultured Lentisphaeraceae bacterium | reverse complement strand
TCAACTATCCCGGCGGCTGGGACACCCACTCCAACCATTTCGCCACCATGAACCGGCAGTGCCCCCAGCTCGACCAGGGGCTCGCCTCGCTCTTGCAGGACCTTGCGGACCGCGGCCTGTTGGAAAGCACCGTCGTCTGGTGCTGCGGCGAGTTCGGGCGTTCGCCGAAAGTCGACTGGCAGCCGCCCTGGAACGGCGGACGCAACCATTACGGCAACGTCTTCTCCGTGCTGGTCGCGGGCGGCGGCTTTAAGGGCGGCCAGATCGTCGGCTCGTCGGACGTCAAAGGCGAAGAGGTCAAGGAGCGTCCCGTTTATCCGATCGACCTGCTGGGCTCGATCTACGAACTGGCCGGCATCGACGCCGACGCCAAGCTTCCGCACCCCGAGGGCGCGGAAGCGCACGTGTTGCCCGCCGCGACGGAAAAAGGGTATCAGGCCTCCGGACGCCTGAAAGAGATCATGTAAAGACCGCCGTCGGCGGGGGAGGCTTCCCCGCGGCGGCCGCGGCGCGTTCGCACAACGCGCCCTGCCCGCAAAAAAGGTGATTCCGACCATGAAAGAAACGTCTTCCCTTCTTCGGTTACTTCTTGCGACCTTCCTGTTTCCCGCGCTCGTGCTCCACGCGCAATCCTACATCGGCTTCGTCTATCCCGCAGGCGGACAGCAAGGCACCACCTTCAGCTGCACCCTCGGCGGACAGTCGCTCGAAGGGGTCTGCGGCGTCTCGGTGTCCGGCCCGGGCGTGCAAGGCCGCGTGCTGGAGTACAACAAAAAAATGAATCCCCAGGAGATGCAGCTGCTGGGCGAACAGATGCGCGAACTGAAAGCCCTTCCCGCGCCGAAGCGCGACGCCTCGGTCTCCAATCTCATCACGCGCCTCGAAAAATTCATCGGCGAATACGTGCAGCAGCCGCAGTGCGACTCCATCGCGAACCTCGTTGTCGCCGAAATCACCATCGCCAAGAACGCGCCCCCCGGGCCGCGCGAGATCCGCCTCTACACCCCGAAAGGGCTCTCGAACCCCATGGCGTTCCACGTCGGCCAGCTGCCGGAAGTATCAGGCGACCCGCTCTCGACCAGCCCGAAACAGATCCTGGGCAAGGAGGCTCAGAGCCTGCGCAAGCGCAAGCGCGCGCAGGAAAAAGGCAAAGACGCCATGATGGGCATGGAGATGATGCAGATGGCCATGGGCATGGCCGGGCCGGGAGCGCAGAGCGACGTGGACGACGACGAGGTCTGCATCACCCCGCCCTGCACAGTCAACGGCCAGATCGCCTCGGGGTCCGTGGACCGCTACCGCTTCACCGCCCGCCGCGGCCAACGTCTGGTTTTCACGGTCCAGGCCCGCACGCTCGTGCCCTACATGGCCGATGCGGTGCCCGGCTGGTTCCAGCCCGTCCTCGTGCTGTGCAATGCGCAAGGCAAAGAGGTCGCCTATAACGACGACTACCGCTTCAAGCCCGACCCCGTGCTGTTCTGCGAGATTCCCATGGACGGCGAATATATCCTGGCGATCCACGATTCGATCTTCCGCGGGCGCGAGGATTTCGTCTACCGCATCACCCTCGGCGAGCTGCCGTTCGTCACCTGCGCCTTCCCGCTCGGCGGCCAGGCGGGAATGGCCGCCGCCGTCGACGTCAAAGGGGTCAACTTGGCGGAAAGCCATCTCATGCCGCAAACGAAGGACCGCGCCCCGGGCATCTACCCGCTGACCGTGCGCGGCAAGGGCGGACTCCTCTCCAACCCCATCCCGTTCGCGATCGACGCGCTGCCGGACGGGCTGGAAAGCGAGCCCAACAACACCGCCAAGAACGCGCAGCGCGTCTCGCCGCCCCTCGTCGTGAACGGCACCATCGGCACCCCCGGCGACCGCGACCTGTTCCAGTTCGAGGGCCGCGCCGGGCAGGAGCTTGTGGCCGAAATCTTCGCGCGCCGCCTCGACTCGCCGCTGGACGCCACGCTCAAGCTGACCGACCCGAAAGGCGCGTGTCTCGCGCTCAATGACGACCAGGAAGATGTCGGTTCAGGCGTGAACACGCACCATGCGGACTCCTATCTCTCGGTCAAATTGCCCGCCGACGGCACCTACACGCTGACCCTCGGCGACGCGCAGCACAAGGGTGGCGAGGCCTACGCTTACCGTCTGCGCATCAGCGCGCCGCAGCCCGACTTCGACCTGCGCGTCGTGCCGTCGCGCATCGTGATGCGCGGCAAAGATGCGGCCGGCGTCACCGTCCACGCCATCCGCAAAGACGGCTTCACCGGCGCGATCCGCTTTCAGGTGAAGGATCCCGCGAGCGGCTTCACGGTGCTGGGCGCCCCGATCACCGGCACGCAGACGGTGGCGAGGATCACGGTCAAGACGTCGCTGCCCGAAACAGACGGGACCGTGCCGCTGGTGATCCAGGGCGTGGCGACGAATGCGGGCGTGCCGCTGGTCCGCGACGCCGTGGCCGCCGAAGACCGCATGCAGGCCTTTCTGTGGCGACACCTCGTGCCCGCTCAGGAGCTGCGGGCGCGGGTCTATCCCGTCGAATCCAAAAAGTGATTGTTACGGCGAAACTTCGCACTCTTCGACCTTGCGGTCATAAAAATCCTTCAGGATCAGGCCGCGGTCGAAAAGGTCTTTCAGCTCTTTCAGGCGCCGCTCCACCTGCTGTTTGGTGAATTTGGGCTTCGTGGCCGCAAGCGCATCCTTCACCTCCGCCGCAGTCAGCGCGCGGTTGAACACCAGCAACTCGTCGACCGAGCCCTCGAACGCCGCTTCCTTTTCTTTTGCGGAAGGGTCCGAGCGGTTCATGCCGAGCGTCAACTCCTGCCCCTTGGCGCCGACCTCGCCGCGCCACGCAACGGTCTGCTGCTGGAGGATGCCGTCCACATAGAGCTTCACGGCCTCGCCGTCGTACGTCACGGCCGCGTGGTGCCACGCGTTATCCGCAACCGTCATGTCGCTGTAAACGTCGCGCCCGACCACGGTCGCGCAAAGCTTGCCCTTCCGCCCGCCCTGTTGCTTGTCGCCCGCGGCGAGGCGCAACGCGTACCCGCTGTCCGCGCGTTTCTCGATCAGCGTGCGGTCAGGCCACTCGGCTTTGCCGGTTTTGAGCCACAAACAGAACGTGACACGCGGGCTGTCCAGCAGCGCCGCGGACGGGATCTGGACGAAACTGTTTTTCCCCGTGAACTCGCACCCGCCGTTGAGCCGGCCAGCCGAGGCGGCACGCACGCCCGTCACGCGCCCGTTGTTGTTGCTGCCCGTCACATCGGGCAGCGTCTGGCCGCTGTTCCGGAACTCGTCACAAGAGAAACGCAGCACCAGGCCCTGCGGCATATCCGCCACTGACCACAACGCCATCCCCGCCGCCGCGAAACACAGACCGAGTCGTTTCATATGCACACCCCCATGGTTACGGAGAAGGGTAGCAAGTTCGCGGCATGGCTTACAAGCGGCAAGTTGGCGTCTGTCCCGACGGCCGGGGCAAGCAACAAAAAAAGCCCTGCCGCTCTTCAGCGACAAGGCTTTCCGAATTCAACGGCACGTAGCCGGAACTACCAGCGGCCGCCGCCACCGCCGCGGCTGTTGCCGCCGCGATATCCGCCGCCGCCCTCGGAGCGCGGCGGTTTCGGCTGCGACTCGTTGACGCGCAGCGCACGGCCGCCCATGTCGTAACCGTTAGCGCCGGCAATGGCCTTCTCGGCCTCCGCGCGGTCGTCCATCTGGACGAAACCGAAACCCTTGGAGCGGCCGGTCGCCCGGTCCATCACCACGCGTGCGGACGCGACGGTGCCATATTGCGCGAAAAGCTGCTGCAGATCGCTGTCGGAAGTGTCGTAAGGCAGATTGCCCACGTAGATGTCCATGTTCCCTCGCTTGTCTTGTGTCATGTATCTGAGTATACGGAGTCCTCATCCATAACACGAGAAGGGGGTCCGGATATGCGGCTACCCATGTAGTCACGCCCGCGTACTTTGGGGCTTTGAACCTCTCATGTCAATCACGATTTTTCGATTTTTTTTCGATTCCCGCCCACCTCCTCCGCATTTTATGCTCTTGTTGCGAGCCTTGTGAGGGTATCATTGAGCCCTGTCATTGGAAGCGGAACGACTCATGAAAAAACTGCTCGTCATTCAGGTCGCCGGACTCGGCTACGGCTTCGCCACGCGCAACGGCGTGAACGGAATCGCCGGGTTGCCGCTGCGGCGGATGGAGCCCGTCTTTCCGGCTCTGACCTGCACCGCGCAGGCCACGCTGCGCACCGGCCTTGCGCCCGCCCGGCACGGCATGGTCGCGAACGGGTTCTTTGACCCGCTTCTGCGCAAGCCCTGGTTCTGGGAACAGTCTGCCGCGCTCGTGCAAGGCCCGCGCATCTGGGACGCGTTCCGCCGGCGCGGCGGGACGGTCGGCCTCACTTTTTTCCAGCAGAGCCTCGGCGAGACCGCGGATCAGATCGTGTCGCCCGCGCCGATCCACAAGCATGGCGGCGGCATGATCATGGGCTGCTACAGCAAACCCGCGTCGCTCCAGGCACAGCTTGAACGCCACGCGGGACATCCTTTCCGCCTGTACCAGTATTGGGGCCCGCTAGCCTCGGCCAAAGGTTCGGAGTGGATCGCAAATGCCGTGAGCGGCCTGCTGGCCTCACCTGACGCACCCGATCTCTGCTTCACCTACCTGCCGGGGCTCGACTACGACCTTCAGCGGTTCGGCCCCGACCATCCGAAAAGCGTGAAAGCCCTCGCGCTCATCCGCGGCGAGCTCGAGCGGCTCTTTGCCGCCGCCCGCGCCAACGGCTACGAGGCCGCCGCGTTCGGCGATTACGCCATCACTCCCGTGACCCGCGGCGCCGTCTTCCCGAACCGCGCCCTGCGCGATGCCGGCCTTTTCGCGGTGCGCGACGTGCGCGGCATGCGCTACCCCGATTTCTATCAGAGCCAGGCCTTCGCGCTGGTGGACCATCAGGTGGCGCTGGTCACCTGTTTCGACCCCGCCGCCCAAGCGCGCGTGGCCGCGGTTCTGCGCGCGCAGGACGGCGTCGCCCAGGTCTTGGACAAGCCGCAACAGGCCGCGCTCGGCGTCGATCACCCGCATGCGGGCGACCTCCTTCTGGTGGCGCAGCCCGGCGCGTGGTTCGCCTATCCCTGGTGGACGGACAGCCGCGAAGCGCCGGACTATGCGGCGCACGTGGACATCCACAGCAAGCCCGGCTATGACCCCTGCGAACTTTTCGCGGGCCGCATGCCGTTCCGCACCAGCCTCGACGCGGCCCGGATCAAAGGCTCGCACGGCCTCACGGGGGCGGGCTGCGAAACCGCGTTTCTCTCGACGCTCCCCTTTAAATCCGATACTTTATCTGAATTCGCCGCATCGTTGCGCGAATGGCTCACAGCATGAAAACCATCTTTCAGAAATTCTCGGTCCCGTTCACCTATCCGGTCTGCTTCACGCACCGCGTCTTCGACCCGTCGAACAAAACGCTATCGGCCATTCTCCGGCCGCCGTCCGCCGGGCCGGCCCGCGCGCTGGTCGTGGTGGATGAGGGGCTCGCCGCCGCTTCGAAAGGCCTGGCCCGCCAGATCGAGCGCTATTTCAAGTCGCACGGCGCCCGCCTGTGTCTCGTCCGCAAACCGCTGATCGTGCCGGGCGGGGAGAATGCCAAAAACGGCTGGTCCGAAGTGCGTGCGATCATGACCGCCGCCGGCGCGGGGCACCTCGACCGCCACAGCTATGTCATCGCGGTCGGCGGGGGCAGCGTGCTCGACATGGTCGGCTTCGCGGCCTCGCTGGTCCACCGCGGCCTGCGCTTCGTCCGCATCCCGACCACCGTGCTCGCGCAGAACGACGCGGGCGTCGGCGTGAAGAACGGCATGAACGCCGGGGGCGCCAAGAACTTCGCCGGAACCTTCGCGCCGCCGTTCGCGGTGATCGACGATTTCGACTTCCTGAAGACCTTGCCGCCGCACGAATGGATCGGCGGCGTGGCCGAGGCCTTCAAAGTCGCGATCATCAAGGACAAGCCCTTTTTCAGCTATCTCTGCAAGCACGCGCCAGACCTGCGCGCGCGCGATCAGTCCGTCATGGAGAAGGTGGTCCACAAAACCGCCGCGCTGCATTTGAACCACATCGCCGCGTCCGGCGATCCGTTCGAGTTCGGCAGCGCCCGCCCGCTCGACTTCGGCCACTGGGCCGCGCACCGGCTGGAGCTCATGTCCAACTTCACGCTCGGACACGGACCCGCCGTCGCCATCGGCATCGCGCTCGACAGCACCTACGCCATGCTGAAAAAACTCATTGCGCCCGCCGAGCGCGCCGCCATCGTCCAGGGGCTCGCCGACTGCGGCCTGCCGGTGTGGTCGCCCTTGCTC
>CAZOIS010000222.1:0-6425 GCA_964579865.1 uncultured Lentisphaeraceae bacterium | reverse complement strand
GCACGCCATACCGGAATCCGGAACCGGCCCGCCACGCGGCGTTGCGGGATGATATTCAGAAGCACCGCGTGGCGGGCCTTGCGGATCGGGGCCAGCCGCTTCGCTTGGTGGCCCCGCCCGCATCCGGACCGGTACGGTCACCGCCGCTACGCTTGCCGCAGCGGCAGGGGCGGAGTCCAGCGCACGGCCCGCCGCGTCGCAGGCTCCTTGCGGGCCTCCGCGCTCGACTCCGCTTTTCACCATCCCCAGCGCGTCGCGCGCCGGCGGTCCCGCCGGACGACGCGCCGCACACCACGCGGGGCACGGGCGTCGACCGGCGCGGCGGCGCGCGGCGGGCCTTGCGCGTGACTACACGCCCCGGCCCGCACGCCCGCCGCTCTTCTCGCCGACGACACTCCGCGCCCCGCAACCCGCGTCCCCATCGCGGGGAGCCGCTGCGCGGAACCCTGCGGGGCGTGGCAGGTGTAGCAACCCGGCGTTTCACGCGAGTTTGCTACACCATCCCTAATCGCGTGGCAGCCCTTCGGGGGAAGCGAGCGCAGCGAGCAGGGGGCACATCAGCAGTCGGCTGCCGTGCCTGGGGGCCTTATTTCTTGGGGGCAGCCTGGGGGAAGGGGGGCGACAAGGGGTGGGGGGGGGGAGGCCCCGGAGGGGGCGGGGGGTGGGGGTGTGCCCCATGGCGGCAGAAAATATACACAACATTTTACAGAAAATTCGCCCGGCGGAATTCCGCAAAAATCTGGTTAGGGTTGCGCCATTTCCGCGTCAACCGCCGCAACGTCGCGGGGCTGATCCTTGCTTCCCTCGCGTGCCGCCCGCACCGCTTCCATCATCCGCGCGAACTCCGCCGGGTTCTCGATCTTGAGCACGCCGGTCACGCCCAGCACGTTCACGTTGGTGTTCTGCTCGATCTCGATCTTGAGCGGCGCGTCGAGACCCAGACTCTTTTCCATCGCGTCGAGCGCGTGGAGCCGGTCGGCCATGTTGCGCCCGTGCTCGGCGATGTACTTGCGCTTGTCGAGGATGTAAGCGCGGTCGACTCCCATGCGGGTAATCGACTCCTCGCGCAGGAACGCGATCCGCGCCTTCACCGCCGGATCGCGCGACAGCCTTGCGGCCGACGCCCCGGCCGCGTCGCGGTCGGTCGCGCCGAAAGCGCGGCAGTATGCTTCCGTGTTGTTGCCCCAGCACTCGCCCGCGACCTGCTGGCAGAACGCCTCGCGCTTGCGCGAGCGCAGCGCCTGGGCGGCGGGCGCGAATTTCTTGTCGCCGTCGAAAAGGTCGGGCAGTGGCGTTTTCATGCCGCGTTCTTAGCAAACCCGCCGCAGCGCGATCAATCCCAAAAACGCCCCCGTTTTCGACTTGCTACCCAGTAGGAAGGCGTGCTACCTTATCCGACAAAGAACCAAACGGAACAGAAAGGAACAGCAGATGAAAACCAAGCCCGCACCGCGGCCGTCCGCCTGCCACAACCTTCTCACCCGCGACGAGGTCGCGGCCATCCTGCGCGTCACGCCGCGCGCCGTCAACAAGTTCGCCGCGCAGGGCATCCTGCCCCAGGTCAGGCTGCCCGGCCGCAGGAACGCGCTGGGCTATCTCGACCGCGATGTCCACGCCCTTATCACCACGCGGACCGCCGCCAGTCCCGCCCCGAGCCGTGAAACCGGCGACGGCCAGCGCCAGATGACGCTAACACTGTAAAACACCCGCGAAAGCATGCACCCGCACACCCGTTCCAACCATGCCCCACGCGCCGAACACAAACCGTTGGACGCCCGTTCCGGACCAGGGGGCGCTCGACTTGCTGAAGGCGAAGCAATACACCGCCCTCGCGGTCTGGCTGTGCATGCTCCGCGACGCGACTCTGCACCAGACGTGGGAGACCTCGCGCTCGATCGCCGCCTTCCAGTCGGAAACCAACCTCTCGCGCCAGACCATCGTGAACGCCCAGAACTACCTCGCGGAAAACGGCTACATCCGGGCGCTCGGCGGGGGAGGAAAAAGCCGCAAAAAAATCACCTTCGAAATCACGCCGATCGAGAACTACGGGCAAAAACCGCTTTCCGAGAAAAAGGACTCCAAACCGACAGGAAACTGGGTGTTATGAAACCGCAAACCAAACCGCGCCACAAGTTCACGCCGCCCACCGAAGACGAGGTCGCCGACTACGCGGCGGGCCTGAATATCGAAGCGCCACGCGAAATCGCGCGCCGCTTCATCGAGTGTTACGCGCCGGAGTGGCGCGACACCTTCAACCGCCCGATCCGCAACTGGAAGATGAAATTCCGGCAGGTCTGGGCGAAACGCAATCAGCGGAAAACAGCGCGGGCCGCACCCGCGCCGCTTCCCGTGGGGAACTGGACACTATGACCATTTACGAACTCATCGCGAGACTCGAACAGCAAGCCGCCGTGTACGGCGGCGACACACACGTGGCGGTCTGCCTGTCGACACCGACAGGCGACCGCCAAAACCTCGAGGAAACCCTGCAAGAAATAACCGCGCTCGAAGCCCGCTTCACGCCGAATGATAGCCGGCGCGTCGCGATCTTCATGGAGGAAACATGATCAACACACCGTCAGACCTTGAAGAGGACATCGAAGCCGCCGTCATCGGAAGCCTGATGCTCGACTACGAGGGCGCAACGTCCGAAATCGCCGACTTCGGCATTTCGGCCGACATGTTCCTTTCGGGCAACGCCCGCCTCGTCTTTGAGACGATCCAGACTCTCGCCGCCAACCAGTCGCCCATCGACCCCATCACGGTCCGCGAGAAAATCGGGGCGGGCGCGGACGGCGGTTACGGCGTCGCGAAATTCTTGAGCGCGGCGATCGACGCCACGCCGACCGCCGCGCATGCGGCGTATTACGCCCAACTTCTGAAACAGAAATACGAGGTCCGGCGTTTGCGCTCGATCCTTCAGGCGGCAGACCGCCGCCTGGACGAACAGCCGGCCGACATGGTTCAGGCCGACCTCATGCGCACGCTTGAGAAAAACGACGCCGACCCCGCCAAGGATGGCATCACCTTCGCCGAGGCCACCGACAAAGCCGTCGAAACGTTCAAGCGCATCGCGCAGGGCAATTCCGGCCTCATGACCGGCTTGCCCTTCATGGACAGCGCCGGGGGGATCCAGCCCGGCGAACTCGTCATCATTTCCGGCAAGGCCGGAAGCTGCAAAACCACGCTGGCCAAACAGATCCTTTCGCACGTGTGCGGCGTGGAAAAAATTCCCTCGGCGCTCCTCACGTTCGAAATGACCGAAGAGCAGATCGCCGCCCAGACGCTCACCGACCAGTCGCGCACGTCCTACCGCAAATTCATGGCGGGCGTCGCCAACAAACAGGATTGGGACGCCCTTTTCGCAGCCAAGGCCAAAGCCGAGGGCTGGCCCCTGGCCATCACCGCCCGCGCCCGCACGCCAAGCCGCCTTTCGGCCTACGTCCGCAAGGTCGTGCGGCGCGGGGCCAAGCTGATCGTGCTGGACTACCTGCAGGCCTGCCAGCCCGACGCCAACATGGCCAAGGCCAACATCGAACAGCAGGTCACCTACGCGTCGAACACCGTTCGCGACCTCGCGGTCACGCTCGGCGTCTCGTTCATCGTGGTGTCCACGGAATCGCGCGAGGGCGAGCTACGCTATTCCGACGCGATCCGCTACGACGCGTGGAAGTGGTACCGCATGATCCAGCCCGAGGAAAACAACGAAGACAACCCGGTGTACCACCTCGAAGTCAAAAAACTACGCTTCGGCATACTGCCGAAAAGCGTTCGCCCGCTCTACCGCGTCGGCGAACGCCTGCTCACCGATGCCGAGTGGATAGCACATTCAAAAAGATAACGTCAGCGCCCACCTACACCGGAGCCGAAGGCGAACGGTGTTGGGTGGGTGCGTTGTTGGGTTCTCCGTTTCACATTCATGATCAGGTCTTTGGCAATTCGTAGGCTTCCTTGTTCTGTCTCCGCCTTCGTTCTCGCTCCCGCCACACCCAAAACCCTCCGAGAAACAGAAGGATAGACACCTTAACAAAGGTGTAAGCCATGGCATTGATACCGCATGACTCAATGAATCTGTTCTCCCACTCAAGCCATCGACTGCCATAGATCACGCGCAATGCAATCGATACGGGGATCAAGATGGTCGCCAATATCAACAATATTTCAACCCATATCATTTTCATGGTTGTGACCCAACGTCAGCGACCACCAACACCCTGAGCCGAAGGCGAATGGGGTTTCGGTGGTCGCATGGTTCGACTCATCTCCCTTTTCAGGGGAGTCTCTTCGAAAGTTGAAGTTTCCTGTTCGGCACCTTCGCGAAAAGCCGAAGAGCCATATCTGTTGCGCTCGTTCCTAATAGCGACGCATCCAATCAAAATGAAGTACCCAAGAACGGCACCACTGATTAGTTCGGTTTTAGTGAAAAGCGTTTGCCCAAGCAAGACCGCAAAAACGACGCCAGCAACAAGCAACGTAAAAACAATAAGACCCAATATCATGTTCGTGCGAAATAGTCTTATGTCACACACAGCAAGAGTGGTGACGAGAATCGCACCTATTGCGCCATACAAGAGGCCGCCGAATGTGATTTTTGCATTCATTGTTCTCCCGTCGAACGTTACGGGTGAGGCTCGCCGCTCTGGAGTTAGTCAAAGTTCCGGAGCTTGTTCGGCGTAGCCTCAAGCCGCTGGTTCGGCTTCCTATTTGATTGTCTTTAGCCAAGTGCACGTCTTCTGCAGCAATTCTGGTTTCTGTTCCTTGTGACCGAAGAATATGCCGGATTCTTTTCGATAAGCTTCAACCTGAATGCGTGTTTCCTTGGCAGCAAGGTAGGTCAATCGGATATGAATCTCGTCAACCCAGATCTTTCCGTAGTTGTTCCAGTAGACGTAGGACCAACCATCCTTTTCTCGCTTTGCCTCAAAAAGGTGGTCGAAGGACACGCCTGGAATTGTGGAGTGGATCTGTCTCGCGATGATGTCGATGGAATTGGAGATAACCCATGTCTCTGACGCTGCCCGCGCGGTTGGCGTCACTACTGTGATTAGAAACAATGCTGTGAGTATTGATTTCATCTTCTGTTGCCGAACAGTGTTATTGAGCCTACCTCAAGCTGTGCACTTGCCTCAAGCGAGCTCAACAATAATCATATGGGTTCGGTCGATGTACATCAAGCCCTGAATCACTGTAAAACGCAATTTTACGCGGTTTCTCCACAGGCGTCATTTTGTCGCTTAGACCGAAGTAGACTTTGTGCAAACCCGTGAAGTAGGCTTCCTGCTGCAATCCGCTTTGAATGACCACAAAAGTCCAGCGTAAAGCCTACCTCGCACTTTCAAGCATAACATCGCGCGCGCGGCGCGGTGGACCCCATCCCCGCGCCGTTAAGGTCATCGCCTGCGGCGCTGCCAGACGCCGCCGCTGCGCCGGCCAGCTCTGAGTTTATCGAACGGGCATTCCCTTCGTCGCGGACGGCCGCGCGAGTACGCGCGCCTCGGCGGCTCCCCACACACGCGCTGATGCGCGGACCGCCTGCGGCAGTCAGGGGCCTGGCCGCCTCGGCGGCCTCACCCTCAAAAAGCGGAGCGGGTGCGGTCCGTGCGGACTTGGATTTTTCGTATCCGAAAAAGCCCGTCCGCATCGATCCGCACCCCGAAGCGATGGCCGGGCCTTTTCCTCCCGGACCCTCCCCCTCCAAGGCCGGCACAATACACCGCCGTTGCCGCCACTCATGCCTTTGCCCGTCAGAAACGCCGCGCCGTTGCACACGGTCACGCCAACGCTTCGGATACTCGCGACGGCGGCCTCTCCGACGTGGCCAGTGGCTCCGCCACCCCTCTAAAAGCGAAGCGGGTACAGGCAGGGGCACTTAGATTTTTCAGCCGGTAACCCGGCGGCCCCGCGTCGCGGGGTGAAAAAGCTCGTGCCCAATGCCCGTACCTCGGAGCGGCCCCCTTTGTCATGCCCGTTGCCCACCGCGCGGCTAGTGGCAGGCTCCCGGTCTTCCGTTCCTCCAGACCGTCCGCTTCCCCGGTCCAAAACTGACGGACACGGCCCCACCGTCCTGTCTGCAATCCCAGTGTCTTATAACGCCGTTGCCCTCCCTTTCGCCATCATCGCAAACACCACAGGCGAGGATGACGGCGAAAGGAAGGGCAGCGTTATGAAACAGACACTTTTCAGATTGCAGAGCAGGGCCGGTTTGAGTTCGGCGTCCACGGCGGCGGGTGCCGCCAGTGAGGATTCGGGCTCAGTCAGAGCAGACGTTTTGTCACACCCCCTTCGTCGGGTGTGAAGAAAGGACGCGCCACCATGAATAACACATGCCACCCGTACAGCACCACCCGCGCCGCACGGCGCTACGTTTCCCCCCGCACCCGCCCCTTGAACGACTACGAGCGCGAAACCCGCGCCCTCTCCTACAT
>CAZOIS010000221.1:0-6479 GCA_964579865.1 uncultured Lentisphaeraceae bacterium | reverse complement strand
CCCCGCCCGGTGCGCTTGCGCTTGTTTGCGGCGCGCGTTCCCCGTATACTGTTCCCAATGACCTCACAGCCAAAAGTAAAAACCCGGGTGGTGGCGATCGTCGGCCGCCCCAATGTCGGCAAGTCCGCAGTCTTCAACCGCATTGCGGGCAAGCGCATCGCCATCGTGCACGACGAAAGCGGGGTGACCCGCGACCGTCTGATGCGGGAAATCGATTGGGAAGGGCAACGTTTCAGCCTGATCGACACGGGGGGCGTGATGGTGCTCGCGGGCCAGACCGAAAAGAATCCGATCGAGGCGGGCATCCGCGCGCAGGTGGATTCGGCGCTCGGCGACGCGGCCGTGGCGATCCTGGTGGTGGACGTGCAGCAGGGCATGCACCCCTTGGACGAGGAGGTCGCCCGCATCGTCCGCAAGGCGGGCGTGCCGTGTGTGGTCGCGGTCAACAAGTGCGACCAGCCGCAGCATGAGGCGGGGGTGGAGGAGTTCGCGCGCCTGGGCTTTTCTTGCTTTCCGGTGGCGGCTCAGCACAACCGCGGCATGGACGAGCTGATGGAGGCCGTGCTGCCGCAGCTGCCCGCGGCAGCGAACGAGACGGTCGAGAAGCCGCTGCGGGTGGCGATCGTCGGTCGCCCCAACGCCGGGAAATCGTCGTACATCAACCGGCTGCTGCGGGCGGAACGCGTGATCGTCTCCGACGTGGCGGGAACCACGCGCGATTCGATCGACGTGCCGTTCACCATCGGCTCCGGCGACCAGGCGCGCCACTACATTCTGGTGGACACGGCGGGCATGCGCCACAAACACCGCATCGACAACGCGGTGGAGCGGTTCAGCCTGTTCCGCGCGGAGGAGAGCGTGAAGGACGCCGACGTGGTGGTGCTGGTGCTCGATCCCGATCTGGGGCCTACCGTGCAGGACAAGCACATCGCGGCGCTGATCCAGGAGAACAAGAAGGGGTGCGTGATCCTGATGAACAAGTGGGATCTCGCGATGGAGAAGGGGATGACCCAGACGCAGTCGGAGCCGGTGCTGCGCCAGGTGATGCCCTTCATGAGCTATTGCCCCATCCTTTTCATTTCGGCCAAGACGGGCCTCAACGTGCGCAAGAGTATCGAGGTGATCGACGCCGTGGCCTCGCAGACGCGCGTGAACCTGCCGACCGGCATGCTGAACCGCACGCTGGTCGAGGCGACGCGCCGCGTGGTCGCGCCCTCGCGGGGCGGCAAGCGGCTGAAGGTCTACTACGCGGTCCAGATCGGCGTCGCGCCGATCTCCATCCGCATGTTCGTCAACGATCCCAAGCTGGCGACCAAGCAGTACACCGACTTTATGACGCGCGCGTTGCGCGAGCGCTTCGGGCTCGAAGGCGCGCCGGTCGACATCCTTTACCGCGCCCGCACGCGCCCCGAACCGGGGTCGCGCCCTTCCAAAGCCGGAGCTGCTAAAGGCCGCCCCGGAGAGGAAGAGAATCCGGCCGACCTGTTCGATGCGGAAATCGATTGAGCGCGGCGCGTGGTTTCTGGACACGTCGGGCGGTCCGTAGGCGATGCTCCGAAAAATCTCTATACAGTGGTGGCGTTTCTGGATGGCGGGCGAGGGGCTGTCGGTCAAGACCGGCCGGGCCCTCATCCTGTGCGCGCTCACCGGGCTGGCGGCGGGTCTGGCGGCGGCGGGCTTCTACTGGCTGCTGGAGACGGCGCGCTTCTATCTGAGCGAATCGCTCGCGCACTATTCTCCGCCCTTGGCGGCCGGCGAGGTGCCGCTCTATCCGGCTGCGCGCCACGCCGAGCCGTTGCGCTGGGTGCTGCTGGTGCTGCCCGCGCTGGGTGGGCTGTCGGCGGCCCTGCTGGTCAAATGGTTTGCGCCGTCGGCGGGCGGGCACGGCACGGATGCGGCGATCTATGCGTATCACCGCAACGAGGGGCGCATCCCGTTCGCCGTGATTCCGGTGAAGGCGGCGGCTTCGGCGCTGGTGATCGGGTCCGGCGGCTCGGCGGGGTGCGAGGGCCCTGTGACGCAGATCGGAGCGGGGTGCGGGTCCGCGATCGCGAGTCTCTTGAAGCTCGATGCCGCGGAGCGCCGCGTCCTGATGGCTGCCGGGCTGGCGGCCGGGGTGGGCGCGCTTTTCCGCGCGCCGCTGGCGGGCGCGATCTTCGCGGCGGAGATCTTCTACAGCGGCCTGGATATCGAGTACGAGGTCCTGATGCCGTCGCTGGTGGCGTCGACGTTGGCCTATACGGTGTTCGCCCTTTTCTTCGGCTGGCAGCCGCTTTTCGTCATGCCGGAGTATGCGTTCGACAACCCGCTCAAGCTGGTGCCATACCTGATTCTCGCGCTGGTGGTCGCCTCGGGCGCGAAGTTCTATATTCTGATATTCCGGCAGACGGAATCGGTCTGCCGCGCGTGGCGGGTGCCGGGGTGGGTCAAGCCGGGCCTCGGCGGCGTGCTGACGGGACTCATCGGGTTCGTTTTGCCGCAGGTGCTGGGCTCGGGGTACGGGCTGATCCAGCAGGCCCTTTCGGTCGGCAGCCCGCTGACGGAGCGCTTCGGCGAGGTGTCGCTTGCGGCGCTGGCCCTGATCTTTTTCGGCAAGATTCTCGCGACGTCTTTCACGGTGGGCAGCGGCGGCAGCGGCGGCGTGTTCGGCCCCGCGCTGGTGGCCGGTGCGGCCTTGGGCGCAGCCACGGGGCTGGCGCTGATGCGGGCCTTCCCGACGCTGGACCTGCATCCGGGCGCGTTCGCGCTGGTGGGCATGGCGGGCTTTCTGGCGGCCTCGGTGCGCGTGCCGATTGCGGCGATTATCATGGTCAGCGAGATCACGGGCAACCACGGCCTGCTGCTGCCGAGCATGTGGGTGTGCGGCATCGCCTACTGGCTCGGCAACGGCTGGACCCTCTACCGCAGCCAGGTGCGCACGCGCGACTGTTCGCCCGCCCACACTCCCCAAAGCCCGGCGTGAACGACGGACACCACCGGATCGGAATCCGCCGCGGCTCGACTTCTCACGGGTGTTTGTCCACGCTTGTGCATCCGGGCTGGCATTGCTAAACTTGAGCGACAAACACGAAAGCGTTCACCACCGGACGGTGGCCAAGTCAAAGGAGCGCGGTATGCGGAAAAAGGTGACGGTGATTCTGTCGCTCATGGCGTGCGCGGGCGTGGCCTTGGCGGGCGAGGGCGGGGCGGCGGCGCACGAGTGGGTTGTTCCCTCGGCCCGCTTCATCCTTCAGCTCGGCGTCTTGGTTTTCGCGGCCAAAATGGGCGGCCGGCTCTTCAACCGCTGGAAATTGTCCCGGGTGCTGGGCGAGCTGACGGCGGGCGTGCTGGTGGGCCCGTGGCTGCTGGGAGGGCTTTCGCTGCCGCTTTTTCCGGACGGCCTGATGCGTGAGGCCGGCGGCTTTCTGAGCGTGCGCGACCCGCTGTACGGCGTCGTGACCATCTCGCTCGTGGTCTTCTTCTTTCTCGTCGGGCTGAACACGGACCTACGGCAGGTCCGGCGGTCCGCCGCCGGCGGCATCGCCGCGGGGCTCGGCGGTTTCGCGCTCTGTTTTGCGGTCGCGCTCGTGCTGCTCGTGGCGGTGGTGCCCCGGCTGACCGGCGGCGCCGCGTGGGGATGGACCTCGCCGCTGGCGCTGCTGGTGAGCACGGCGGTGTCGGTCTCCTCCGTGGGCATGCTGACGCGGACGCTGGCGGCGCGGCAGCGCTTCGAGTCCCCGGCCGGCACCGTGGCGCTGACGGCCGCGCTGACCGACAACATGACGGGCCTCTTCCTGTTCACCGTTTTCTCGGGCGCGTTCGCGGCGGCGGAGAAGGGCGCGGCGCCCAACGCGTATCTGCTGGCGTCGATGACGCTGCGCGCGCTGATCGGCTTCGGCATCGTCGCGCTGTGCGGGTTCCCCATTGCACGGTTCGTGAACGGGCTGGCCCTGCGCGAGAAGAACTACACCAGCGCGTTCGCGGTTTCGGCGGCCTGCCTGCTGATCGCTGGCGGGGTGATGGGGGCGATGGGGCTCTCGGTCATGGCCGGCGCGTACGTCATGGGCCTCGCGTTCTCCACGACGGATCTGCGTCACGAGATCCGCGAACGGCTCGATTTCGTCAGCGTGGTTTTGGTCCCCGCCTGTTTCGCCGCCCTCGGGATGCAGGTCGATCTCGGCTTGCTGGCGGAGACTCCGATGCTGATGGGCATCGGCCTGCTCGTGGCGGGCGTCGTGGTGGCGAAGCTGGTGGGCGGGGCCCTTCCGGCGGCCCTGGCGGAGCTGAACGGCGTGGGGTGCCTGCGCGTGGGGGTGGCGCTGCTGCCCCGCGGCGAGCTCTCCCTGGCGCTGCTGGCTGCCGTGGTGGGGATGGCCGCGCTGCCGCCCGGCGTCGTGTTCAGCGTCGTGTTGCTCGCGCTGGCGACCTGCATCTGCGGGCCGCTCGCGGCCAAGCCCGTGTTCGCCGCGGGCGGCAACGGCACGCGCGAGAACTTCCCCGTGCCGGAGTCGGTGAAAATCGTTTTCAGATTTCCTTCGCATCAGGCCGCCATGCTGATGATCAACCGGGCCGTGGAGATTTTTGAGGACGACGGGTTCTACGCGCACCGGCTCAACCGGTATCAGGTGCTCTACCGCATCACGCGCGAGTCGCAGGTGATCCACCTGCAGGGGGTCGACGGCGAGGTGACGTTCGAGTGCTCCGAACAGGAGCGCCCGCTCATCAACACGGTCATGCTGGAGCTCTCTTCGGGCGTCGAGCAGAGCCTGCGCGAATTGCAGAAGCCGCTGAACGACGCGGAGCTGCGCAAAAACCTGCAGAAGGCCGTGCCCGCCTCGGCGGCCGTCGTGGCCTCGAACATGCTCAAGAATCGGTTCGCGGTCGAGACGCTCAAGCCGCGGATGCTGGCCACCACCAAGCAGGGCGCGATCTCCGAGCTGGTGTCGCTGCTGTACGAGAACGGGCTGGTGATGGACCGCGAGCGCGCGGTGCAGTCCGTGTTCGAGCGCGAGCAGGGGCTCTCCACCGGGCTCGAGCACGGCTTGGCGATCCCGCATGCCCGCACGGATGCGGTGACGCGGCTGGTGTGCGCGGTCGGCCTCAAGAAGGAGGGCTTGGATTTCGACGCGGCCGACGGCAAGCCCGCCCGGATCGTGGTGCTGGTGCTGGCCCCCGACAATGCGGCCACGCCGCAGCTGCAGCTGATCGCCCAGGTGTGCCGGATGCTGGACGAGAAGGGCCGTGCGGCGCTGCTGGCCTGCGAGACGGCGGAGGACATGTACGGCGTGCTGACGGCGGGCGTGGCTCCCGCAGCGCCGGCGGCGGGCGGCCGGCAGCCCTCGCCGCTGAGGGCCAGCCTCCAGTGGCAGAGCATTTCGCTCGAGATGGCGCCCGCGGATCAGGCGCAGACGGTCGCGCTCCTGCTGGCGCTGTGCGCGCGCAGCGGCGCGGTGGGAACGGTCGAGGAGATCCGCAGGGAGATTCAGGCGCTTCCGTCCTGCGCGCCCGAGCGGATCGGCGAGGGCGCCGCGCTGTTCACGGTCGAGACGCAGAACGTGTACCGGACGGTCGTGGCCGTGGGCGTCAGCGCGCAGGGCGTGTCCTGCGCCTGCGGCGGAGCCTGCCGCGTCTGTGTGATGGTGCTCTATCCGCCCTCTGCGGCCTCCGGCCTGCCGCCCCTCAAAGAGGCGCTGGCGCGCGCGCTGTGCGCCGAAGGCCTCGCCGCCCTGCTCGCCGCCAAGAACAGTCAGGACGCGCTCGCGGTGCTGCTGAAATAGACCGCGCTCGCGGCACCGAGGAGCGGTCTGCGCCAGCGCCCTCCCTGTGCCCGCGAGGGGCCTCAGAACTTTTTGTGGAAGGTGCGGTGGATCACGTCGAGCTGCTGCTCGCGCGTGAGCTTGATGAAGTTCACGGCGTAGCCCGAGACGCGGATCGTGAGCTGCGGGTATTTTTCGGGGTGGTCCATGGCGTCCAGCAGCAGCTCGCGCTGCAGGACGTTGACGTTGATGTGGTGCCCCTTTTCCGTGAAGTAGCCGTCCAGCAGGCTCACCAGGTTTTCGATGCGCTCCGGGGCTTCGCGCCCGAGCGCGTCCGGCACGATCGAGAAGGTGTAAGAGATGCCGTCCTCGCTGTGGTCGTAGGGCAGCTGCGCCACGGACTTCATGGAGGCGATGCAGCCGTGCGAGTCGCGCCCGTGCATGGGGTTCGCGCCGGGCGCGAACGGGTCGCCCTTTTTGCGGCCGTCCGGCGTGGAGCCGGTCTTCTTGCCGTAGACCACGTTCGAGGTGATGGTGAGGATCGACAGCGTGGGCTTGGCGTGGCGGTAGGTGCGGTGCTTGGAGAGGCGTCCCATGAAGGTTTTGACCACCTCGATCGCGATCTCGTCCACGCGCGGGTCGTTGTTGCCGAATTTCGGGAAGTCGCCCTCGATCTCGAAATCCACGGCCAGGCCGCGCGCGTCGCGGATCGGCTTGACCTTGGCGTACTTGATCGCCGAGAAG
>CAZOIS010000220.1:0-6630 GCA_964579865.1 uncultured Lentisphaeraceae bacterium | reverse complement strand
GTCTCTTAACAACACAGGGCGCTTGTCCAGTTCACGGTGAACCAAAACACCCGAGGGTCAGCAGGTGCGGGTGCCACGGCTGTGGTCCGGTTTTTTCATAACATTCTCCGCCTCCGCCCAATCCCTCAAAGAAAACGCCATGCAGGCCGGGTAGTGTCCCTTTTCAGCGTTGATCGTTGGACGTTAAGCGTTCACTTTCATGCCTACAGCTTATTGCCTACAGCCCACAGCCATCGCCACTTTCTGCCGCCTTAATAGGTTCTTTCACCGCCTCGCTCATGTCCAAGGCAATAAGCCTACGGAGTTCGGCCACTGTAGGATTAATGATATCTCTATAATATGGGTAATTCCGCGTGCACCAGGAACGCGATGGATGAATGAGCGCGAGGATGTAAAAATCATGGCGTGGCGCTTGCACTTTAAACAATCGCACCTTGTCCGACGCCGGGTGGCATGCGAGATCCTTGATCGGCCAACCCATTCTTTCCACCTTGGCGAGCGCTTCTCCCCAAACGAACTGCTTACTTTCTAAGATGACGATGTCGGGATTCAGTTCGGTGAAAATTATGCGCCACGCAAAGTCGCATGCGTGAAGGAGTTTGTGCGATGCCGATTGCCGTCCGTCCCCCGAGACCAATGAACAGAGATGACTGTTTATGGTGGCAATTCGGTTGAAGATTGATGTCCCCGTTGAGGCCCCCGGAATGCCGAGAAGGTCATGGGCAAGATAGAGTTCACCCCAACGATGGCGATCACCTCTGCCGAGGCTTGTTGTGAGATACTCCCCGAGTTTGTTCATCTCGGTAAGCGGGTTGACCGGATTTTCGAGGGTGTAGGGATCTTCCAAACCGACAAAGACGATTCGAGGCCCACTGACCCCGAACTCACTGCCAATGTGAGGCACTCGATAACGATTACGCCACCGAAAATCGGAATTCTCCTTTTGGCGCGAAGGTCTGAGGATTGGTTGCTTGTCCTCGCTCCAGCAGTTTGAACATGCCATAATTTCGCATTGCCAAATCGAGGCCACGTAATTTTGGAGAGCCTCAACTGACTTTTCATTTCCACAGTCATTGTCCATGAATTATCTTTCCTATAGGCACCTTTAACTAGTAGCAAGTATGAACTGGCTTTAGAAACAGATCAATATGCAATAGATGGAGATCTGTTGAGTGCGGATGACAGATATAACTTTGCGCTAGCAGTACTCCGCTGTTAAGTGGGTTCTTGTAGATGACGTCCGTGGACAGTTGACACCAGAAAATTACGGTGACTATCGAAAAATGAATTGTCAAATCTGAAGACAGATCAGATGTTGGAACTGCTTGCCGCTGACTGGTACGTACAGATGTGGAGAGAGAACGCCCACAAGGAACCGCAAGCTCTGTTGTGCTCGGACGTTCTTCTGGATAACACACTGGATAAGATATTGGCAGCTTCATCAAACTTGGAAGAGTTGATTCAACTTCTCGGCGCCATCTGTGCATCACCATATTATGCGATCGAGCATGCCGGCCGCCAAAAAGCGTGTAAACGGTTCTTCCAACGGAGTTCAGTATTATAGCCCAACACGTTTGTGCTGGGGATGAGCTTAAACTAAGGTATGGTGAGGCGCTATACCACGGCAACACCAAAGTCGGTAAACTGTCTGCCGATATTGCTGCGGCCGTCGCTCCAAATGCGGCATCTGGGTTGAGGGTGGCGAATGTCATTAGGTATACTTGTGGTGTCTACTTTCAGGAGCACCATCGGGATTTCTGGATTAAACTCCACCAGGGAGTAAGGAATCAAGGATGGTTCTACGTTATCTTGGCGGAGTCAGATTAGCAATGAACTAACGAACTCCCGAAGCAGTTGGGGGGCGTATCGCGAGCAGCAGGGTCGTAGCGGGACATCGTGACAAACGCTACTTCCCCATCATCTTCTGGCTTGCAACAATAATGTGGTCGGCGTTATTCAAACGCCATGGAGTACCAGGCTTATGCCGTCAGGGCTTTGCCCAGGAGGCTGCTGGGATCATCGCCACGCTCATGAACAAACACAACACTCGCACGAGGATGACGACGACTTCAGTCGATGCTTGATGTCCAGATGGGACATCAACATGCTGAATGATCCGAATCGTCCCCGTGCGCGTCATTTGCCTGCAGAGGATCCGCCTGCCTCTTGCATCATGGACGAAGTGGGAATCATGGTAGCTATCATACTTGGGCAAGCCAGCCGGGATGCACGCAGCAAATGAAGCTCTGGTTTCTCTGATCCCTGCTGTCCTTAGAGCGCCTTTGAAGCTGGACTCGGGGTGGCTGTCAAGTGGCGGATTGGTAACAGGTGGTTACAGTCTGGAGGGGGTGTGACTAAACTGTAACCAAAAAAGAGGATGTAGCGGGGTGAAAATCGGGTAAGGGCGTGTACGGGCTTTAGATGGCTGTGAGTCAAAATAATGATAAAACCACAATAAAAATGATGCAATTATGAGTTTTTTGATGGCGCCCCTGGCGTGACTTGAACACGCGACCCACGGATTAGAAATCCGTTGCTCTATCCAACTGAGCTACAGGGGCGTTTGAAATAACCTGCTGAACCATAAACACTTATGTTGTAAAACGGAGATATATTATAACAACACGCGGTCCTAAAAATCAACTGATTTAAGTATGCTTCGGCTGAGATTTTTTGTGGGCAATCGTCTCTCTCTTGACACAGGCCAAGCCCCCGAGTATTTTTTAGCGACATTATTTGTAAGGAATTTCATGCGCTTTATCCGCTTCCTTGCCGACGAAAAAGACTTGCCCATTACCGGAATACTCCATGCCGACGGCACCGCTGAACCGATTAGCGGTGACCTTTTCGGCTTTTGGCAGCCTTCCGGTCAACGCGTTCGCGTGGCTAAACTGCTCGCGCCGATTCAGCCGGCGGTGATTCTCGCGATCGGTCTCAATTTTCGCGAGCACGCGCGCGAAACTAAGCAGCCGACGCCGGAGTTCCCCGTGCTTTTCATGAAAAGCCCTTGGGTGACGCAGAATCCCGGTGACCCGATTGTTATTCCTACGCATCTCGCCAGCACCAAGGTGGATTACGAAGCCGAATTGGTTGTCATCATTGGCCGAGCCTGCAAGAACGCCACGCGCGAAAACGCACTCGATTACGTGTTCGGCTATACCTGCGGAAACGACGTGACCGCGCGCGACTGGCAGAAAAGTTTCGGCGGCAACCAATGGTGTCGCGGAAAGTCTTTCGACACCTTCGCGCCGCTGGGGCCCTGCATCGTCACGAAGGACGAGATTGCCGATCCCCAGAACCTGACACTTCGCGCACTCGTAAATGGCGAAATTCGGCAGTGCGCCAACACGCAGGATCAGATCTTCTGTGTGGCGGATCTGATCGTTTTTCTGAGCGGCAGCACGACGCTGCCCGCTGGCACGGCGATCTTTACGGGCACACCCAGCGGCGCGGGCTTTGCGCGCACCCCTCCCGTATATCTCGCGCCCGGCGACTCGGTCACCATTTCCATTGACGGCATTGGAGAGCTCACCAATCCGGTGGTCCTTGAGGAGTGAACACGCTGTGCGCGCCAACCGCGCCGCATGGCGGAAACGACGGCTTTCATTGCCCCTTTGACGCCTCCATCGCGAGCGAAATAAAAACCGATCATCCTTGACGTTGGGTTTTCTCCGTTGTTACTATGAGTCACATTCTATTGCAGATTTGGTGACGTGCGCGATGGTTCCGCAGGGATACCGGGAGCCGCTTGTTTTTGGAACGTTTTCAAAAAGGTTTCCGCCGTCAACGGTTTTTCTTCTGGAGAATTCTATGAATACGGCAATTATTGTGGCAGCAGGAAAAAGCGAGCGCATGGGCTCGAACACGGATAAGGCATTTTTAAGTCTGGGCGCGCGACCGGTTATTGCATGGTCTCTGCTGGCTTTTGAGCAGTGCACGGATATCGATCAGATCGTATTGGTGGTGCGCAAGGATCAGATGCTGGCGGCCAAAAGTGTCTCGCAGATGTTCGGCATTTCCAAGCTTCGGACGATCGTGGCGGGAGGCGGACGCCGACAGGACTCGGTTATCAACGGAATGAAAGAGATGGATTCGGACACGCGAGTCGTGATTGTCCACGACGGTGCGCGTCCCTGCGTGACGCCGGACCTGATCTCCGAGATCATCAAGTGCGCAAAACGTAACGGTTGTGGCATTGCGGCGTCCCGTGTGTGGGACACGATCAAGTACGTGGAGCGTGGTTCGACGGTGGACCATACGGTTGACCGGTCGAAGCTGTGGGCGGTGCAGACGCCCCAGGCTTTCAGTGCGGACCTGTTGCGCCGCGCGTACCGTGCGGTGGAAGAGCAGAAGGTGACGGTGACCGACGAAGCCAGCGCCGTTGAGCTTATCGGCGAACCGGTTCGCTTGGTCGAGTGGCCGCGTCCCAACATGAAGATCACGACGGCTGAAGACCTGCCTTTGGCCGCCGCCACGTTGAAGATCACGTAAAAGAATCCAATTTCGTTTTTTCTATGGATCGTAAGTATGCCATTTTGGGGGACATTCACGCCAATCTCGAGGCGTTGAATGCGGTCGTGGAGGATGCCCGTAGCAGAGGAGTTACGGATTTCGTCTCTGTGGGCGACGTTGTGGGCTATAACGCCAGCCCTTCTCAATGCATCAAAGTGGTGCGGGAGATCGGGTGCGTGACGGTTCGCGGCAACCATGACCATTATTGCTCTTATAATGAGAGCTTGGATGATTTCCAGCCATTAGCCGCCAGCGTGATCGCGTGGACTCGCCGGCAACTGACTGAGGATGACGTCAAATGGCTGCATGATCTGCCGTATCATAAAGCGTATGGCGGTTTCACGCTTGTGCACAGCACGCTTGACATGCCTGAGCGGTGGGGGTACGTGTTCGACACGTTGGCGGCGGAAGCGAATTTCAGCTACCAAATGACGTCCCTCTGTTTTCACGGCCACACGCATGTCCCGATGATCTATGAGAAGCAGCGCGAGGTCATGCGCGTCGAGCCGTGCAAGATAAAGATCGCTTTCGGCCAGAAGTTTTTCGTCAACGTTGGCAGCGTCGGACAGCCCCGCGATAATGATCCGCGGAGCGCCTATGTCCTGTATTGCGCCAAGTCGAAGGATCTGGAGTTCATCCGCGTGCCGTATGATGTGCAGGCCGCAATGGACAAGAACATGAAAGCCGGCTTGCCCGAGCGCCTCGCGCTTCGTTTGGCGCAAGGACGGTAAGCGCCTGTAAAATATGTTCGGCAACGACGGTATTCCATTTGTCAGTACACTGTGATTTGTGTACAATGTCGCGGTTTTTTCGTACACCTATGGAGGTTTCAACATGAGTTGTCCGTATCAATGCTCTCACGAAGTAGAGCAGATGTGCTGCGTCGCCAAGGGCGCCAAGCACGGTCCGGCACCGGTGCCTGAAGAGGGCAAGTGGGTGCAGGTCAAGGAAGTCAAAGACATTTCCGGTCTGACGCACGGCATCGGCTGGTGCGCGCCCCAGCAGGGTGCCTGCAAGCTGACCCTGAACGTCAAAGACGGTGTGATCCAAGAGGCGCTGGTCGAGACGATCGGTTGTTCCGGAATGACGCACTCCGCCGCGATGGCCGCCGAAGTGCTGCCGGGCAAGACCGTGCTCGAGGCGATGAACTCGGATCTCGTCTGCGATGCGATCAACACCGCGATGCGCGAGTTGTTCCTGCAGATCGCCTATGGCCGCACACAGAGCGCGTTCTCCGAGGGCGGCCTTCCGATCGGGGCCGGTTTGGAAGATCTCGGCAAAGGTCTCCGCAGCCAGGTCGGCACGATGTACAGCACAAAGCAGAAGGGCGTGCGCTACCTGGAGATGGCCGAGGGCTATGTCAAGCGCATCGCGCTGGACAAGAACGACGAGGTGATCGGGTACGAGTTCGTCCGCATGGGGCCGTTCATGGAGCAGCTCAAGAAGGGCGCGGATCCGAAAGAGGCATTGGCGAAGTGCACCGGCACCTACGGGCGCTTCACTAAGGAGCAGGGTGCCGTCAAGTTCATCGATCCTCGTCACGAGTAGTTGAAAGGAGACTTTTCTTATGGCACTTTTCGAAAGCTATTCGCGTCGCATCAAACAGATCGACGCGGTCTGCAAGAAGTACGGGATCAAAGACCTTGAGGCTGCTCGCAAGCTGTGCGTGGCCCAGGGTTTCGATCCGTATGAAATCTGCAACTCGATCCAGAACATCTGCTTCGAGAACGCGAAGTGGGCCTATGTGCTCGGCGCGGCGATCGCGCTGAAGAAAGGCTGCGTCAAGGCGGCCGAAGCGGCGGAAGCCATCGGCGAAGGTCTGCAGGCGTTCTGCATCCCCGGTTCCGTCGCGGACGACCGCAAGGTCGGCCTCGGGCACGGCAACCTGGCCGCCATGTTGCTGCGCGAAGAGACCAAGTGCTTCTGCTTCCTCGCGGGACACGAGTCGTTCGCCGCCGCGGAAGGCGCGATCGGCATTGCTCTCAAGGCGAATAAAGTCCGCAAGTCGCCGCTGCAGGTGATCTTGAACGGCCTTGGCAAGGACGCCGCCTACATCATCAGCCGCATCAACGGCTTCACGCACTGCGAGACCAAGTTCGACTACGCGACCGGCAAGCT
>CAZOIS010000219.1:0-6654 GCA_964579865.1 uncultured Lentisphaeraceae bacterium | reverse complement strand
GTCCGGATCCACCGGCTCTACAACCCGGAAGGCATCACCCGCTACAACATCATCCCCGGCCTCATCGGCGTGATCCTCTGCATGACCATGGTGCTGATGACCGGCCTCGCGATCACGCGCGAGCGCGAACGCGGCACGATGGAGAATATGCTGGCCATGCCGGTCTCGCCCTTCGAGGTCATGACCGGGAAGCTGGTTCCCTATATCGCGATCGGCCTGCTCCAGACCACGATCATCCTGCTCGCCGCCCGTTTTCTGTTCCAGGTGCCGAGCGCCGGCAGCCTGTCGATGATCTACCTGGCCGCGCTGCTCTTTGTCGTGGCCAACCTCACCGTCGGCATCGCCCTCTCTTCCGTGGCGCAGAATCAGCTGCAGGCCATGCAGATGACCCTGTTCTACTTTCTGCCCAACATGATCCTGTCGGGCTTCATGTTCCCGTTCCAGGGCATGCCGCACTGGGCGCAGCATATCGGCAACTTCTTGCCCCTGACCCATTTCCTGCGCCTGATCCGAGGCATCATCCTCAAGGGCAATCTGTTTCCGGACCTCTGGCCGAGCATCTGGCCGCTGATGGTGTTCACCCTGGCGGTGATGATGATCGCGACGGTGTTTTACCGTCGGACGCTGGACTGAGGAGGCGCGCATGAAAAAGAGTTCGCCGACAAATTTCGTGAGGGTGTGTAGCCGCTCCGCAGTTGCGGGTAGGGCGGGTTCTCCGAACCCGCCGCAGACGGTTCGGCGAGGTGTCGCCGCCGCAGGCCTGTTCCTTGTCTGGGCGGCCTTCGCCGTTCTGGTGGCGGGCTGCACCGTGGGGCCGGACTTCAAGCCGGCGCCGGCGCCTGTGCCGACGGCCTATCTGCCCGGCGACCGGCCCGCCGAAACGGTTTCGTCCGAGGGCGCGGGCGGAGCCGCGCAGCGGCTCGTCGCCGAGAACGACATTTCCGCGCGCTGGTGGTCGCTTTTCCGCAGCGACGCGCTCGACAAGCTGGTGCGTCGGGCGCTGGCGCAGAGCCCGACCCTTGCGCAAGCGCAGGCGCGGCTTGTGCAGGCGCAAGAGGCGCTGAACGCCCAGGCCGGAGCCGCGAAGTATCCCGCTGTCGACGTCGGGATCTCCGCCAAACGGCAAGAGGTGGACCTCGCCTCGATGGGCATGTCGGGCGTGAAGAATCCGCCGCCCTTTGCGCTGTATAACGTCTCGGCGTCGGTCGCCTACACGTTCGACGTTTTCGGCAAGAACCGGCGGACGCTCGAAGCGCTGGCTGCGAAGGTCGACTATCAGGCGTTCGAGCTGGAGGCGGCGCAACAGACGCTGGCCGCGAACGTCGTGAGCGCGGTCATCCGGCAAGCCTCATTGAACGCGCGGCTCGGCTGCGTCAGCAATCTCCTGGCCGTGCAGGAACGGCAGCTGACGATCATGGAGACGCAATACAAGGCGGGCGGGGTTTCCGCCCTCGATCTGGAAAACCAGAAGTTCCTGTTGGCCCAGACACGCGCCTCGCTGCCGCCGCTTGAGCATCAGGCGGCGCGCGTCGGCCACCAGCTCGCGGTCTATCTGGGCGAGACGCCCGCCGAAGCCGACATCGCGGCGTTCGATCTCGGCGGCTTGCATCTGCCGGAGGAGTTGCCGCTCAGCCTGCCCTCCGCGCTGGCGCGGCGTCGGCCCGACATCCGCGCCGCCGAGGCGCTGTGGCATCAGGCCTGCGCGCGCGTGGGCGTCGCCGCGGCGGACCTTTATCCGCGGGTCACGCTCTCGGGAAGCCTGGGCGCTCAGGACACGCATGCCGCCGACATGCTCAACAGCCTCAACGTCTGGAGCATCGGCGCCAATCTCATGCAGCCAGTCTTCCGCGGCGGCGAACTGCGGGCCAAGAAGCGCGAGGCCGTCGCCGCGTATGACGAGGCCGCCGCGGTTTATAAACAGGCCGTGCTGCAGGGCTTCCAGGAAGTCGCCGATGCCCTGTACGCGCTTGAGAGCGACGCGCGCGCGCTCCGGGAGCGGACCGACGCGGTCCGCCATGCGCGCGCCGGTTATGACATCGCGCAAGGCCAGTTCAAGAGCGGCGCGATCAGCCATCTGGTGCTGCTCGACGCACAGCGGCAGCTCATGCAGACGGAGCTCGACCAGATTCAGTCGCGGGCGGACCGGTATGCGGATTCCACCGCCCTGCTGCATGCGCTGGGCGGCGATTGGCGGACGGGGGAAGAGGCGTCGTCCGTCAGAACTTTCTGACGCCCTCCAAAAAGACCGCGGCCACGTTGAAGGCGTCGTCGAGGACCGCGATGTCGGCGATGAAGCCGGCTTCGAGCTTGCCGAGTTTCTTCAGTCCGAGGTCCTGGGCTTGGTTCCACGAGGTGGTTTTGACCAGCTGCGCGAGGGGCAAGCCCGTCTCTTCCGCGACATTCTTGAAGGCGGTGTTCATCTGCAGGGTGCTTCCCGCCAGCGCGCCGTTGCTGGCGAGGCGGGCCGCGCCCTCCGCAACCACCACGGCGAGTCCGCCCAACTGATAATTCCCGTCAGGCAGTCCGGTCGCCTCCATCGCGTCGGAAATCAGCAGAATCTTGCCGATCGGCTTGGACTTGAACGCCAGGCGGATCATATCGGGGCAGAGGTGGATCTTGTCGCAGATCATTTCAATGGCGACGCTGTCCTCCATCAGGCCGGCGCCCACCAGGCCGATCTCGCGGTGGTGCAGCTTGGTCATCTGGTTGCAGAAGTGCGTCAGGCGGCGCAGCCCGAACGGCATGCCCGCCTTGAACTGGGCGCAGGTGGCGTTGGTGTGTCCGCAGCTTGCGGTGATGCCGGCCGCGCGCAGCTGCTTGGTGAACTCCAGGCTCCCCTCCATCTCGATCGCGTAGGAGATCAGCGCGACGGGCGAAACCGCATGGAGGCGCAGCACCTCGCCGATGTCCGCCTTGCGGAGAAAGGCGGGGTTTTGGGCGCCGGCGCATTCCGGGTTGATATAGGGCCCTTCCAGATGCGTGCCGATCACTTTGCAGCCGGTGGGATCCTGGCGGTAGGCCTCGATGTTCCTCAGGCTCGCCGCCAGCTTCTCCTCGGGAAGCGTCAGCGTGGTCGGGCAGAACGAGGTGACGCCTTCCCGCAACTTGGCTTCGGCGATGATCCGGATGGCTTGGCTGTCGTCGCTGGTGACTTCGTAGCCCATCCCGCCGTGGCAGTGGGCGTCGATGAAGCCGGGCACGACCATTTTGCCGGCGGCCTGGTATTCTTCGCAGCCCTCCGGCAGGCTTTCGCCTTGGGCATAAATCTTTTTCACAAGCCCGTTTTCCAGCTCCACCGCCGCGCCGAACAGCTCGATATCGGGTGAAACCAGATGGGCATTCTTGATGAGGTATGACATGTCTGTTTCCCTGCCGTAATGTCAATCAGAAATCGTTTGCCGGTCGGCACGGGTAAGCACCCGTCTGAATCCTCTCGGCCTGAACACGCACTTCTATGCTGAGAAGAATGCCAAAACGGGGCAAGGGGGTCAAGTGCGCGGTCCGTGTCACGCGCTCTTGGGGCGCATTCCCGTTCCACTGACCGATCACTTCAAGTTGGGATCAGGATTACGATTACGATTATGACGGAAGAGGCACCTTCATAATCGTAATCGAATCCTTCTCGCGGACTTCCGTCGTCTGATCTCGGCCAGTGAAACGGATGCGCCCCGGTCGTATCGAAACAGGAAAATCGCTTGTTTTTCGCCCGTCGATCACGCATGCTTGACATCCGACAACTTTAAATGATGGAGGAGGGGGTATGAGGTGTGTTTCGGTCGGGAGCCGAAGAACTTGGTTCACGGCTGCGGGGATGGCCTTGTTGACGGTCGGCGGCGCTTGGGCGGAGGCGGCCGCGCCGGCACCGTCCACGGCGGTGCCCGCGTTCGCAATGCCCGCGTGGGTGGACCAGCAGATTGCCGAGTCGCATGCGCGCTTCGAGGACTGGCGCGGCGCGGACGCGGCCTTGGTCTTCCCTCTGGTCACCGACATCCATGCGGCACGCCCGCTGTTCTCGCTCCCGCCCGATTTCAGGGATACGAAGTATCACGTTCTTTTCGCCCAGCGGGCCGCGCTCAAATTCGGCGCCGATTTCTTTGCCGAACTTGGCGACATCGGGTTCGACCGTGACTTGGGCTGGAAGCCCTCGAAACGGGAGGATGCGCTCTCGCGGCTGGCGTCGCAGCGCAACCTCTACAAGAATTTTCCGCTGCCGGTCCTGTTCTGCATGGGCAACCACGACTGCGGACGGGCTTACGGGGAGTTCTTTTCCGAGATGAGACTTTCCGCCAAAGATTACGGCGGGATGTTCAACGGCATGACCCGGAGGAAGGGCGCGGTGTTGGTCGCCGGACCGGGCGAGGATTACGGGTATTACGATGTCCCCGGGAAAAAGTGCCGCGTGTTCTTTCTCAACACCAGCGACGCCGGCGAGGTCGGTTTCTCTCCGGAACAGATGCAGTTCTTGGCCGCCGGTCTGATGGTTCCGCCCGACACGTGTGCGGTGGTCCTGGCGCACAAGTGCATCCATCCGACGATCGGAAAATGGAAGGGGGGAAGGCCCGGAACGATCAAGAACGGCAACCTGTGCATGACGATGCTGGCCGATTTCGTGAAGGGTTCCAAAGGCGAAGAAGGCGGCGTCCGCTGGGATTTCACCGGCAACAAAGGGGCCACGTTCGCCGGGTGCCTGTTCGGGGATAGCCATTTCAATGATCAGGCTGTCACGAACGGCGTCAACTTCGTCATCACGCAGGGGTACGGGACCGTCTCCGCCAAGGATTTGCCGGACCACGTAGACTACGTGACGCCGGTCGACCGCACGAAAACGATGCTGGTGGATATGGTGGCGATCAAGCCGGCCAAGCGGGAAATGAAAATCTTCCGCATCGGTGCGGGCGGCCCGGAGCGGGACCGCGTGTTCACGTTCTAGGAGCGGCGGATGAATTTGGACAAGAAACGAATCGCGTGCCTGACGTCCAAGACACAGCCTGGCTCACTTGCCCTTTTTCAGCGCAACCCGATGTTCCGATACTCCGCCACAAGATCGGTCAACGGCAAAACCGTGATGGAGGCATGCTCGATCGTGACAGCGAGCCACGGGACGATACGTAAGGACCTTACGGGATTCCTGCGCAAGGGCATGAACGCGATCGGTTACGGGTAGACGCGAAGAAGCGGGCCAAAGAGGGAAAGAGGAAACAATCAAACAGACATCAAGGAGCATGGAAATGGATATCACGAGGCGGGGGTTCATCGGGGCGGCGGCTGCCGCAGGCGCGGGATTCATGGCGGCGCCGGTGTCGGGCCAGCAGGGGTACGCCGGACTCAAACGGTGCGAGATGAAGGATCCTTCGAAGCCGCTTAGGGTCGCGTTCATCGGGCTTGGCAGAATGGGGGGCGGACTGGTGTCCAGCGTCGCCTGGACGAAACTCGCGAAGATCGTCGCCTTGGTGGACCCCGATCCGGCGATGATCGGGGAGGCCAAGCGGAAGCTGGCCTCGATGAAGGAGCTCGGCATTGACACGAAAGGCATAGCCGAGTTCGACGACTACCGCGAATTCTTCAAACGGATGGCGGACGGCGTGGACGCCGTTTTCATCGCGACGCCGAACCATCACCACATGATGCCGGCCCTGCTGGCGTTCCGGAACGGTATCCACGCATACATCGAGAAGCCGCTTTCCTTTACCGTGGAAGAGGGACGGCGGATGCTCGCGGAAGCGCGCGAGCACGGCGCCGTCACGCAGATGGGACAGTGGGGACACTCGCAGGAGGCCGTGCGGCGCCTCGTGGAATACATCGGGGCCGGCGCGCTCGGGCAGGTGACGGAGGTGCACACCTGGACGCAACGCCTGAACGGCCGCATGAACATGCTGCCGCCGGAGGAGCCGGTCCCGGCTGGGATGAACTGGGACAGCTGGATCGGGCCGTCGCCCCACACGGGTTTCCGCGGCGGCCGCGAGGGACTCCATCCGATGGGCTGGTACAGCTGGAAAAACTTTGGCAGCGCCACGCTGGGCAACATGGGCAACCACATCCTCGACCCCGCGTTCTGGTCGCTGAACCTCGGCGCGCCGGAGAGCGTCCGCGTGACGGACGTGAGGCGCGGGTCGAAAGATTCGTGGAACCTGCGCGACCACGTGATCTGGAACTTCCCCGCGCGCGGCAATCTCGCGCCGGTGACGGTCCACTGGTATGACGGCCTCAAGGGGGATACGCCGTGGGACGACACCACGTGGTTCGTCGGCGGTTCAACTTCCAAGCTCATCAAGGACCGCAAAGTTTGGTTCACGCCGCCGCTTCTGGAGGAGATCGAGAAGAAATACAACGTCGATCTCGGCGACGACGGGTCGATCTTCGTCGGCGAGAAGGGATATATCGTGATGGGTTGCTTCGGGGATTGGATACGCTTCTTCCCGGGGGAGCTGAACAAGCCGTCGCCGCAGAAGACGATCCCGCGCGTGAAGGGCGGGCATCAGGTCGATTTCATGCGCGGCTGCATGGGAGGCCCCGCGCCGTGCGCGAACCTCGAATATTCGCAGCGTCTGAACGAGGTGGTCATGCTTGGCGTGACGGCGATCGCGGAAGACAGCGGCGACGAGCTCAAGTGGGACGCCAAGGCTGGCCGCTTCACCAACAAGGAGAGCGCGAACA
>CAZOIS010000218.1:0-6665 GCA_964579865.1 uncultured Lentisphaeraceae bacterium | reverse complement strand
ATGCGGAGCCGTGGATCATGCCGGGCAGCGACGCCTCGGTGCGCGCGCCGTGGGGGCCGCTGGGCCAGGACCATCCGCACCCTCGCGCGTACGGCACCATGCCGCGCTTCCTGCGGCTGCTGACCGGCCGCGTCGCGGGGTTCGGCCGAATCTGCGGGCTCGAAGAGGCGGTGCGACGCATGACGGGCCTGCCCGCGCATACGTTCGGTCTCGCCGGCCGCGGCGTGCTGAAGGCGGGCAACTTCGCGGATGTGGTCGTGTTCGATGAAAACCTGTTTTGCGATGTCGCCACCTACGCGCAGCCGCACCGGTTTGCGGCCGGCGTGCGGCAGACGGTCGTGAACGGCGCGGTGTCTTACGATCAGGGCCGTTTCACCGGCGAACGCCGCGGACGGTTCCTGACGCGCTGATGGCCCGTGCGGGTCTCGCTTGGCTAAGCCGGCGGTGCTCGCCTCCATTTCCTGTTGGCTATCGTGTGAGGCGGCGGCTATACTGTCCGCATGAAAATCGTTCGCCTGAAAAACATCGGCGCCGCGGTTCTGGCCTGTGCGGCGTTTGCGCTGGCGGAGGAGCCTATGGACACGACATGGCGGAAGCTGACGGCGGAAGAAGAGCGCGTGATCGTTCACAAGGGCACCGAGAAACCCTTCTCCGGCAAGTACACGAAACATCCGGCGGCCGGGGTTTACGCCTGCCGGCGCTGCGGCGCGGCGCTCTACCGCTCGGAGGACAAGTTCGATTCCGAATGCGGCTGGCCGGCGTTCGACGCGGAGGTCCCCGGCGCCGTGCGGCGGCAGACCGATGCCGACGGCCAGCGCACGGAGATCCTGTGCGCCACGTGCGGCGGTCACCTCGGGCACGTCTTCACCGGGGAGCGGCTGACCCGCAAAAACACGCGCCACTGCGTGAATTCCGTCTCCATGGACTTCGTGGCCGAAGACGAACTGGACAAGTCTTTTTCGCGTGCCGTCTTCGCGGGAGGGTGCTTCTGGGGCGTGGAGTATTACCTGCAGCAGTCCTTCGGCGTGATCCGCGCCGTGAGCGGCTACACCGGCGGCGCCAAAGAGTTCCCCTCGTACAAGCAGGTGTGCGGGGGCGGCACGGGGCACATCGAGGCCGTGGAGGTGCTCTTCGACCCGCGCCAGACCACCTATGAGACCTTGGCCAAGCTGTTCTTCGAGATCCACGACCCGACCCAGACCGACCGGCAGGGACCGGACATCGGCGAGCAGTACCGCTCGGTCGTGTATTACCGCGACGAAGCCCAGAAGGCAACGGCGGAAAAGCTGATCGCGCAGCTCAAAGCCAAAGGGTTCAAGGCGGTCACGCGCGTCGAGCCCGCATCGCGCTTCTGGCCGGCGGAGCCGTACCATCAGGACTACTATTTCAACAAGGGCACCACGCCCTATTGCCATGCGCCGGTGAAACGCTTCGAGTGAGCGGGGCGAGGGTCGCGGGCGCTCTGGGGCACCGGATCGCAGAGGGGTGACATTCATAACGGGAGCGGGGGGCACATGAGAAAACAGAGGGGATGGGCATGGGTGGCGGCGTGGGGCGTGCTGGGGTTGACGCTCTGCGCGAACGGTGGCCTGGGGCGTCAGCCGAAGGAGCCGCTGCGCCTCAGGCGCGCGGATAGTTTTCTCGGCATCCACTTCGACTTCCACGCGCGGGAAGACTGCACGGCAGTGGGTTCTAACACCACGCCGGCCATGGTGGCGGACATGCTCGACCTGGTGCGGCCGGACTACATCCAGATCGATTGCAAAGGGCATCCCGGCTTTTCGAGTTATCCGACCCAGGTCGGCAACCCCGTGCCCGGTTTTGTGGGCGATCCGCTGCGCGTGTGGCGGCAAGTCACGGCCGAGAAGGGCGTGGCGCTCTTCATGCACTATTCCGGCGTGTGGGATTCCGCCGCGGTCGCGAAGCATCCCGAATGGGCGGCCGTCGGCGCGGACGGGAAACCCAGCAAGACCGCGACTTCGGTGTTCGGCCCGTACGCCGACGAGTTGCTGATTCCTCAGCTGAAGGAACTGGCGGGCGTCTACGGCGTGGACGGCGCCTGGATCGACGGCGAGTGCTGGGCCACTGTGCCGGACTACGGCGAGAAGGCGGCCAAGGCGTTTCGCGACGCGACGGGCGTTCAAGCGTTGCCCAAGAAGCCCTCCGACCCGGGCTGGTTCGATTTCCTCCAGTTCCACCGCGAGGCGTTCCGCAACTATTTGCGGCGCTACGTCGCCGAGGTGAACAAGGCTTATCCCAAATTTCAGCTGTGCAGCAACTGGGCCTATACGGACCACATGGCCGAGCCGGTCAGCGCGCCCGTCGCGTTCCTCTCGGGCGATTACGCGCCGGACGACAGCGTCAACTCCGCGCGGCTTTCCGCGCGTTACCTGGTCCGGCAGGGCATGCCGTGGGACCTGATGGCGTGGAGCTTCTGCCGCAAGAAAGGCGCGGACGGCAAGAGCCTCCAGAAGACCGCGCCGCAGCTCGAGCGCGAGGCGGCCGTGGTGGTCGCGCTGGGCGGCGGGTTCCAGGCGTATTTCAAACAGAAACGCGACGGCTCGATCTATGAGGAACAGATGCCGGCAATGGCCGAGACGGCCAGATTCTGCCGCGAACGCCAGTCGCTCTGCCATCATGCCGAGCCGGTGCCGCAGGTTGCGCTGCTGCTTTCGCGGGCCGGCCATTACCGCAAAATCAACGGACTTTTCAACCGCGACTTGTCGAACGTCAGCGGCGTCTTGCAGGCGTTGCTTGAAAGCCAGCATTCGGTCGAGGTGGTTGGCGAGCATCAGCTGGCGGGGCGTCTCGCGGAATATCCGCTGATCGTGGTGCCGGAGTGGGCATATCTCGAACCGGCATTCAGGAACGACTTGGTCGCCTATGTGAAGGCGGGCGGCAACCTGTTGCTGGTGGGGCCCAAGAGCGCGGCGCTCTTTCAGGCCGAGCTGGACGTGACGCTGTTGGGTGAACCGCTCGCCAAACCGCAGACGCTCGTCCACAACGGCGCGACGGCACAGACCAAAGGCTTCGCTCAGGGCGTCCGTCTCGGTGCCGGATCCGAGGGCTACGGAAGCCTGCAGGCGGCGGCCGGCGCGACTGCGCTGCCCGCGGCGTCGATCGCCGCGCTGGGCAAGGGCAAGATCGCCGCGGTCTACGCGGACCTCGGACAGAGCTACAACGGCGTGCGCAACGACGTGGTGCGCGGATTCATGAACGATCTGGCCAGAAAGCTCTATGCGAAGCCGACGGTCGAGGTGACGGGATCCAAGGATGTGGACGTCTGCCTGATGCGTCAGCGCGGCAAGCTGATGGTCAACCTCGTGAACACGTCGGGGCCGCACCAGACCGAGCCGATCCAAGAGACGGTCCAGCCGGTCGGTCCGCTCGCGGTGACGCTGCGCGTGCCCTCCAAGCCCGCGAAACTCACGCTTGAGCCGGGCGGGCAGGCGCTGGCGTTCGAATACCGCGACGGCGCGGCAAAACTCACGGTGCCGTCGCTCGACATCCACCGCGTGATCGTGGTCGAGTGAACCCGGAAGCCGCAGGCGAGAGAATCAACACATGAAATGGTTTACCCGCGGGGATGTGGACGGCTTCTTCGGGTTGTTCATCGACAATCTCGTGCAGATGATCCTGATCATGGGGCTCAGCCTCTATGTCCTCGGGATGAAACGCGAGCCGGGTTTTCTGGTGGGCACCGTGATGCCCGGCGTGGCCCTGTCGGTCATCGTCGGCAACCTGTTCTACGGGTGGCAGGCGATCCGCCTGGCGCGGAAAGAGGGGCGCGACGACGTGACGGCGCTGCCCTACGGCATCAACACGGTGTCGCTTTTCGCCTACGTCTTTCTGGTGATGCTGCCGGTGTACATCGAAACCGGAGACTTCAGGGCCGCCTGGCGAGTGGGGCTGGCGGCGTGTTTCTTTTCGGGGGTGATCGAATTCTCCGGCGCCTTCGTGGCCCGTTATGTCCGGAAATTCATTCCGCGCGCCGCGCTGCTGTCGACGCTGGCGGGCATTGCCATCTCCTTTATCGCGTTGGATTTCGCCAACCGGATCTTCGCGTTTCCGTTGGTCGCCCTGCTGCCGCTCGTCCTGATTTTCATGCAGTACTTCGGCCGGGTGCGCTTCGCCTTCGGCCTGCCCGGCGGATTGCTGTCCGTGACCACCGGCACATTGCTGTACTGGCTTCTCGGTTACGGCGATTCCGCGGCGCTGTCCGCCGCCTTCCGGGAATTTTCGTTGTCGCTCAACGTGCCCAGGTTTTGCGGCGGCGAAGTGTTCTCGTCCCTGGACATGGGGCTGAAGTACATCGGGATCATCGTGCCCATGGGGCTGTTCAACCTGATCGGCTCACTCCAGAATCTGGAATCCGCCGAGGCGGGCGGCGACGCCTTTGATGAAAAGTCTTCGCTGATGGTCAACGGGATCGGCAGCATGCTGGCCTCGCTTTTGGGATCGCCCTATCCCACGACCATCTATATCGGCCATCCCGGCTGGAAATCGCTCGGAGCCCGGGCGGGCTACTCGATCCTCAACGGGATCGTCATTCAGGGGTTGGTCCTGTTCGGCTTCACCAGCCTCATCGCGGTCTTGATCCCGATTGAGGCGGGGGCTCCGATCATTCTCTGGATCGGAATGATCATTTTCGTTCAGGCCTTTGATGCCGTTGAGAAAACGCACTACCCTGCGGTGATCATGGGCCTGATCCCCTCCATCGGCGCCTTGGCGTGGCTCATTCTGTCCAGCGCGCTCGTCGTCGCGGGAACCAACTATGCCCTCGTCACGGACTGGGGCCAGTTCGCCTACGCGCACCGGGCCGCCGGGTTCATCGCGCTGGAAAGGGGCTTCATCGTTTCGTCGATGTTGTGGGCCACCCTGACGGTGTTCATCATCGAGCGCAGATTTCTCCGGGCTTCGCTGATATCCTTGATTCTGGCCCTGTGCGCGTGGATCGGCATCATCCACACCAGCCGGATCGACAGCCACGGCCAGCTCTTTCACGGTTTCCTGAACACGCAGCTCTACCAGGCGCAATGGCAGTATGCCCTCGCGTACGCGATCATCGCCGCCTTTTTCCTGTATGCCCATGTCCGGCAACAGCGCCAAGCGGAAGGATGAATGGCCGGCCGGAGCCCGCCTCAGAGGTCAGGCTGCGTCTTCAGATGTTCCAGATAGGCGCGCGTTTCGGCGGCGACCAGCGGAGAGAGGCAGAGCAGTGCGACGAGGTTGGGCAAGGCCATGAGCCCGTTGAAGATGTCCGACAGCGTCCAGCAGGTCTCGAGCCGCGTCGTGCATCCCAGGTAGACCACGGAAACGAAGATGGTCCGGTAGACGGGGATGGCCTTTTCGCCGGCGAGGTACTGAAGCGCTTTCTCGCCGTAATACCCCCAGCCGATCAGCGTGGACCACGCGAACAGCACGAGCGCGATCGTGGCGAGTTGGCCGCCCCAGGGGCCGTAGGTGGTGGAGAACGCGGTCGCGGAGAGCAACGCGCCGGTCATTCCTGCGCCGTCGGGCCCGGCCTGCGTCCATGCGCCGCTTGTCAGGATCACCAGGGCGGTCATCGAGCACACGACGATCGTGTCGATGAAGGTCTGCGTCATGGAGACGAGCGCCTGCACGACGGGATGATGGGTGCGCGCCGCCGCCGCCGCGATCGGTGCCGAGCCGAGACCTGATTCATTGGAGAAGAGCCCGCGCGCGAGTCCCACGCGGACCGTCTGCGAAAGCGCGGCGCCCGCGAAGCCGCCGACCGCGGCCGTGGGCGAGAAGGCGTGCTGCAGGATCAGGAGCAGGACCGACGGGATGGCCTTGAAGTTGACGGCCAACACGCCGGCCGTAATGGCCAGATAGAAGACGATCATGAAGGGCACCAGCACCGAGGTGACGCGCGCGATGCCTTTGATGCCGAAAAGCAGGACGAGGCCGGACAGGACGGTCAGCACGGCGCCGGTGTCGCGCGGATTGATCCCGTAGGTGGCGTGCAGCCCGTCGGCCACGGCGTTGGCCTGCGTCATGTTGCCGATGCCGAAGCTGGCCACCACGGTCAGGCCTGCGAAGAGCACGGCCATCCACTTCTGTCCGAGGCCGCGTTCGATGTAGTACATGGGGCCGCCGGCCATGGTGCCGTTTGCGGACACGATGCGAAACTTCACGGCGAGCAGCGCTTCGGCGTATTTCGTCACCATGCCGACGAGTCCGGTCAGCCAAAGCCAGAAGACGGCGCCGGGGCCGCCCACGGCGATGGCGGTTGCCACGCCCACGATGTTGCCGGTGCCGACGGTGGCCGCCATGGCGGTCATCAGCGCCTGGAAGTGACTGATGTCGCCCTCGCTGCTGGCTTCGCGCCGCTTGATGAAGGCCAGCCAGAGGGCATACGGCAGCAGCCGGAATTGAAGTCCGCGCAGAAGGAAGGTGAACCACGTGCCGGTTCCGATCAGGAGGATCATCAGCGGCCATCCCCAGACGAAGCCGGAGACTGCAGTCAGTGTGTCATGGAAGGAGGCTGTCATAGTTCAAGGCTCACGAGCATCCCGTCGCGCGCACGAGGACGAGCGCTGCCTCGCAGCGCGTTCCTGAACCCGTCCGACACCCATGATGGCGGAGTAGTTTATGGGCCTTGGAAACGATAGTCAACCTGCGATTGCGGCGCGGTTTGCCGG
>CAZOIS010000217.1:0-6722 GCA_964579865.1 uncultured Lentisphaeraceae bacterium | reverse complement strand
TCGCCGACATCGGTGATCACGGCCATACCCGCGTCTTTCTCCTCGTCCGCGAACTTCTGCTGGGCCTCCCACAGCACGGGGAGGGCTTTGCCGTCACCACCGTAATTGAACGGCGCGAGCTGCACAAAGTAAAATTTCAGGGCGGGGTTTTCGAACACCTTCTTCCAGCCGTTCAGCAGCGCGTGCATTTTGTCACAGTAGGCCGCGCCGTCGCCGAGGTTGCTGCATCCCTGGTACCAGATCGCGCCGCGGAACGTGTACGGCACAAACGGATAGACCATGCGGTTGAACAGCACGGTCGGCTGCTGGTGCAGGCCTTTGACGCCAGGCGTCGGCGGCTTGAGGTTGGCCAGGGTGTCCAGGATGCCTTTCAACGAGGGCACCGATTCAAAGCCGCAGGGCGGGGTCCACGGCTCGATGCGCGTGCCGCCCCAGTGCGCGGTGACCAGGCCGACAGGAATGTCCAGCGCGCGATAGAGCTCCACGCCGTAATAGAAGGCGGTGGCCGAAAGCGGCGCCACGTTGTCGGGCCGGATCGCCTGCCACTGCATCGGGTAGTCCGTGCGCGGCGTGACCGCGAAATCGTAATTCGCCATCCGCGCGAAGCGGATCAGCGGATAGTTCGAGAGCGAGGCGATCAACGCCCCGTTGCGGTCGCGGAATTTGGGACTGCCGCCCCACAGGGGAAGCTCCATGTTGGACTGGCCGCTGCACAGCCACACCTCGCCGACCAGCACGTTGTTGAGCGTCACGGTGTTGTCTTTGCCCGCCGCCGTCAGCACGCGGTTCTCCTTGTTCGCCGGCATCGGCGTCAGGCGAAGCTTCCACTCGCCCTTGCCGTTCGCCCGGGCTTTCACCGTCTGTCCCGCAAATGAAACCGTCACCTCCTCGTTTGGATCCGCCACGCCCCACACCGCCGCCGGCAGTTCGCGCTGCAGCACCATGTTGTCCCCGAAAACAGGCGCCATCGCGACCTTCGCCTGCGCCGTCAACGCGCCCGCCGAAACCACCGCCAGCGCGGCTAACAAGCCCTGCTTCATTCCGTTCTCCCCTTACGTGTGTTTTGGCCCGACACCGCATGTGCGCGGAAGTCGCGCCCTGATCAGAATAATGGCGGGAGTATAGTCCCCCGCCGTTTGGCCTTCAAGCCTGAAGCGCCCACCCGCGCTGCTCACGGCACAACCGTGATGACTTCGGCCTTGGGCTCGTCCCCCAAGAAGGCCCCGGCGAGCTCAATCACGCGCACGTCCCCCGCATCGAGTTCGAGTTCGGCCCGTTTGTCTTTCCACGTGACCGTCGTCCCCGTCACCCGCTCGCGGCAAGGCCCGACGGCATTCACCGACGTCAGCGTGAGAACGGCCTTCTGCCGAGTCTCGGCCAAATTATAAACGCTCAGGAAACACAGCCCCGGCTGCCAGCCGAAGCGCTCCACGATCACCGCCTCGTTGTCCGACACCGCGCCCGTGAGGGGTTCCCACCCCGCCTCTGCCACCAGCTTGCACAGCGGCACGTACTTCTTGAAAAGAGGGCGGTCGCGGTTATAGAGTTCGGGCCGTTTGAAATAATGACCCGTCGAAGCGTCTGCGCTGAAGTAGCCGGGGAACATGCCGTACGCCAGCGCGCGCTTCATGAACTTTTCGGAGTCCGCATAGGTGAACTTCGAGAAATCGGTGTTCATCAGGAAGCAGTAGGGCTTGCCTTTGCACAGCGCGCGCCGATAGAGCAGCTCCTCGTCCGACATCGGCTGCCACTTGCCGCCGCGGTTCCAATCGGTCTCCGTCCCCATCACGTCCAGCAGCGGGGCGAGCCAGCACCAGCCGATCGGCGTGCTGTTGGCCATCATGTAACGGCCGCGCGCGCGCATCTCCCGCTCCAGCGCCCGCACGTATTCGAAGCCGATCATGCCTTTGTAAAGGCCCACCTTCCGCGAACCGAGCGCATAGCAGAGCGGACGCTCGGCCCCCGCGAAATGGCTGCGCCTGAAATTCAGCTCCTCGGTCACGTACGCCTCGGCCGAGTCGATGTATTCACCGTCGCACGTCGCCTTGCGCGACGCGCCGTACTGGCGCTCGAGATAGGCGGCGTTCCACTTGTTCGAGAAGTCGGTGACCTGACCCGCGACGCCCGGCGCACAGTTCATGCTCCAGACCACGCCGTTGCACCACGGGGTGTCGAGCACCCGCCCGGGATTCCGGCCCCGCTCGTCCTCGAACGCACAGCTCGCCCACGCCTGAGCCGCCTTGTTGCCCGAGGCCGCCAGGCGCCGCGCCTCCTCCGCGCCACGGGCCAGCGTGCGCGGCCCATCGCCCTTGAGCGCCATCCACCACGTCATCGGCTCGGTGTAGCGGAAAGTCAGGAACCCGTGCGCATCATCCCACGCGGTCTCATCGTCACCCTCCTTAAAGCGGAAACCGAAATCCTCCCACCCCTCGACCTTGCTGATGGCCGCGAACGGCATCCAGATGCCCTGCTCCTTGATGCGTGTCGCGAACGCGTCCGGATAGAGCTGATAGTAGCGCGACAGCGCGCCGCGGAAACCGTCTGCCGCCTTGAAGTCGAAGACGCAGAAGCGGAACTCTGCCCGGGGCTTCTCGGGGGCGAGCCCGATGTCGCACGCCAGATACAGCTCGCGCGTCTGCGGCTGGCAGCCCGTCCGGAAGAAAAGCGGCGTCGCGGGGTCAATGCCGACCGCGCAGCCCGCACCCCCCGCCGCCACGGCACCGAACGGATAGCGCGACAGCTGGCCGTTCGCGCCGACCGGATGGCGCGTCGTGTTCATGACCTCGGACTTGGCGTTGGCCAGCTCGATCGCGCGGCGGGGGTGATGGAGCCACGTCAGGGCCCCCGGCGGCGGCGGCACGGTGTAGACCAGCGTCAACGCGCGGTCCCGGCCCGTCAGGTTTTCCAGCGACACCTCGTAAAAAGTGACGCCTGCCCCGCGCCGCTCTTTCGCGTTGAGGCGCACGCCCAGCGCCTCGCGGGCGAGCGACACGAACCCCGACTCCCGCGCCACGTCGCGCAGCAGGAAACCGCGTTCGGACGCGGCCACCTGTTCCGTCACCACGCCGTCGAAGCGCAACACCCCGTCCGCCTTCATCTCGCCGAACCGGGGATCTTTGAAACGCGCCCGGCCCGCGTGATTCCGGAAAAGCAGATAGCAGCTGAGCCGCCGGATCGGCTTATCGGGCGTCACGACCACCTCGCGCCGGTGCCAGCCTGACTCGCCGTCGGTTTCAAACGGTGCGGACTGGCCCCAGAGCGACGTGCCGTCGGCATACACCAAATCGAGGTACAGCGAGAAGTCGGGATTGGGCGAACCCTCCACGCCCTCGGCCTTAGCCCATGCGGCGGCGATGACCGGCGCGGCCGTCTGCTGATTCAGCTCGATGGCCCACACCGCACCCCGCTGGGCCGTGCCGTCCGTCCCGTTGTCGCACACGTAAAATTCGCCGTCGCGCGCGAATCCCTTGCCGTAGGCGCCGGCCCGCTCGGAGGCCAGCGGCTTGAGCGCGGGCTCCAGCCCGCCCGCCAACGCCCGTTTGACCACCGCCGCATCCGTCGCCCCCCACACGCCTCCCGCAGCCAACGCCCACGCGGCACAAAACATGATGATGCGCATACGTCCCCCCGCCTTTTGTTGTACGAGCCTCACCGCCAACGGGCGCGGCCGCCATTTCAGGTTTTTTTTGGCCCTCGAGGTTTACCGCTCGACCCCCGTGATCCGAAGGCCTTCTGACGGGATTTCCGCCCCGTCCGCCATCCGGTACGCTTTCTCGCCGAAGTTGACGGTCACGGTCACGCCGTTGGCGAAGACCGATTGCTGAACCTTGCGGTCCGGCGTCAAGACGCGGTGATCGGTCATCTCCGAATAGCCCGTCGCGCGGGACACCGGTTCGGCCACCTTGTAGCTCGCGGCGAACTGGGCTTTCTTTTCGTCCCACTGCTTCGCATCGAACAGGTACATCGGCGGCGTGCCGTAGAGGGCGTTGAAGAGGTCGCGCTTGCGCCAAACCTTCGGCAGCTTGTTGTTATAGTCGCCCCAATACCACTGCGCCACCACACAGTCGTGGTAGACCAGCTCCCACAGCGGCAGGCGATAGGACTCGCCCACCTGGTATTTGGCAAGCCGCTCCGGCACCTCGTCCCAGATCTGCAGCATGTTGCGGCCCGAGTCGGGCACGCGGTAAGGCCCGACGCTGAGCATCCCCTCGAAGTAGTCGCAAAACGGCACCGAGGCCTCGTGCCCCGTCTCGCTGCCGCACACCAGGCCGAAGTCGCCGATCAACTTCAGCAGTTCCATCTTGTGCTGGCGGCTCTGCGTGCGCGTCATCGGATGGTCGGGGTGGTAACACTCGAACCAAGGCGCGGCGACCGTCGTGTCGATGAACCGTGCGGTATACGGCTTCAGCTTCAGCTCTTCCGAAATCCGCTTGTTCGCATACGGCAGGGCCTTAGCGTCGCAGATCACCGCGCAGGGAATCATCGCGCCGTCCTTGGCCTTGACCTGCCACCCCCGTCGCCAGTCGCCGTTCGGGCCGCGCCAGTTGATGTCGTGCGGGAAGGCCTCGGTCACCCAGTCGCCATGTTTGTAGCCGATCTTCTCGTGATTTGCCGGATCCATGATGTCCTGATAGATGTCGTAGCGGCCCACCAGCACATCGGGAATCGCCCGCAAGGCTTTGATTTGATCGGCGGATCCGCCGCCGCTCCACAGGATGCGCTGCATCCCGAGGCTCTGCATCTCTTTGACCAGCGCTTCAGGATCGTGCCGGCCGCCGCCCATTTTCCAGATGTTCGCGGCGCCGATCAGAAGGTCGATGTTCGGATTGCGTTTGACTTTTTCGGTGAACGGCTTGTAGAGCCCCGCCTGTTTCGCGTGCCCGCGGTAGCGCTTGCACATCGCCACGTGTCCGCCCTTTCCGAAGAACACATAGCGCGCCTTGCGCGTGTACCCCATCTCGCCCTTCTGCGCGTCCCAGGAAGGGCCGGCCACCCACAGGCCGTCCGCGCCCTTGTATGCGTTCATGGCGGCATCGTTGGAGGTCTCGAGGATGCACATCCAGCCCGCGCCGGTCGCGTCCTCCGCCACGCCGAAGAAACCCATGCAGAGGCCGTGTCCGCCGTACGCGATCATGCGGTGCAGACCTTGGTGATCCTCGTCCACCGGATAGCTCATGCCCTCGTTCATCGGCACGATCAGGCGGTCACCCTTGCGCGTCGCGAACGGCAACGGGAAATCCAGCGGCTTAGTTAACGCGCCGTCGGAAGAGACCTGCACGGTCACTTCGGGAGCGTCGGCCGAAACCGCGAAGGCGGCGCGGACCTCACTCGCCGTTTCGGGATTCAGCAACGTCAGGGACAAGCCCCGCTTGTCAGGAGACGGAACCGCGTCCAGCACCATCCAGCCGGGCTCCGCCTTCGCCGGCGACCACATGCGCCCGGTCCGCATATCGGTGATCGAAACCGAGGCGGAGGCCCCGTCCACGCAGAGTCGGAGGCCCTGGCCTTCCAGCTCGAAACGTTTCTGGACGGCAGCGTTCACGCGGTCCAGAACCGACCCCGTCCGCGCGACGACGTAGCCGTCCACCCACGCCGAGACCTGCCGGTGTCCTGTCAACCGCGGCTCGATGCTCGCCGCGCCTTTGGGCACGATGAATCTCGATTTCAGCTCGGTCCAGCCGCACGGCGCCGCAGACGCGCATCCGCCGTAGGACCAGTCCAACTCTTTGCCGTCTCCGTCCCTCACGATCACGCCGGTGGACAGATTCGCCCAGTCGGCGCCGGTCGACGCCTTCACTTTGCAGACGGCCTCGAAGATGTCGCCGGGCTTGGCGGCGATACGCGGGAATCCCCCCATGCTCCAGTCCTGCTCGCCCGTGTGGGTCACCGCGAAAACGGCGCCCTGCCGCTCCAACGTGATCGCGTTTTTGTCGCGCGCCCAGACGTACGGCTTCTCGAACGTCCACTTCTCCTGGGCGCCGGCCGCGCACGCCATCAAAAGGCAGAATCCCCCCAACACCCGCTTTTCCATTTCCCCTCCCGCGCAGAAACCGCGCGCCCATTTCCGGCGGCGGCCCCTCATCACGGCATGTTGCCGATATTGATCACTGATTTGACCGTCGTGCCGGACCCCTTCTTCGATGTGATTTCAAATTCGTCCGACACGCGCTTGACGTTCGCGAGGCCCATGCCCGCGCCGAAGCCGAGCGAGCGGATCCACTCGTTGGCCGTCGAAGTGCCGTCGCGGCACGCCCACTCCACATCCTCGATGCCCGGCCCCGCGTCGCGCGCGACGATCTCGGCGCGCCCGTTCGACACCTGCCACGAGAGGACGCCGCCGTCGGAATGGACGCAGAGGTTGATTTCAAGTTCATAGGCGGCGACGGCGATGCGGCGGATAACCTTGGGCGGGAACTTCTTCTCCTGCAAGACCTGCTTGATCTGATTGGCGGCCTTGCCGGCGTTCTCGAAATCGTATTTACAGATGGGAAACTCGCGGAGCACATAGATGCTGACGGCACCGGTCTGCGCGGCGTTCTGCGCGGACGTCCCCTCCAAACGGTTCAGCTCGCGCGTAAGCTCGACGAGAAGGGCGCGGTTGATATCACGCTGGCAGAGGATGCCCACGAGCCGGCGGTCGCGGTTCAGCACGGGGAAACGTCCGTAATGGTAGCGGTCGAAGTAGCGCAGCGCGAACGAAAGGGGCATGTCGTCTTCGAGCA
>CAZOIS010000216.1:0-6760 GCA_964579865.1 uncultured Lentisphaeraceae bacterium | reverse complement strand
CCACGCGTTGATCATGGTCTGCTGCTCGTCGGTCGGCGGGTTCGCCCCGTCGGACGGCAAATCGGGAATCGGCGCAGTCGGCCCCGGCACCCGATAGGCGGGATTACCGTGGCTGACATAAAGGTCATCGACCAGCCCTGTGCCATAGAAATTGGCAGACACCAGCGTGTTGGCGGCGCCGACGGCCTTGAGGGTCAAGTTGCCGAAGATCTCGGCATCGTTGAGCAGCACGTCGAACGTGCCGTCTTCCAACCGCACGGTGACCTGATACCATTTGTTGGTGTCCAGCGGCGCGGCGTTCGTCGACGCCCCGTCCGCATGCACCGCGACCAGCCGGGCCTCGGACGTCAGAAACAGCGCCATCTTGGAATTCGCCAGCAGCTCTTGATCCGGCGGATTGACCAACGGGTCGAACTTCATGCGCAGATCCACATAGACGGGCTGGCTCCCAAACGTCACAGCGGAGGCATCCGAATGCGCCAGCGTGTTGGAGACCACTTCCCCGCCGGTCTCCAACTGCAGCACCTTGGCGTTCGCACCGAACCACGCGTTCGAACGGACCGGAAGCGCAGATCCGACCATCGAGGGGAACACATTGGTCACCGCACTGAAACCGACAGCGCCGGCCCAAGCGGGCAAGAGTGCGTCGAACGATTCGAGATACGCTCCGTTGGTCATGGGAGCCACATTCCACTCAAGGGGAACGCTCGAATCCGCCGCATACACGTCACCCTGCAACGCCAACGCGAGCACGCATAACGCTCCCGCCTTGGCGGTTTTGCCCAACCGCTTTTTGGTAGACATCATAGCGCTTGTCTCCGTATAAGAACCTTTGAACATCTCTTTGAAAAGAGAAATCTTTCCCAATCAGTGGCCGGATTGTACATCCGTCATCCACCGTCATGCAAGGACAAAGCAAAAAGAGAAAATTAAAAAATTGTAAGGGGGCATGACATCCGTCTTGTAAAGGTCCCGGTCCCTCTTTATATTATCGCCCCATGAAAATTCTTGTCGTTGGCGGCGGTGGCAGAGAGCATGCCATCGTCTGGAGACTCGCTCAGGACTCCAGCCGTCCCACCCTGTTCTGCGCGCCGGGGAACGCCGGCACGGCGGCCCTTGCCCAGAACCTGCCCATCTCCGCCGAAGACCTCCCCGCGCTCCTCGCATGGGCTAAAGAGAATCGTCCCGACCTGACCGTCGTGGGCCCCGAAGGCCCCCTCTGCCTCGGCATCACCGACACCTTCAACGCCGCAGGGCTGCGCGTCTTCGGCCCGTGTCAATCCGCCGCCCGCATGGAGGGCAGCAAGCTCTTTTCCAAAGAGGTCATGAACGCCGCCGGCGTGCCGACCGCGCGCTCGCAGTCGTTCGACGACGCCGCCGCCGCGGTGGCCGCGCTGGACCGTTTCTCCCTGCCGGTGGTGATCAAGGCCGACGGACTCGCGGCCGGCAAGGGCGTGATCATCGCCCAGACGCGCGACGAGGCGGTCGCCGCAGTCCGCTCGATGCTGGTGGACGCGGTTTTCGGCAGAGCCGGCGCGCAGGTGCTGATCGAAGAATTCCTTGAAGGCGAAGAGGCCTCGATCCTCGCGCTGGTGGATGGCGAGCACGCCGTGATCCTGCCGTCTTCGCAGGACCACAAGCGCATCTTCGACGGCGACCAGGGGCCGAACACCGGCGGCATGGGCGCCTATTCGCCCGCCCCCGTTGTGACGCCCGCGCTGCTGCCGGAGATCATGAACACCGTGATCCTGCCCGTCGTGCGCGAACTCAAACGCCGCGGCATCATCTATAAGGGCGTGCTCTATGCGGGCCTGATGATCGGCCCGCAGGGCATCAAGGTGCTGGAGTTCAACGCCCGCTTCGGCGACCCCGAAACCGAGGCCGTGTTGCCGCGCATCGGCGGCGACCTGCTTCCGGCCCTGCAGGCCTGCATCGACGGCACGCTGAACGACGCGCTGATTCAGGTCCGCCCCGAAGTCGCGGCCACCGTGATCCTGGCCGCGGGCGGTTATCCCGGTTCCTACAAGAAGGGCACGCCCATCACCGGCCTTGAAGAGGCCGCGAAGGTCCCCGACAGCATCGTCTTTCACGCGGGCACCGCCCTCAAGGACGGCGCGGCCGTGACCTCCGGCGGCCGCGTGCTCGCCGTGACCGCGCTGGGCAAGGATCTCAAGACCGCAGTGGGCCGTGCCTACGAGGCGGTCAGGCACATCCGTTTCGACGGCGCGCAATACCGCACGGATATCGCCCACCGTGCCTTTAGCAGAGAAGTGTCATGAGTAAGGAGAAAAAAATGTCAGAACCTCTCGTCGGCATCGTGATGGGAAGCGACTCGGACTGGCCGCTCGTGCAGAAGGCCGCCGACACGCTGAAATCGTTTGGCGTCGCGTTCGAAGCGCGCGTCATTTCCGCGCACCGCACGCCGGACCTCGCGTTCGACTATGCAAGAAATGCGGAGAGCCGCGGCCTGAAAGTGATCATCGCGGCGGCGGGCGGCGCGGCCCATCTCGGCGGCGTACTGGCGGCCCACACGGTCCTGCCGGTCATCGGCATCCCCGTGGCGGGCGGTGCGCTGAACGGCCTCGACGCACTCTACGCCACGCTCCAGATGCCCGCCGGCATTCCCGTGGCCACCGTCACACTCGGCGGTGCCGGACCGACCAACGCGGCCCTGCTTGCCGTTCAGATTCTCGGAACGGCCGATGCGGACCTGCGCGAGAAGTTCCGCGCCTACAAAGATGAGCTGAAGAACAAGGTCGTGGAAGGCAACGCCAAAGTCAACGCGGCGCTGTAGGCGTTGAGGCTCAAAAAGAGCCCCGTCCCCGTGCGCCGAGCGCACCACAAGGGACGAGGCTCTTTTTTTGGGGCACCCTTTGCCGGCGGCGGTCAATCGGTCAATCGCCGGCCGCCCTTTTTCACAACCCCGCCAGCAGGTCGCGGATCGGGCGTTCGCGCGCCTCGATCGATTCGCACAGCCGGAACTGCACGCGGGCCCGGTTGAGGTTCTGCTCGGGCTGGCGGATCTTGAAATAGACGCTGCCCGCCAGATAATCCTGAAAGAAACGCAGCCCCAGCTCGAACGTGATCAGGCGGATCGCGTCGTACAGGTACTTGCGGTCGGCGTCGGTCAGGAACGCCCGCGCGTGCGCCATGTAGCCCTTGCAAAAGGCCGAACACAAGTCGAGGTCGAAGACGACCTTGCTGAGATTCTGTTCCTCTTCGCCCGCGTGGTTGCAGATCGAGCGCAGAGCATCGCCGAAATCGTAGTGGATCAGCCCCGGGCTCACGGTGTCGAGGTCGATCATCGCGGTGCCTTTGCCGGTGTAGTCGTCGATCATGATGTTGTTGACCTTGGGGTCGCCGTGCATCATGCGGAGGGTGAGTTCGCCGGCATCGAGAGCCTTCTGGAGCGTGGCGGCGAAGCCCCGGCGCTCCTCGATGAACATCGCCATGCGGCGCGCCTCCATCGAGGCGTTCAGGCGCTCGCTGGCGAGCGGCTCACTCTTGAGCGTGGCGTCGTACTTGGCCAGATAGCCCGGCGTGATGTGGAAGCCCGGCAGGGGATCGAACATCGTCCGGGTGTCGAGGTCCGAGACCAGCCAATGGAAGTGGCCCAGCACCGCGCCGCATTCCGCCGCGTGCTCCGCGCCCTGCGTTTCATCGAACGCGGTGGCCGAGGCGATTTTGGTGATGACGCGCCACGTGTCGCCGTCGTCGTCCACGAAAAAGTCCTTGCCGTCTTTCGTCTTCACGATCTGCGGCATCTGCCACACGCGGTCCGCCCGGTCAGATTCAGACTCCAGTTTCGGATGGACATGCGCCGTGAGCTGGCAAAGGTTGTGCATGATCGCGTCGGGCTTCGGGAAAACGTTCCGGTTCACCCGCTGCAGGATCACCTGCTCCTCGGCGAACGTGTTGCGGAAAATCGCGAGAAACGTGTCGTTGACGTTGCCGTTACCCGTGGGATTGATCGTCACCAGCCGCCCGGACACATCGAACGCCCTCATCAGCAAAGACAATTCCATAAAAGCTCCTCTTGCGCGAGCACAGGCCCGCTAGGTGATACCGATTTTCGATTTTCACAGGCCAAAGCGCAACCAGAAAAGCGAAGAAAAGCGCGAAACGCCCCGGCGCCCGTTTTTCGTCTTGTCGGATCCGTCCCCAAAACGGTATTGTTTAAATTCTTAAGAACCCGAAAAGCGAGACCTCCCTCATGAAAACTTTAGCACTGCGTCTTTACGGCGAAAACGACCTGCGTCTGGAACGTTTCGACCTCCCCGAAATAACCGACGACGAGATTCTGGCCGACATCGTGACCAACAGCATCTGCATGTCGGATTACAAGGCCACGATCCAGGGCGCCAACCACAAGCGCGTCCCGAAGGACATCGCCACAAACCCCATCATCCTCGGCCACGAGTTTTGCGGCAAGCTGCTCAAAGTGGGCAAGAACTGGCAGCACAAGTTCCGCGTGGGCCAGAAATACGGCGTGCAGCCCCAGCTCAACATCCCCGGCCACGAGCACTGGGCGCCCGGCTACTCCTTCCGCTGGATCGGCGGCGACGCGACCCGCATCGTGATCCCCAAAGAGGTGCTGGAGCTCGACTGCCTGCTCACCTATGACGGCGACGCGTATTACAAGTCGTCCATCGCCGAGCCGGTTTCCTGCATCGTGGGCGGATACCGCTGCAGCTATCACTTCAAGGCAGGCGAATACGTCCACCAGATGGGCATCAAGCACGGCGGCTCGATGGTCATCCTCGCGGGCGCGGGCCCCATGGGCCTCAGCGCCATCGACGTCGCCCTGCACGGACCGGAGCACCGTCCCGGCCGGCTCGTCATCACGGATATCGACCAGGCCCGCCTGGACCGCGCGGAGCAGATCTTCCCGGTCGCCCACGCCAAGGCGTGCGGCGTCGAGCTGATCTACCTGAACACCGGCAAAACGGCCACCCCCATCGCCGCCATCAAAGCGGTCAACCACGGTGCGGGGTACGACGACGTTTTCGTCTTCGCTCCTGTTCCGGCCCTGATCGAACAGGCCTCAGCCCTGCTCGGGTATCTGGGGTGCCTGAATTTCTTTGCCGGCCCCGCCCACGACGACTTCAAGGCCGCCATCAATTTCTACGACGTCCACTACATGGGCCACCACGTGGTCGGCTCCTCGGGCGGGAACACCAAAGACCTGCAGGACTCCATGAACTACGCGGCGCAGGGGCTCATCACCCCTTCCGTCATGATCACCCACGTCGGCGGCATCGACTCCGTGGCCGAGACCACCAAAGCCCTGCCCAAGATCCCCGGCGGCAAAAAGCTGGTCTACACCCATGTCTCTATGCCCATGACCGCGATCTCGGACTTTCCGATGCTCGGCGAGAAAGACCCTTACTTCGCCGCCCTCGCGGAGATCTGTGGCCGCAACAACAACCTCTGGTGCTCCGAGGCTGAGGCGTACGTGCTCAAACACGCGCCGCGCCTGGAGCAAGATGCGGCCCTCTGAGCAATGATCGCCTTCCTCCACGGCCTGCTGGTCGACAAGACGCCGTCCCTCGCCACGCTCGACGTGCAGGGGGTCGGCTATGAGGCGCTCATCTCCTTGAGCACCTATGACCGCCTGCCCGCGACCGGATCGGCGTGCCGACTGCTCACCTACCACCACATCCGCGAGGATGCGCAAATCCTCTTCGGCTTCATTCAGGCCGAAGAGAAGGCCATGTTCGAACGGCTGATCGGCGTGAACGGGGTCGGGCCCAAAACGGCGCTCAGCGTGCTCAGCGGCCTCACCGTCGCCGAACTTTCGCTCGCCATCGCCGAGAACAACATCAAGCGCATCAGCGCCGTCCACGGCATCGGCAAGAAGACCGCCGAACGCATCGTGATCGAACTGCGCGACAAGGTCGACCCGCTGGAGGCGCTCGCGGGCCGCACGGCGGGCGGCGGGGAACCGCAGAGCGCCATGTTGCGCGATGCGATCCTCGCGCTCGGATCCCTCGGTTTTCCGCAGGACCAGGCGCGCAAGATGGTGCAGTCCGCGCTCGATGCCGACCCGGCCATCAAAGACACCGAGTCCCTGCTGCGGAAAGCCCTCAACAGCAAATGAGGGCTTTCCGCTTGACTTTGCTTCAGGCCCTGTTTACAAACGGACAGATTCTAAATCAGGAGATCCATATATGACCACACGTCGTTCCTTTTTCAAGCAGGCCGGCCTCGGGTTGGCCGCCGCTGCCGGAACCCCGGCGCTGATCACCGCCGCCGCACACGCACAGGCTGCGGCGCCCGCCGCAGCGCCCTTCAAGATCGCCATCGCGGGCTTCACGTTCCACAAGTTCAAGCTGGACAAGGAAGCCGCGCTGGCCGACGCTCAGAAGAAGAATCCGCAGGCCACGCTGAAAGACGTCCCGGACCAGACGCTCGAGATGCTGAAGCGGATCGATGTCCACTACCTCTGCATCAAGGACTTCCACCTGCCGCTCAAGAGCACGGACGAAGAGATCGCCGCCTTCCACGAGAAATGCAAGCGCTTCGGCGTGACCGGCTACGGCGTCGGCCCGATCTACATGGGCAGCGAGGAAGAGGTCAACGCCGCCTTCGCCTATGCCAAGCGCGTGGGCGTGAAAGTGCTCGTCGGCGTGCCGTTCAAGATGGTGGAGAAGAAACGCTGCTCGTCGCCGGAGTTGCTGAAGCTGATCGACGCCAAGGTGAAGGAGTACGACATCAAGTACGCCATCCACAACCACGGCCCCGACATGCCGGAGCTCTT
>CAZOIS010000215.1:5668-6812 GCA_964579865.1 uncultured Lentisphaeraceae bacterium | reverse complement strand
CCGCCCTTGTTCGACGCCGCCAGCGCGGTCGCGTAGGTCACGCTCTGGCCGCCGTCATCGACCGCGATGTCCGCCGCGCTGTTGACGATCTTGGCCGACAGGTCCTGCGTGAACGTCACGCCGTGCCGCAGCGTGCCGCCGCCGAACGCGATGTTCCCGCTGCCGAACGCCGCGGCGTTGCTGAAGACCATCGTGCCGCCGTTGATCTGCGTCCCGCCGCTATAGTTGGCGGCACCCGTCAGCGCGAACGCGGCGGTGCCCACTTTTCGGATCACCAGGTTCGCGCCGTTGAAGTTGCCGCTGTAGGTGCAGTTCGAATTCAGGCCGCCGACGACGATCGTGTTTCCGGCCGGGCTGCGCATTTGGCCGCCGCCGTTCATGGCGCCGAAATAGATCGTCCCGCCCGAGAACGTCAGCGAGTTGCCGTCGCCCGTGGGGCCGTTCAGCTCCCACCACGCGTTGGAGCTTCCCGATTCCGGGCTGTTGAACTTCATGCGCATGGCATTGCTCCAGTTCACCGAGAACCGCCCCGTAAAGCCGCTGTTGTTGCCCGACAACTGGGGGCTGCCGTAGTTGACCCAGGCCGACGCATTGAGGGTACCGCTTCCCGTGATGTTGCCGGATAGGATCAGCGCCCCGCTGCTGTTGCCCTGCAGAACGCTCGTCGTCCCGGCCACCGCGACGAGGTCGTTGGTCAGCGTGGTGCCGGCGTTGTTCTGCAGCGATCCGCCCGCCAGGATCACGGGTCCCGAGCCGAGCGCCGGCGCGTTCGCGGCCGTCAGGACGACCGCGCCCGCCTGGATGACAGTCCCGCCGCTGTAGGTGTTGGTCGAGTTCAGCGTCACCGCGCCGGCGCCGCTCTTCACGAGCGCGAGCCTGCGGCCTGCGGCCCCGTCTTTCAGCGCCACGGTGTTGCCGTTGCCCGCGAACACGAAACCCTTGTTCGCCGCATTCAGCGTCAGTACGTTCGTCGTCGCGGCGTCTCCCGTGGCCGCAGCCGAGACGGCGTTGCTGATCACGACATCGCTGCCCGCAATGCTGTTGAGCCAGGTCTGGTCTGCGCCGAGGACCAGGTCGACCCGCTGCCCGGACGTCGGCGACCCGATGACCGTGGCCGCGTTGCCCGTGCGGGCCAGGCCGCCGG
>CAZOIS010000215.1:0-5568 GCA_964579865.1 uncultured Lentisphaeraceae bacterium | reverse complement strand
GCCTTTTCCACCTGCGTGTGCGAGAGCCCCACGTGGCGGATCACCTCGGCCGCGTTCACGCCCGAGGGGATCTCTTTGCGGATGAAGCGCAGCGCCTCCGCGAGCCACTGCGGCTCGACGGGGTCGGTCTCCGTGGAGGCGCGCTCCACGATCCGCGCCGGGGCGATCCGCTCATGGCGCACCGCGCGGCTCGCGCGCGTCAGCCGCTCGTAGAGCAGCCGCGCGCCGGTCCAGCCGATCTGATGCGCATCGGGATCGACGCTGGTCAGCATGGGGTCCGAAAAGCCGCAGAGGATGCGGTCGTTGTCCACCCCCATCACCGCCACATCGCGGGGAACCGACAGGCCCATGTCTTTGCAGAGGTTAATGATCTGATAGGCGCGGATATCGTGACAGCAGAACACCGCCGCCGGACGCGGAAGCGACGCCAGCCACTTCGCTATACGGTCGTGGTCCTCCGGCTCGCCGTACCGTTCGGCCTGCAGAATCATTTTCCCCAGAAAATCTGACGAGAAGAGCGCCTCCTTATAGAAGGAACAGGCATAACCGCGCGCCTCGACGGCCTTTTTGAAGGCCGAGCCACGCGCGTCAGAAAAAGGCGCACCCGAATAGCCGCAGAAAGCGAAATTTTTGAAACGGCGTTCGACAAACCAGTCGGCAGCCAGTCGTCCGATGGCATCGTGATCCGCGTCCACCGATGAGATATCCTTGTAATCCCGCCAGCGGTAGATGTCCACCACAGGAACATCCAGCTTGGTGAGCGCCTGCGCCATCTTCGGGTTGGGGATGCGGGCGATCACGCCGTCGATATCCGGCGAAAGATCGCTCAACCCCTGCTCCCAAGATTCTCCACCGCCCTCGAAGGCCCAGTGTCCGTTGGCCTGCGCGAAATCCGCAATGCCTTCGCACAGCGCCCGGCCGTAGCCGCGCGACGTTTCAATGAACACGCCGACCTTGTACGGGCGATCCGCCGTCATGCTGTATTCCTTGTCGCAACCATGTGTCCTACATTAGTACATTAACTTCTTCTTTTACAAGCGTTTTAGCGGGCGTTGGTTTGCAACGGCCCCATATTTAGGCTATATTTACGGTCATCGCAACGACTATTAGGGAGCTGTTTTCATGGCTGGAATCTTCAAAGCGTATGACATCCGCGGCATTTATGGGCAGGATCTGACCGACGAGGTCGCCTACAAAATCGGACGGGCTTTCGTCACCTTCACCGGCTGTACGAAGGTGGTTGTGGCCCGCGATATCCGCCCGCACTCAGAACCGCTTTTCGCAGCGCTGGCCAGGGGCATCACGGAGCAGGGCGCAGCAGTGATCGACATCGGGTACGGCTCAACGCCGATGTCTTACTTCGCGAACGGCACGTTGCACGCGGATGCGAGCGTCATGATCACCGCCTCGCACAACCCGGCCGAATGGAACGGCTTCAAGCTCTGCCGCGCGCAGGCTGTGCCGATCAGCGGCGCGACCGGCATCATGGAGATCGAGAAGATCGTCAACGCGGAATCTTTTGCGCCCAAAGCCTCCACGCCTGGCAAGATCTCCACGTACGACATTCTGCCGGAATACATTGAGCACGTGGCCGGCTTCGCGCACCTGAAGCGCCCCGTCCACGTGGCCATCGATTTCGCGAACGGCATGGGCATCTGGGAAGTCAAGACGCTCAAAGGCCTCATCACCTGGGACGGGCTTTTCGAAACCCCGGACGGCCGTTTCCCGAACCATGAGGCGAACCCGCTGCACCATGCGACGCTCAAAGACCTGCAGGCGAAAGTGAAGGCCGGGCACTACGCGTTCGGCGTGGCCTATGACGGCGACGCAGACCGTGCGGGCTTCATCGACGAAAAGGGCGAAATCATCCCCATGGATCTGATCACCGCGCTGGTGGCGCAAGACGTGCTGGCCACGCGCAAAGGCGCGATCTTCTACGATCTGCGCAGCAGCTGGGTCGTCAAGGAAGTCATCGAGGCCGCCGGAGGCAAGCCAATGATGAGCCGCGTCGGCCACGCTTTCATCAAGCAGCAAATGCGCGAGAACGATGCCCTGTTCGCGGGCGAGCTGAGCGGCCACTATTACTTTAAAGACAACTTCACGGCCGAGAGCTCCGCCATGGCGATCCTCTCGCTGGCGAATATCGTCAGCAAGTCCGACAAGCCGCTCTCCGCGCTGATCGCCCCGCTGCGCAAATACTTCGCGAGCGGCGAGATCAACACCCATGTGAGCCGAGACCCGATGGCGATCCTCGCCGAGATCAAGGCGAAGTACGCAGACGGCCGTGAGTTTGAACTGGACGGTGTCAGCGTCGAATACGCGGACTGGTGGTTCAACGTGCGCTGCTCCAACACCGAGCCGCTGGTGCGGCTGAACCTCGAGGCCAAGACACAGGTGCTGATGGAGGCCAAGCGAGACGAGATCCTCGCGATTATCCGGAAATAGCAGGCCGCCCGTCATTCCGTATTTTTCACCACCACAATCGAAAGCGAGTTGCATCATGGTCAACGAATCGGTTTACAGCGAGCTCATCAAAAAATACCGTTCCCACTTTGGGCGCGAGCCCGAAGTCGTGTCGTATGCGCCGGGACGCATCGAGGTGCTGGGCAACCACACCGACTACAACGAGGGCTTTGTCTTTTCTGCGGCGATCAACTTCGGCACCTTTTTCGCGGCCTCCAAAAGCGCTTCGACCGCGTGCCGCCTGGTGGCGGGCGATTTGATGAAGGAAGTCACCTTTGATGTGACCGCGGTCGAGCCCTCGAAGAGCGACACGTGGCAGAACTATGTCAAAGGCACGTTGGTCGGGCTGGCCGCGCTCAAGCCGATCGCAGGCGGTTTCGACGGCATGTTCTTAGGCAACATTCCTCTCGGCAGCGGGCTTTCCAGTTCTGCCGCACTCGAGATGTGCACGGGGCTCGCGCTGGGCAAACTCTACGGCATCCAGTCGGACAAGGTGACGCTGGCGAAGATCGGGCAGAAGGCCGAACACACCTACGCGGGCTGCAAGTGCGGCCTGCTGGATCAGATCTCCAGCCTCGCGGGCGAAGAGGGGAAACTCGTTAAAACCGATTTCCGCACGGTCGCCTACGAAACGGTCACGGTGGGCATGGACGCCTGTTTCCTGATGTGCAACACGCACGCAAAGCACGCGCTGGTGGACGGCGCATACAACGACCGGCGTGAGGCATGCGAACAGGCCGCGGCCCATTTCGCCAACACGCTGCGACATCCGGTACATGCGCTGCGCGATGTCAGCATGGCCGAGTGGGCGATCTACAAGCGGGGCCTGCCGGAAACAGTCGCGAACCGCGCGGCGCACCCGATCGGCGAAGATGAACGCGTGCTCAAAGGTGCGGAGCTGTTGGCCAAAGGCGACCTGCCGGGTTTCGGCGCGCTCATGTTCGACTCGCACGAGAGTTCGCGACACCTGTTCGAGAACTCCTGCGAGGAGTTGGATGCCGTGGTCGACGCCGCGAAAAAAATCCCCGGCGTACTGGGCGCACGTCTCTCCGGCGGCGGATTCGGGGGTTCGGTCGTCGTGCTGGTGCACCCGCGCGACGCGGAAACAGCGTCGATCGCTTTGGCGAACGCCTACGCGGCAACGTTCGGCAAGCCGTGCGACGTGAGCGTCATCAAGCCCGCCGCCGGCGCGCACATTGTGAAATAAGCGCGCGCAAAGGCGAGGGGACCGCTCGTTTCAATCCTGGAGGCAGATATGACACATCGGGCGCTAGGGATTTGCTGCCTGCTGACGGCCTGGACAACGGGAGCGTCAGAACAGCCGTTCATGATTCTGCGGCTGGACGGGGCCATCGCCGCAAAGCCGGAGTCGGCCACACAGTTTCGTGACGTCTGGGATCGCTATCCGGCCTGTTTCGACGCGATCGGCTGCGATTCGCCTGACAAACCGGACTTCGATATTCTCAGAAAAAATGGCATCTCGCTGATCAAAGCCAGCGAACGCGACACGTCCGATTTCCCCTTTTACGATGATCATGCCCCGCGCGGCATGATCGGACGCGCGCTGCTCTTCGCAGCCGGTCCGTCGCATACCGCCGCGTCGGTCAACGGCGGCCGCCACTGTGCTTCAGGCAAGAGCGCGTATGGCGTGTGCGCCGAATCGATGCTGGCCTTGGCATATGGCGCGAAGGCAATCTCCTATGATCTTTTGGGGTACGCCCATGAGCCGATGTCCTGGTACGCCAACACCTACATGAGCGAATTGACGCTCTGGCGACCATTTTTTCAGGCTTATGTCCGTTACAATGCGGAGACCCAGCCCGGCGGAGTCCTCCCCTATTGCGGAAAGAACGGCAAGCCGGATCTCGGCGGAACGTTGCGTGCGGCCAACGCGCTCGCTCCCGCCGGACTTCCGCTGTGCCCGGGCTCGTCTTGGCCGGTCTGTTATCTGTTGAACGCGGACGCCGTGGAAAGCATGACATCCGTGGATGTCCAGCGCGTGCTTTCGGGCGGCGTAATTCTCGACGGCGGCGCCGTCGCGAAATTGCAGGCGCGGGGCTTTGCGGCGGCCATGCAGGTGACCGCGACGCCACGCCCGCCGGACGCCGCCGAGGTCTTCACGGACGACGAGTTGAACATGGGCCGTGTCGGCTACGTCTGGCAGCCTGCCGCGGCTGCGGCCGATACGTTCGCGCTCCATCCGTCCAACGAGACGGCACGCGTCCTCGGGCGTTATCAGCGGCCGGATGGCACGACCGCCGAAGCCGCGTCGGTCCTGTTCGAAACGCCGCAGGGCGGACGTATTGCGGCCTTCGGGTTCGATGGCTTCGGCGCTGAACTGAGCGCGGCTCGGCGGCGGCAGTTGCTGCTGGCGGCCGACTGGGTCGCGCAGAACCGTTTGCCTGTACTGGTCGAAACCGTTTCGCAAGCCGCCGTGATTCCCCGAGTCACGATGGCAGGCGACCTGCGCAGCGTGACGGTGTTGAACGCCTCGCTCGACGCGCAACCGCCCGTGACGCTGCGTTTACGCGGCTTCCGGGAAGGCTTGGAAACGACGGAGTGGATCACCTCCAAGGAGCGGCCCGTGACGCTCGCGGTGCGCTGGGAAAACAAAGACGCGCTTGTGACTCTGCCCGCGATCGGCCCCTGGCAATTGGGTTGGCTGTGCCCCGCAGAATAACAAAAGAGGCCGGGCGGTAAACCGTCCGGCCTGTCATCATTCAGTCCTCGGAGACTGATTCGCTTTCGCCGCCTTTATTTGGCGAGCAGCTCATTGGCCTTGGCCACCACGTTCTCGACCGTGAAGCCGAACTGCTTGGCGAGTTCTTTGTACGGGCCAGACGCACCAAAGGTGTCGAGCGTGATCATCGTGCCCTTGCATCCCGCATAGCGCTCCCATCCAAACGAGCAGCCAGCCTCGACCACCAGACGGCGCTTGCAGTCGGGATCGATGATGCGGTCGCGGTACGTCTTGTTCTGCTTCTCGAACAGCTCCCAGCACGGCATGCTGACCACGCGCACGTTCTTGCCTTCGATCTGCCTTGCGGCATCGAGGGCGAGCTCCACCTCCGAGCCGGTCGCGAGGATCATCAGGTCGGGCGTGCC
>CAZOIS010000214.1:0-6877 GCA_964579865.1 uncultured Lentisphaeraceae bacterium | reverse complement strand
TCCGAAAACTTCCCCACTTTTTCAAAAGCGTGCATTTCATTTTGCACTTCGCCCCACCGACATGCAGCCGGAACTGCCCCTGTTCGCGTCAGGCTGAAAACTGGGGATAGTCCACTTTAATCCCCGTTGCGGGGCCGGTATACTGTCCTTCATAAAAGGAGAAAAGATATGCGGTTCTCGGGATTTTTTTGCGGCGTCGCGGTCGTGCTGTTGGCTTCGGTGGCGTGCGCGCAGCCGGGCGCGGCATTTCATGCGGTTTCCAATGCGACGAACGCGTGGCACGTGCTGCGAGCTGGTGCCGAGACGGCGGGGGACGGCCTTGCGATTCATCAGGAGTCGCCAGCCGTAACCGGTTTCCTTTTGCCGCGCGGCGCATGGCCGCGCCGCACGATGGCGGCGGAGGCGGACATTCTGATGCGTCAGCGGCTGGGCGCCAGCGGCTGGAACTTCGGCGGCGTGACGCTCTATCAAGACGATGCCAACTACTGGATGCTTGCGCTGGTCGAAGGCCCGGGCGGCGTCCATACGGTCGACTTCCTGGAAAACCATGCGGGGGTTTGGCAGGCGCAGAATGAGGCGAAGACGTCGCTGAAACGCGAGGGCAACGTGTCTTTCGCATGGAAGCCGGATACGGCCTATCGGTTGCGGCTCGCGTTCGAGGACGGCCGTGTGACGGCACGGGTGAGCGACCCGGCAGACGGCCGCGTGTTGGGCTCGGCGTTCTTCGCGTTGGAAAAGATGCCCGCCGTCCGCTCCGGCCGCCCCGGCGTCGTCGTCCGCGCGAGTGCGGTCGAATGCCGGAATTTCCGCTTCGGGATGACGGCGGTGCCGTCGGCGGATCGGCGGTCGGAGGTGGCGCTGCTGGACGATGCGCTGCCGGGGCATGACCGGGCGGCGAACGCGCGGCTCGCCGCGGCCTTGCGGCAACGCGGTCTTGCCGTGACGTGCCTGACGGCCGGGCAGCTGCTTTCGGAAACGGTTTTGACGGCCGACGCTTTTCGCGTCTTCATTGTTCCGAAGTGCGACGCTTTGCCGGCCGCACTGGGCCCGCTGATTCAGGATTACGCGCGCGGCGGAGGGCATCTCATCTTTTTGGGCGGCCCTTTTCTGGACCGTGGCATGTGGCAACACGGTGGCGGTTGGCTCGACAAAGAAGGCCTTCACGCGTTGCTCCAGACCGTGAAGCCGGAACACCGGCCGTTCGAAATCGGTCCCGCGCACGACACGAAGGCGTGGCGGCGTTCCAGCCAGGACGGCCGCACCGCCAGCGCGTGGCGCGTGGTGAACGAAGGCCCCGGCGGCTCTTCCTGTCTTCGTCTGGATATCTCCGACCTGCAGGGCTGGGACGTGCGGCAGTCTCCGGAGTCAGCACGTCTGTTCGGCGACGGCGACAACTTTTTCACGTTCATGGGAAAAGGCGATCCGAAGACCACGCAACTCGCGGTCGAGATCATTGAGCGGGACGGCTCGCGCTGGATCGCGACCACGCCGCTGACTTCCGAATGGCAGCGCGTTGGCCTCCGCCTGGAGGCGTTCCGGTACTGGAAGGATTCGGCCGGCGCGAAAGGGCGGGGGCATGAGGGTGACCGCCTGAATCCGCGGCTGGCCGCGCGTGTCTGCTTCGGACTCTCGGCCTCTCACACCTCGGCGGTGGGGGCTGGCCCGCACACGATCTGGCTGGCGGACATCGGAACGGCTCCCGATCCGCTGCTTGCGGCGGGCGTTGCTCCGGCCGATCTGCCGGGAAGCCTCGAAACCGTCTATCCGCGCTACAAGGTGTTTCCCCTTCAGAACGCGTGTTTCGTCGGCGATACTGCGGCCCGTGCCTGCGGCGGAACGGTCTGCGCGATACCGCGCACGGTCGGGGAAGGATTGCGGCGTGATTGCCGTTGGCGCTTTGTGCCGCTGACCAATGTGGCGGATCAGGGCGCGAAAATCGGCGGTGTTTCGGAGTGGCTTCTGCTCCATAGCCTTTTCCCGCTGGACGGAACCGTGATCGCCGGCTTCGGCTATTCCGACCCCGCCGTTTGGTCGTCGCCGGAGATCGCTGCGCGCATCGCGGATGTCGCGGAGCGGGTCACGCGCGGGGTGATGTTTGAAGCGGCGGGCACGGAAGAGTTCGCGTATTGGCCGGGCGAAGAAGTCCGTCTCGGCGCCTGCGTGAGGTCTTTCAGCCAAAAGGCGGAAGAGCGCGAGATCATGCTCCAGATTAAGGCCGCAGAACGGGTGGTATGGAGCGAGACCGTCAAACGATCGTTCGCCGAAGGGGTGACGGACGTGGAGTTCGTCTGGACAAGTCCGAAAGAGCCGGGCGAATACCTTTTTGTCGCCCGGCTTTCGGGTGAGCATCGGGATGAAATCAGACACGGGTTCGCCGTGCTTGATCCGGCGCCTGCGCCCAAGAGCGCTTGCATTTCGGCGCGGGACGGCGATTTCTGGCACGAAGGGGAAAAGTGGTATCCCGTGGGTGTCAACTTCTGGCCGCTCTACGTGTCGGGCATGGATTCGGAGGACTACAGCGCGGGGTGGTTGCGTGACCCTTATTATTCGCCCTCTCTGGTGGAGCGGGATCTGGTCCATCTGCGTGAGCTGGGCATCAACATGGTGAGCATCCAGACGCCGCCGCTGAAGGAGCATCGCAACTTGCTCGATTTCCTGCGCCTCTGCCGGAAATATGACATCCATGCCAACCTCTATCTCGGGCAGGCGTCGCCGCTGGCGTTCAATGACGCGGAGCTGAAAGCGTATCTCGAGGCCGCCCGCTTGCCGGGCAACCCCACGGTCTTCGCGTATGACACGATCTGGGAGCCGGGCAATCACGTTTTTAGAAACGACGCGGCGCGCGCGCGGTGGGACGACGAATGGCGGGCGTGGATCGTCGAGCGGTACGGCTCGGTCGAGCGGGCCGAAAAGGATTGGGGATTCAAGGCACGTCGTGACAAGACGGGGCGGGTCATTTCCCCGGGGGACGCGTGTTTCACCGAGGACGGCGCATGGCGCGGGATGATGGCGGCGTATCGCCGTTTTATGGACAATCTGACCAGCCGCTACTGGGGCAAGGCGCACCGGCGTCTGCGCGAATTGGATCCCAACCACTTGGTCAGTTTCCGGCAGGGAAACACCTTGCCGTACGACTTCGCCCTGAGTGGGCCGGTCAAGCATATCGACTTCATCTGTCCCGAAGGCTATGCGATCCGCGACACGGATGAGGGCGAAGACGCGATCGGTTTCATCACGCGATACGTGGATTACACGACGGGCGGAAAACCGATCGTCTGGTCCGAGTTCGGCAAGAGCGTTTGGGATGCGGTGCGCATGGAGCCGAATCCGGCTGCGATCGAAAAACAAGGCCATTACTCCGAGCGGTTCTATCGCGCGGCGCTCGCGGCGGGCGCGGACGGAACCGTTCCATGGTGGTGGGTGGGCGGTTACCGTGTGGGCGAGCGGAGCGATTTCGGGATCGTCGGCCCGGACCGGACGGAGCGGCCCGCGGCGCGGCTGATCCGCGAGTACGGTCCGCGCCTGAAAACACCGCGCGAGAAAGCCCAGCCTTCGGTGTGGTTCGAGTTCGACCGCGATGCGCATGCGGGCGGCTACTGGCGGGCCGCCTTCAACGAGGGCGCGCAGGCTTACCGCGCGGCGGCGAAGGAAGGAAAGACACTCGGCGTGCGGACCGCGGGATCGGGCACGGATTCGTCGACCGTCCCCCTGATCGCCGTCGGCAACGTGCCGTGCGACGGCACAAACCCGCCCAAGTATCTGGACGCGGAGTTCAATCATTTACAGATTCGCAATGCGGACGGCGTGTGGCAGGAGGCCGAAGGCGGCGCCGAGATCGCCGTTGCGGCGGGACAACCCGTGCGGGCGCGGGCATCAGTCGGAAACACGCAGGAGGCGGCCTGGTTAGCAGCCCCCGGAAAACGGGGCGGCGTGGCTCTGGTCGCTCGCGTGGCGGGCAAGGAAGTCGGACGTTGGCCACTGCCAGCGCGCGTGCCGTATCTGGGCGACGCCGTTTTCGGCGAATTCGAGCTGCTGCCTGCCGTCGTCATTCCCCAGGCCGTGACGGTGCAGATGGATGCGACAGGTCGCACAGCATTCGGCGAGGCCCGAGTGTTTACTGTACGCACAAAATAGCCAAGCGCAACGCATACGTGCTGTGCTAGGTAGGGGGCGCGTGTGACTTTCGCTTTTTACGTCAGCACGCCCTTGGGCGTGGCCTCGTTGTCGTCCCACCAGCTGGGCTTCTTGGTCGCGGTCTTGGCGATGTCCTTGGAGGTCATTTGGATGCCCTTGGCCGCCACGCCTTTGACCAGCACCTCGCTGGGTGTGAACATCTGCTGGTGGATGCGCTGAGCCTTGGCGGGCTTGTACTTCACGTACACCGTTTCGGGCACGCCTTCCTCGAAGAGGATGATTTTGCTGTCTTCCGGCGCGAGGTGGTACTCTTTGTTCTGGATCGCGCCACCGAAGGCGAACCGCTTGATGTAGGTGAAGCCATAGTGCGGCTCGGTGTAGATCGCGGTGAACTCTTTGTCGCGGTCGAAGATCTGGCAATAGCACCCGCCCTGTTTATCCACGAAGAACTTGTCCGGCGGCGGCATCATCTTATAGCGTCCGTCGTTCCAGACCACAATGATCTTGTCGAGTGAGGAACACTTGAAAAGCTCTTCGCCGCCACGGATGTCGGTGCCGATGTAGCCGTTCTCGCGGTCGATCTTGAGCGTGAGTTCGGTGGCGGTGAGCGCGCGCACCTCGATCTGGGCGAACGCGGACGGCGCGATCTTGGTCAGACGCGGATATTTGTCTTTGTACTTCTTGATGAGGTTCTTGAGATAGCGCACCGCGAAACCGCGCAAGCCTTTGATGTTCTCGGCGACTTCGGCCTCTTCCTGGAGAATGGCCTCGATCTCTTTCCTGTTCTTGTCGATGTCGTAGCGCGAGATGCGGCGGATCTTGATCTGAAGCAGACTCTCCACGTCGTCGAGCGTCACGTCGCGGCGCAATTTCTTCCGGAAAGGCTTGAATCCCTCCAGCACGGCCTGCTGCACGGCTTCGTAGGTGGTCTGTTCCTCGATGCGCTTGTAGATGCGCTCCTCGATGAAGATCTGCTCCAGCGTTTTGGAGTGGAACAGATCGTCCAGCTCGCCCTTGCGGAGCTCCAGTTCGCGGTTCAGCAGCTCGAGCAGCTGGTCGGTGCAGGCGTTGAGGATTTCCGAGACGGTCATCTCTCGCGGCCGGTTGCGGAAGAGCACGACCGGGCGGCTCGTGAGGGTCGACTCGCAGTCCGTGAAGGCGTAGAGGGCCTTGATCGTCTGGTCCTGCGTGGCGCCGACATTGAGCAGCAGTTCGATCTCGACCTTTTCGGCGGTGAAATCGTTGATCTGCTTGACCGGGACCTTTTTCTTTTTGATCGCCTCTTCGATGTTGGCGATGAGCGATTCGGTGGTTTGTCCCCACGGCAGCGCGGTGATCGCGAGCTTGTTGGGCTGGCGCGGCTCGATGACCGCGCGGATCTTGATGCGGCCCACGCCGTCGGCGTACTCGGAGACGTCCATCACGCCGCCGGTCTGGAAATCCGGCAGGACCCGGAAAGGCTTCTTTTGGATGATGGCGATCTGCGCTTCCAGCAGCTCGATGAAGTTGTGCGGCAGGATGGCGGTGGACAGGCCGACCGCGATGCCGTCCGCGCCGAGCATCAGCAGCAGCGGAAGTTTCGACGGCAACAGCACGGGCTCTTTGTTGCGGCCGTCATAGCTCGGAATAAAGGCGGTGAGCTTGGGGTTGAAGAGCTCGGTCCGGGCCAGCTCGGTGAGGCGGCACTCGATGTAACGCGTGGCGGCCGCGGGGTCGCCGGTAAAGAGGTTGCCGTAGTTTCCCTGGCCCTCGATGAGGTAGCGCTTGTTGGTGAGATTGACGATCGCGTCGCCGATCGAGGCGTCGCCGTGGGGGTGGTACTGCATCGTGTGCCCCACGACGTTGGCGACCTTGATGAAACGTCCGTCATCCTTCTCCCACAGCGAATGCATGATGCGCCGCTGGACCGGCTTGAGCCCGTCCTCGACCGTCGGGATGGCACGGTTGCAGATGGTGTAGGAGGCGAACTGGAGGAAGTTGTCGTCCATCAGCTCGCGCAGGGGACCGGTGCCGCCGTGCGCGGCGGCGGCGGCCTGCCGGTCGGATGCGGACAGGTTGACGCCGTTTTGCGGGACGGGTTGGTCCGCCTCCTCGCCGTCGGGGGACGGCGAGGGGGAAACCGCGTCAAAGAGCGCCATGTTGTCGAAGAGGCTGGGCGGCTCGTTCGCGGGATCGGAGGGTTTGCCTTGGTTCGGCTTTCCGGAAGCTTTGCTCACGATAACGATTCCTCGGTGATCACCAGATTGTCCATAATGTACTGACGCCGCTCCTGGGTATTGCGGCCCATGTAAAACTCGATCGTGTCTTTCAGCTCTTTGTCGCGGGTGCAGTCCACGGGTGTCAGGCGTATGGTTTTGCCGATAAAGCCTTTGAACTCGTTGGGCGAAATTTCTCCGAGTCCTTTGAATCGGGTGATCTCGGGGCTCTTGCCGCAATTTGCGACGGCGGTGACGCGCTCCTCCTCGCTGTAGCAGTAAAAGGTGTCTTTCTTGTTGCGCACGCGGAAGAGGGGGGTCTCCAGGATGTAAAGGTGCCCTTCCTTGATGACGCGGTCGAAAAATCGCAGAAAGAACGTGATCATCAGGTTGCGGATGTGGAGCCCGTCAACATCGGCATCGGTGGCCAGGATGACCTTCTGGTAGCGCAGATTGTCGACGGTCTCCTCGATGTCGAGGCTCTGCATGAGGTTGTAGAGCTCGACGTTCTTGTAGAGCGTGTCGCGCTTGAGGTCGCAGACGTTGAG
>CAZOIS010000213.1:0-6943 GCA_964579865.1 uncultured Lentisphaeraceae bacterium | reverse complement strand
AGTCGCTGCATCCGTACATGGAGGCTTATATCAGTTGAAAACCACACACCGTTCGCACGTTGTTCGATTACCTGTCCCTTAGTGCCTTGAAACCCCCAGCCATCACCGTATCGTAATCCCGGCGCACATGCTGATCCGCGTCGGCACCCTGAACGGTATCCTACAAACCGTGGCCGCCCACAAGGGGACGATCCGGGGAAACCTGCTCAAAGGAGTCTGTCAGGCGAAATTTAGCCTTGCCGCTTCGGCTGCGGATATTCTATAGTAATATGTATGAAGACAACCATAGATATACCTGATACTCTGATGGAACGGTGCAAGACGGTGATCGGACGCGACCGTGTGACCTTCCGCAGCCTGGTGGAGGAGGGGCTTGACCGGGTGCTTTCCGAACGTACGGAACGGAAACCGTTCAAACTGAAGGCCGTTCCCTTCAGGGGGGGCGGGTTTCAGCCCGGCTTCAATGATTCGGACTGGCCGCTCATTCGCGATGTAGCCTACGAGGGGCGCGGCTCATGATCGCGGTCGACACGAATATTCTGGTCGCGTTCCACCGCACGGAATACGCGCACCATTCCGCCGCCGTCGAGGCGGTCACCTTGTTGGCCGAGGGTGCGGACCGATGGGCGATTCCCTGGCCCTGCGTCCACGAATTCATGGCCGTGGTGACCAACAGCCGGATTTTCGTCCGTCCGACCGAGCCGGAAATGGCTGCGACCGTCGTAGAGGCGTTGATGGCGTCACCGACATTGAGCTTGATCGGCGAAGGGCCGGGTTATTGGAAATCGCTGCGGAACCTGATACTTTCCGGGAAAATCACCGGCGCGCGCGTCCACGACGCCCGGATCGCCGCGATCTGCCTGCAGCACCGGGTCAAATGTCTTTGGACGGCAGACCGCGATTTCAGCCGGTTCCCCGCGCTGAAATGCCGCAATCCGCTCGCCGGCGAGGAGTAGACAGACCGGGAACAAGGCGTTGGGGCCATCGGGATCGGGATCGGGATCGAAAGAGGAAGGAACGCCAATGGGCCTCGGACACGAGAGGCTTGACGTCTACCCCTCGCGATCGGTTATGTCGCCTGGGGCTACGAGAAAGCCGACGGCCTACGACGGGAACCCAATCGATCCCGATAGCGATTTGGATGAGACCAAGCCCCAACAACGCAGTGGAAGCGACGGGATACCGCCTCCTCACCGCTGATGGAAGGGGAGCATGGTCACTCTCCTGGGTTACGGACGGGGCGGCGCAGCCCCATTTTCTCAAGCGGCAGCGGCGCAAATCCCGGAATGCACGCAAAGACCGGCGAGTCAGGCTTCAATCGGAAGTCTCGCTGCTGCATGTTGACGAAACCGGGATCCTCGGCTGTCACGAATTGGGTCGCGTTGGTCACCCAGCGGTTGCTCTTGACCTCGCCGCACCCCACGAACAGATTGCGCACGGCGATATTGTCACGCGCGGCGCCGGGCTTTGGATTCATGAACCCGACCAGCTCCGGATAGGCCACGGTATAGGGCGGTCGCGTGATGTCCACCTCTTTGAGCAGCCGCTCCTGCCACAGCGGCGCATCGATGAACGCTTTCCAGCGCGCATCGTTCCACGGGGCGGACCCCAGCGCGCGCTTGCATTCGATGAAGACGCAGTTGTCCACGGTGTTGCCGTGTCCGCCGTGCGAAAAGACCGTGCCGAAAGAGCCTTTGCCAGGGTCGCCGCAGCGGAAGAACAGATTGGCATAGACCGTATCGCCGCCGTCGCCGTCATCGAAATAAACCGCGGCGTTGCCATGTCCGCGCGGGCTTCCGATTTCGCTCCACAGGTTGTAGCGCAGCACGTTGCCGCGGCAGGAGGGATCCCGTCCCTTGTAGAAAGCGGCCGCATCGTCGGAGGCCACGCAGACATTGCTCACCACATTGTATTCGAATAGGTGGTCATTGCCGTGCACGCTGACCGCCTGATGCGGCGCGTCGTGAATCAGGTTGTGGCGCGCCACATTGCCAACTCCGGATAAGTGGATGGCGCTGGCATAGGTAAGCTGATGCACGGAGAACCGCCGGATGTGCGTGTCTTCCAACACATGCCCGGCCGGCGTCAGCGTCTTGCGGTCACCGCCGCCCAGAAAGACGCCGCCTGTGCCGGTGTCGTACAGGTCGCAGCCAGCGATCCGGTTGGACGCCCCGCCGATCATACTGATCGCCCTGCGCCGCAGGTTGCGGAACACGCATCCCTCCACCGTCACACGCCGGCACTCGGAGATCGCCACCCCGTCCCCCTGCGCCTCTTCAAAGACCAGCCCGCGCAGGGTGATGTCGTCCGCATGCTCCATAACAATCAGCGGCTCATCGCGCACCGCCAACGCGACACGCGCCTGCGCGAGATCCTGCTCAGGCCAGAGGTAGAGCCGGTTCGCCGCGACATCGATGAAATATTCGCCGGGACGATCCAGCTCTTCGAGCAGGTTGACCGCACGCCAGCGGCGCGGCGACGGATTGCCCTGGCGCACACCGTACTGATGCGCCATCTTGAGCGTGATCCGGCGTTGCGCGGGATCGATGGCCGCCACGCGTACCGCATCGTCGTACCAGTCGAAACACCAGAACCCGTGCAGCCACACGCCCTGCTCCACCCGCCAGCGCGCGGGACGGTCGCCTTCATACTCAAACACGCCGCCGCGGTTCTCTTGCGGACGCGCTTTCTTCGGATCGGCTGAATCCGAGACCGACCCGTCGTTGCGCATCGTCCCTGGGTCGATGATTTTGGTGATCGTCGCCCAGCCTTCGTTCGGCCAGCAGGCCAACGCCATGCGGCGGCCGTTGACAAACAGCTCCGGGATGCCGAACGGCAGCCGGAAATTGTCGCGCGGCGGCGGGGTCTTCGGGAAACCCAGCGCGTTCAGATCCGCGCAGCGCACCTGCCCGCGCACAGCAGGATCGAGGCGTTCGTCGGCCGCCCCGTCCGCAAGCCGCTGAAACGCGCTGCCGGGGATCGGGCGCGCACCAGTCAGAAAGACCGACGCGCCCGGCGCCGCCGCATAGACGATCGGCGCACCCTCCGCGCCGGAATCTTCTGCGCGCATTTTAAGACTGCCGGCCAGCACATGGCGTCCGGCATGCAGCACCACCTCGGCACCGCCCGGCAGCGCTCCGGTCTTCTTTGCCGCGCGCACCGCATCGCGCGCCCGCTCAACCGTCGCGAACGGCTTAGCGGCGGTTCCCGGCCCCGCGTCATCGCCGTCCGGCCGCACATGAAACACACGCGCGTCCGCACCGTACGCGCCGCCTGCCATCCCCCACACGCCTGCCAGGCAGAGCGCCGCCATTCTGCGTCTCACAGTCATACCGTCTTCCCCTTTCTTTCCAGCGCCAGCAGCCACGCCTTGCGCGACAACCCGCCATCGTACCCCACCAGACGCCCGTCCGCACCGATCACGCGATGGCACGGGATCACGATCGCGATCGGGTTACGGTTGTTGGCCATGCCGACCGCGCGCGCGGCTTGGGGATTCCCAACCGCCGCCGCCACACGCTGATAGCTCCACGTCTCGCCATACGGGATCGTTTCAAGCACGGCCCACACGCGCCGCTGAAACAGCGTTCCGGCTGGCGCCAACTTCAGCGAAAACACCGTCAGCCTGCCGTCCAGATACGCCTCCAACTGGCGGAACGCCTCGCTCAGCAGCGTCCTCTCCGCCCCCTCCGCCGGGTCGACATCCTTTTCACCCGCCTCGGCGAAAAACACCTGCGTGACCGCGCCGTCTTTCACTTCGACGCCGATCCATCCCACCCTTGTATTTCGATGAGCAAGCGCCATAGTCTTCCCGTCTGAACAGGGATCCCTGTTCACCGAGTTTCATTCGCCGTACATCTCCGTGTCGAAACGGCGCAACACATCGGCAGGGCTCCTTACACCGCGCGAGTTTCCGATCCGGGCGATTTTTACTTCAACCGTTTGCATCAGAACCTCCCACCTGGTCGGTAACTTCAACGTTCGGCGTTCGATGTTCGGCGTTCGGCGTTCGGCGTTCAGTTTACCCCGTCGTTTGTTCCCGCTCTGTGGGCGGTTGGCTTACATACGAAATTACAGTATCAACCATCCCCTGTATCGTCAATGCCGACAAGCGGACGGGGCCGTCCGCGCCCCCGATGCTCACCCCGCCACAATGTTGATCAGGCGGTTGGGGACGCAGATGACCTTGCGGATCGTCTTGCCTGCCAAGGCGTCGCTCACGGCCTCCTGCCCCAGAGCGAGTTGCTGCATCGTCGCCTCGTCGGTGCCCGCCGGCATCATGACGCGCGCCTTGGGCTTGCCCAGCACCTGCACGAGGATTTCCACCTCGTCCACCTTGAGATACTCGTCGTTATACGCGGGCCAGGGCGCGTAGGCCAGCGACGTGTCGTGGCCGAGCCGTTCCCAGAGCTCTTCGCACAGATGCGGCGCGAAGGGCGCCAGCAGCAGCACATAGGTTTCGGCCGCCTCACGCGGCAGCGGCTTGGCGTTGCCGGAGAAGGCGTTGATGAAGATCATCATCTGGCTGATGGCCGTGTTGAAGCTCATCGTTTCAAGATCGTCCGTCACCTTTTTGATGGTGGCGTGCAGCAGACGGCGCTGCGCCTCGTCCAGCGGCTCATCCGTGATCGGCTGCTCCGCCACCATACGGAAGGAGCGCTTGAGAAAACGGAACACGCCCTCCACGCCTTTGGTGTTCCAAGGCTTGACCGCCTCCAGCGGCCCCATGAACATCTCATACAGGCGCATGCTGTCCGCGCCGTACTCGCGGATGACATCCTCGGGATTGACCACGTTCTTCAGCGACTTGGACATCTTAGCCGGGAATTCGGTGAGCTTCTCGCCGGTCTCGGCGTGGAAGGCGCCCTCGGTGCGATGCTCCACCTGTTCCATCGGCACCAGCGCGCCGCGCGCGTCCTTGTAAGAGATGCCCAGAATCATGCCCTGGTTCACCAGTTTCTGGAACGGCTCGCGGGTTGAGACGTAGCCCAGATCGAACAGCACCTTGTGCCAGAACCGGGCGTAGAGCAGGTGCAGCACCGCATGTTCCGCGCCGCCCACATACAGGTCCACCGGCATCCAGTACTTTTCTTTGGCCGTGTCGAACGCGGCATGCTCGTTGCGCGGGTCGATGTAGCGCAGGTAGTACCAGCAGGAGCCGGCCCACTGCGGCATCGTGTTGGTCTCGCGGCGTCCCTTCGCGCCGGTGACCGGATCGGTATAATCGAGCCACGCGCCGGCCTTCGCGAGCGGCGGCTCGCCGGTCCCGGTGGGCTTGAAATCTTCCATTTCGGGCAGGGTCAGCGGCAAATCGTTCTCGTCCACGAGGCGTGTGGAACCATCCGCCATGTGGATCACCGGGAAGGGCTCGCCCCAGTAACGCTGGCGGCTGAACAGCCAGTCGCGCAGCTTGTACTTGACCGAAGCCTTGCCGATCCCGCGCGCGGCCAGCCACTCAGTGGTCACGCGTTTGGAATCCGTGACGACCATGCCATTGATATCGAGGCCTTCGCTGTTCGACGAGCCGATCATGCGGCCGTTACCGGTCCAGCAGGCGCGGCCGGCCAGTACGTCGGCCACTCCCACACCGGCGGCGGCGGCCTCGGCCGCGTCGGGCTCGATGATGCAGATGATCGGGATCGCGAATTTCTGCGCGAATTCAAAGTCGCGCGTGTCGTGTGCCGGCACGGCCATGATCGCGCCCGTGCCGTAGCTGATCAGCACGTAGTCGGCGAGCCAGACGGGAATCAGTCCGCCGGTCACGGGATTGACCGCATACGCGCCGGTGAAGACGCCGGTCTTCTCGGTGTTCAGCTCGGTGCGGTCCATGTCGCTCTTGCGTGCGGCCTCCTCGCGGTAGCGGTCCACGTCGGCCCGCTGCGCGTCGGTCGTGATACGCGCCACCAGCGGATGCTCGGGCGAAAGCACCATGTAGGTCGCGCCGAACAGGGTGTCGGGGCGCGTGGTGTACACCGTGATCCGTTCGCCGCAGCCCGCGATCGTGAAATCAACCTCCGCGCCTTCCGACTTGCCGATCCAGTTGCGCTGCATCTCCTTGATGCCTTCCGACCAGTCCAGCCCGTCCAGATCCGCCAGCAGGCGCTCGGCGTACTCCGTGATGCGCAGCATCCATTGGCGCATCGGCTTGCGGACCACCGGGTGGCTGCCGCGCTCGCTGCGCCCGTCGATCACCTCTTCGTTGGCGAGCACCGTGCCCAGCGCGGGGCACCAGTTCACCGGCACCTCGGCCACATAGGCCAGACCCTTCTTGTAAAGCTGCTCGAAGATCCACTGCGTCCACTTGTAATAGCCGGGATCGGTGGTGTTCACCTCGCGGTCCCAGTCATAGCTGAAGCCCAACGCTTTGATCTGCTCGCGGAAGCGGTTGATGTTGCGTTCGGTCGTGATCGCGGGATGCGTGCCGGTTTCCACGGCATATTGCTCGGCCGGCAGGCCGAATGCGTCCCAGCCCATCGGATGCAGCACATTAAAGCCGCGCATGCGCTTGTACCGGCACAGGATGTCTGTCGCTGTGTACCCCTCGGGATGGCCGACGTGCAGACCCGCGCCGCTCGGATACGGAAACATGTCGAGGCAATAGAATTTGGGTTTGCCCGCTTCAAAGTCATTCACCTTGAAGGTTTTGTTCGCCTCCCAATACGCCTGCCATTTTTTTTCGATTGCGGTGAAATCATACTCGTTTGTCGTCATGGCCGATTCCCGTCTGTTGAGAAAAGAGAAAATAGTAGCATGCGAGCCGTATAATTTCCATACGACAATAGAATGGCGCGGTATTCGGTTAGCGACGGGGGGGCAGTCTGATGCGAGGTGCGCCGGCTGGGGGTTCGGGCCCGCAGGCTTAAACCTGGCAAAGCTGCGACCGGGCCCGCGAAGCGCCGGGAGGGGCAAGCGTCCGCGTGCCCGGGGATTAACCCAGCCGACA
>CAZOIS010000212.1:0-6953 GCA_964579865.1 uncultured Lentisphaeraceae bacterium | reverse complement strand
AATCTCTCCCCTCATCCTTCACCCAGAACGGATTAAGATTAGGATTATGATTAAGAGTGATCCCGGTCCCTGTCTTCGCGCCATTTTTTTGGAGTGCGGTGACAACCAACGGGCGGCACCGCTTTCCGGTTCATGCGCAAAAGCGGCGTCGCGCGGAATACCGCTAGTGCCACGCCAGTGCACCGCAGTTGCGACGGCGGGTGCCGCGCGCACGCCAAGGCCGCATCCGCTTATGCAGGGGACGCGCCATGCGGCCGAATCGCAAAGTGCCTGGTCGTCCCGTCGTCTTCAAAAAGAACGCTGTGGTTCGCCTCGCGGCGTGATATGATGGCACATATCAGGAGAGCGAGCCTCATGAATCAGCCCTTGAACTTTACCGTTGCACGCGAAAAATGCATTCAGTGCGGCGCCTGTCTGCACGACTGCCCGCGTCACATCATCGAGTACCACGACCGTTACCCGGACATTGCGGCCCAGCGGGAAGGCGAGTGCATCGGGTGCCAGCATTGTCTGGCCATCTGCCCGACGGGAGCCCTTTCGATTCTGGGTCTGCGCGCGGAAAACAGCCTTCCGCTTGAAGCGGCGCCCGCTGTTGCGCCCGAGGCTTTGCGGCGTTTTGTGCGCGGCCGACGGACGATGCGGCAGTACCGCACGGACGATGTGGCGCGCCCGCTGATCGACCAGCTCCTCGCGGATGCCGCCCATGCTCCGACCGGCGGCAACACCTGCGACCTGACGTTCACCGTGGTGGATACGCGAAGCGCCCTGCGGCGTCTCTTGGAAGAGCTGATGGGCGGCCTAGAAAAGTCCGTCGCGGAAAAGCCCGAACTGCCGGAGTTCATCCGTGCGGCGATGACCGCCTACCGTCAATCCCATGCGGATGAGGTCTTTCGCGGGGCGCCGCACCTTCTGATCGCCTCCGCCGGAGCAAAGGCCTATTGCGGCGATGCGGATGTCGTGATTGCGCTCAGCTACTTTGAGCTGCTGGCCCAGTCACGCGGCCTCGGCACAACGTGGTGCGACTTCCTGAAATTCATCCTCGATCTGCGTCCGGAACTGGGCCGCCTCTTCGGCCTCCCCATGGATCGCCCCTACCGCGCGATGCTCTTCGGCTGGCCTGCGGTTCACTACACACGCACCGTTCAGCGCGACACCGCGGCGCAGATCAAAACCATCGGGAGCTAGAGAAGCCCGCACCTCCGGGCGGCTTCAGCGTGAAAGGGCGGCGGGCGAGCTATTCGGCGCGAAAATCCTAATCGTAATCTTAATCTCTCCCCCTCAGCCCTCACCCAGAACGGATTAAGATTAGGATTACGATTGCACCTCGTGCCTGTCTTCGCGCCATTTTTTGGAGTGCGGTGACAACCAGCGGGCGGCACCGATTTCCGGTCCATGCGCAAAAGCAAAAGCGGCGTCGTGCGGGATACCGCTCTTGCCGCGCCAGTGCACCGCAGGTGCGACGGCGGGTGCCACGCGTACTCCAAGGCCGCTACCGCTTATGCAGGGGGATGTGTCATGCGACCGAATAGCAACGCGCCTGGGCGTCCCGGCGACTTCAAAAATATGGCTGTGGTTCGCCTCGTGGCGTGATATGATGGTTCTCAAGGATGCAGAATGTGTATGCGGGTGCCTAGTTTCTCGATGTTGCGATACGCCCCTCTAATCACCTCGCAGCATTTTTTGTTGAATAGCGGTTGAAAGACTGCCGTGGAACGGTGAGTCTATTGTTCAATAATGGAGTTGCAGCATGATAACGAATGCGTCGGGCGTCGCCCCATTTGAAGCGTTGAAATTGATCATTGCTGAGCGATCAAAGTCAATTGTTCTGTGGTGTGGGGCTGGTTTGAGCAAACACTCGGGGTTGCCTTTGTGGAACGACCTCTCAACCGCTTTGCATAATGAAGCGGTGCGCAGACTTGATGACTTAACTGGACGCGATGCTGACCGTCTGAAGAAAGACATTGAAGCGGCTTCCTGTGCAGACAGTTTATGGGTCGCTTTTGACAAGTACCAACACGCACTTGGACCAACCACCTTTGCCTCTGTAATTAGGACATCTTTAGATCGGGCTGACTCTTGTGAACCACCAGAAGTCATGCGTATTCTGGCAGGTCTGCCCTTAAGTGGTGTTGTGTCATTAAGCCTTGACCCGCTTATGTACCACGCTTTACAACGACAACATAGCGGAACCAACCTAGATCGCTTCACAGGCAGTACACTCAAGTCTTACTGCCATGTCTTGCAGAATATGCCGGGACGACCGTTTATGCTACAGCTTCACGGGCTATTGGCCGACACTTCCTCATGGGTACTCACGCACAATGACCTACGAGAGCTTCGAACAAAACCCGGCTATGCTGACTTTATTCGTACGGTGCTGATGTCTCGCGTGTGCGTGTTTGTGGGTCTCACAGTTGATGACCTTGCTGTCGGAGGTCATCTCGAAGCACTCGCGCAACAGGATATCGACTTTGGAAAGCATTACTGGATTACAGAGCGCCATGATTCGTCTACTCGAAAATGGACTGAAAAGAACCATCTTCAGTTAATCCCATATGATCCGATCGACAACCATAAGAACCTCATGGCAATCTGTAAAGAGTTGCGGTCTGCTGTTCCAGCGCAGGAGTGTGCCGCGCCGCCAGTCGTGCTCAAAACACAAGCAGGTATAAGCGATATGGAGTTCCGCAGCCTTCTTAAGAGCGCCAACGATAAAAATCAACTACGATATCTATTGAATGAACGTGCATCCGAAATTCTCGCCCATTGTCCGTCGACTTCTTATGACGAATTTGAATCATTTTGCACGGAATTCGATGAGATGATCTATTCGGCTTGGTACATGCCAAAAGTCTGCAAGGGGACTGATCTATTCGGATATAAACTGATTGATGAAATAGCTAGTGGCGCATTTGGTCGCGTCTTCCGTGCGGAAGACACAACTGGCAAAATTGTTGCTATTAAACTGTTGCGAGAGGAAGTTCGCAGAAAACCTGAAATGCTTCAGGGCTTCAGGCGCGGCGTTCGCTCAATGAAGATTTTGAGTGATCGCAATGTGGAAGGAATGGTTCCATACATTTATGCAACTGAGTTGCCAACTTGCGCGGTAATGCCCTTCATTGAAGGCCCAAACTTGAATGTGGCCGTGCAGCAGGGATTACTACGTGACTGGAGTCGGCTACTTTCTGTGTCTACAAAGATAGCGGACACTTTAGTTCGCGCACACGGTCTTGAGGAGCGCGTCTACCATCGAGACCTGCGTCCTGCCAATGTTATGATACAAGATGGGTATGAATCCGAAAGCTCCACATGGCGCGTTGTCTTGCTCGATTTTGACCTGTCTTGGCATAAGGGTGCTGTAGAGCAATCAATTGTTCAAGAGGGCCAAGTCAGTGGGTACTTGGCTCCCGAGCAAGTTGAGTTAAAATGCCGACACTCTACCCGAAACGCCCTCGTCGACTCCTTTGGCATAGGAATGCTTCTTCGTTTCTTGCGTACAAACCAAACTCCTAGACATATGGAGCATAGGTACAGCGTATGGGAAGACACCGTGACAGACGATATCGGCAAGTTCCCCTGTGCCAACTGGCATTCATTACCCTCTCGATATTCGCGGCTGATTCTGGTCGCTACGAAGAATGAGCAGCCCGACCGGTGGGATATGACTTCAATACGCGATGAACTCTTCCGCCTTCTCACGGCCTGTGATCATCCTGAAAAGGTGTGCCATGTCGATATGCTTGCCGAAGAGTTGTGTTGCCGTACGGCCGAGGCAATTGGTCAGCGATACCGGTGGGATGATGCTCTCGTCCGCGCCGTAATTACGTTGTCATCTGGGCTCGAACTGGTATTCAAACGCTATGACGAGGAGCAGAGTGTACAATGCGAGATCAATTGGACACATAAGGGGGATCACGAGCACAAAAACATTAGAAAATATTTGCCTGATCGAGTGAAAGAATTCCAAGCATCTTGCCAACACATTGGGTGGAGAGTCCTTTCGCCTTTGTCAGTTGCGAGTGGGTCAAACCATGCAAACGGCTGTCTAACCGCCAACATAAGAGACGTAAGTGCCCGTATGCTTGATATGTCTCGCGCTATCGGTGAAGGGCTCTTAAGGCTCCAACTCTAGCCAGAGGAGGTTAAGGGGTCGTATTTCGACATTAGACACGACCCCCCTGTGTGCCCAGGCAAAGCCAATTCAAAACGCGCTGTGCAGGGCACGCCAAAGGTGAAGCGCTTCCGCGTGATGACGGACCCTCCCGCCAACACGCCGTTCGCCGGTTACGCCGGAGGCGCTTACCTTAGAAGAACAAAAGCGGGGCTTTCCGCATGTTCTCCGCGTCGGGACGATCTTCGCCCAGATGGATCCAAGAGTCCATCCCGTCCCCGTCGTCATCGCCCACGTCCACGTTGAAGCGTAGCCCGTTTTCCGCCAGCTGGTCTGACGAGAGGCCGAGAACGGAGAGCGGGAGCCGGATGTTCCAGGTCGTGAGAACGCCGTTGCGTTGCACCTCGACGCTCGCCTCCGCGACCGGCTTCCCGTCGGCAAAGAGCGTGGGCGCGGGCCAAAAGAGCGCGCATTCCTTCTTGTTTACGAAATTGCCCGCAAGGAAGTGGAGCCGCACCTGATCGCCCTGCGCGTCGCTCTTGGCTTCCGAAGGGCAGGGAATGTCGTCCTTGCACTCAAGGCGCAGACGCAAGGCGTCTCCTTCGCGGCAGAGCCAGACGCGCGCGCTCAGATCGTCCGCGTTTTTCCAGAGCCGGTGCGAATTGAAAGGGTCGGCCGGCGTCGTGGCCGTCACCTGATAGCTTTTGTTCAGCGTGAAGTCCGGGGGGCGGTTGAAAGCGGCCCCGCGGATGATTTTCGCGGGCGTCACCGGGATAGCCACCACGCCCGACAGCTCCGCGCCTTCGAAGGCATAGCGGAGGCGGATCTCACCGGGCGCGGAGAAGCTGTCCGCGACCGCGAACGACAGCGTCGCGTTCGTTGTCCCGTTTGCGGGCAGCGTCATTTTCGCGGACGGCGACCCCGCCTTCAGTCCGGCGGGAAGGGCGTCGAACGAGAGCGTCAGGGCGGCCTCGCGCGCCTCCGCGTTACGAAGCGTGAGCGGCAAGGTCCAGGTTCTGCCGGGGACGGTCTCGCGGCTGGAATCGGCATGCACGAGCTCGCCGACCACACGCGCCGATGTCGCGCCGGCCAGCTTGAGCGTGCACGGCGAATTGCCGACCGCGTACACGACGCGCGCGCCCCGTTTTTCCACCGGTCTTTCCTGCCCCATCAGGTCGATCGCGGAGACCGCCTGCGCGTCGGTCTCGACGAGGAAATGGCGCGTCTGCCCGGAGCTGGACTCGCACCAGGCGGGAAGCAGAAGGTCGTTGCCGTCGCCGAAGCGGAAGAGGAAGCAGTCCGTGTCGGGCGAAAGGTCTTCGGCGGAGGTCATGGACGCGTAGTGCGTCGCGAGCATGTTGTAGACGGAGTAGACGGGTTTGGGATAGAAGTCGTTCGAGACGAGGCCGAAATGGTGTTCCCCGTATTTGGGGTCGTACCCATCGTCCCGCAGGTCGTACCAGGTGTAGCCGATGGAGCCGCGGACCCAAGCGAAGAGGAGCTTTTTCATGAGCGTTTCCGCCTGTTTCCGCTCCTGTCCGCCGACTGAAGTCATGGCCGTCTCGTTGCTGTACCACGGGACCGTCGTTCCGGTTTCTTTCCGCACGGGAAAGAGAAGCTTGTCGATCCGCTTTTGATAGTCCTTGAACCATCCGTGCTCGTGGATGGCGTGGACCTTGAAGAAGCCTTTCGCCGCGCGAAGATAATCCTTCTGGAAGTCTTGATAAATCAGCGAACGATGCCGCGTGAGCGTGGCGAATCCGCCGGTCATCGGGACGGCATCGGCGTCCTCCTTGACGATTTCCTCGTAGAAAGCCTTCTGCAGTGCGACGTATTCGTCGAGCGTCATGGCGCTGAACCCGGTGAGATCGGGCTCGTTCCAGTTTTCATAGTAGCGGATCTTCCCCCGGAAATGCCGCGCGACTTGCCGGACGTATTCGCGCCAATCGTTGATGTCGGCGGGAAAATGCTTCCACAGGTCCGGCGTCTTGTTTTCCACGAGCTTCTTTTGGGCTGCCCAGGACGGGCTCCCCCACAGGATGGGCTGAATCTCGATTCCCTGCCGTCCGTACAGCTCGAACATCTCATCCGCCACGGACCAGTCCCAGACGCCGCGTTGCGGCTCGAGACTCCCCCATCCGTATCCGCCGACGCGGGAGACCTTGACGCCGCACAACGCGGCGGCCTCGGCCTCCAGGCGGCGGTCGCCGGGGCTCCAGCGTTCCGTGTGGGTGCAGACGCTGAAGAGGAAGTTCTTCGCGCGCCCTTCGGTCGGGCCGGCAGGCTTGAAGAAAGCGAGCGAACGGCTCTTCACGCTCGTGTCGGCCGGCGCGTTCCTGTTGGTGATGACCGCCCTGACCGTCCAGTGTCCGATATGTTCGGGGTGCCAGCCGGGGATGACTTCGCGGCGTTCCCCGGGAGCGAGGCGCAGGGGAAACGTCTCCGTCTGTTTCGTTCCGAAGAACGACTCGTACTCCATCGCGATCTCAAAGTCGCCGGGAAGGGACGAACGGTTTGTAAAAATCAGGCGCACCTTGTCGTCCGTGCCGGCGCGGAGGACGTGGACGCCGGTTCCGGTCGCCACGTCCAAGTCAACGGCTTCCGCCGGCGTCTGGCTCTCCACGATGTCCACGCCGTGAAAAATGAGGTTGACCGGCCCCGAGCCTTTCGCGGGAATGAACGCCAAGTGACGCGGGCGGGTCGCGAACTTCGCTTGCGCCAATGGGGCCGAGAGATCGAGCACGGTCTTGCCGCGCCCCGCCGGCAAGCCGACTTCCTGCGTGGTGAAGCCGGTCTTGTTCGTCTCATAGACGTCCTTGTCCGCGTAGGCGAAGGCCGCGGA
>CAZOIS010000211.1:0-7075 GCA_964579865.1 uncultured Lentisphaeraceae bacterium | reverse complement strand
TAGCCGGTGTAGATCCAGGTGTGGTTGTTGTTCGCCCAGAAGTCGGTGATGGCGGAGATGCCGCTCGTGGTGTTGTTCGCTCTCGGGATATTGCCCGCGCGGGTGGTGAGCTGCACGGAGGTGCGCGGGTTCGGCGTGTTCGACGTCCAGGCCGAGCGGACCATGCCTTCGTAAAGACCGGCATAGGGCATGTCGAGGCGAAGCGTGCCTTCGGCGACGGTGGCGACGGCGGGCGACGGCGGCGGCTGGACGCCGGGCGCGACATCGCGCGTGAAGACGTAGAGGCGGCGGCGGCTGTAGCTGCCGCTGTTGTCGGCGAAGGTCCAGTCCGGCGCGGTGTCGGTGCCGGTCCGGTTGCCGATGCCGATGCCGAGCGTGTTGTCGCCGGAGCCGAAGTTGTTGAGGGCAAGCAGCGTGGTGCCGTCCCCGGCGTTGTGGAGCTGCATGGAGCCGTGGCCGGCGGCGGCCACGGGGGCGCCGCTCATGCTGTCGCCGAAATCGAAGCCGGTGCTGTTGGTGGCGGACGAGGCGCCGAGCCCGAGGGCGTCGGACTGGCCGTAGTTGTTGGGCCAGAACTCGATGTTGCCCGCCTGGCTGGCGGTGGCCGCGCTGATGCCGGCGACGTTGGAGCGGACGTCCATGTTGGCGAGCCGCTGCTGCATGACGATCTTTTTGGCGGCGGTGGGATAGCCGATCAGGCTGCGGTCGAGCGCGAGGGCGTCGAAAGAGACCCAGACCCAGTTGGTCGCGCCGGCGGTGACCAGCTCGAGGTAGTAGGCCACGCGGTCGAAGGCGTTGGTGTTGGCGGCGCTGTTGTCGATGCCGTAGGGTGAGCCGGCGGACGATCCGTTGATGGTGCCGCCTTTGACGGGGACGTCGGAGGCGTAGACCAGCGAATAGTCGGCGGCGAGGCTGCCGACGTTCGCGGCGACTTCCGGCGGGAGAGGAACGGCCGGCGGCAGCGGGGCGGCCGCACCGAGGTCGACCGTGAGCAGCGAGCCGTCGCCGGGGTCGGCCAGCAGGCGCCAGCCGAGTCCGTCGCCGGCGTTGTAGGTGACACCGCCCAGGTTGGTGAGCGTGGCGTCGGGGCCGACGCTGCCGGAGCCGTCGCCGAAGCGGATCTCGATGGCGTGCGGGCCGGGCTTGAGGGTGTAGCTGGCGGTGGCGCCGCTGTTGCCGGTGTTGAAGACGATCACCTGGTCGATTTTGAGCATCACGTTGTCGTCGAACGTGCCGCGCCAGGTCCACGTGACGTTGGTGGCGGCGCGGTTCCAGAGATAGCCGGAGTAGACCCACGTGTGGTTGTTGTTGACCCAGCTTCCGTCCGCATAGAAGAAGTTGTTGGTTTTGGGGCCGTTGCCGGCGCGCGTGGTGAGGACGACGGAGGTCTTGGGGTTGGGCGTGAGGGTGTCCCAATTCTTGAAAATGACCCCTTCCCAGAGGCCGGGCGTGGCGGCGGCGGCGGGCGCGGCGGCGGGCGTGAGCTGCAGGCGGCCGCTGAGAACCGCCTCGCCGGGGCCTTCCTTGCGCAGGGCCGTTGTGACCAGCGTGCCGCCGGCGATGCCGCCGGCGATGACGGTGGCCCTGGCGTTGGTGAGCATCTGACCCGACAGGTTGAAGGTGCCGCCGTCGATGACAAGGGGGCTGCCGGCCGGCAGTGCGGCGGGGGTGGCGGCGATGAGCGTGCCCGCCTCAACCACGGTGGGGCCGCGCCAGGTGTTCGTGCCGTACAGGGTGAGCGAGCCGGCGCCGCGTTTGGTGAGCCCGCCGGCGGAGAGGTCGGCGCCGATCGTGACCAGCCCGTTCGACGCGATGGTCTGGTAGCCGCCGCCCAGCAGCGCGACGGTCGGGACGGAGGTGTAGCCGGTGCCGGGGGAGGTGATGCGGATGGCGCTGAGCGTGCCGGCCGCGCGGTCGATCTCGGCGACGGCGGTGGCGCCGCGTCCGCCGCCGCCGGTGATCTTCACCAGGGGCGGTGCGATATAGCCGGAGCCGGGGTGCGTGACGCGAATGCCGGTCACGCCGTAGCCGGTCGGGGCCGCGACCGGGCAGGGGATCGAGGGATCAAAGCCGGCCGTGTCCACGACGGCGCCGCCGCCGAAGACCGTGAAGTCGGGGAGGCGGGTGCCGGGTGTTGAGGCGAGCGCGACCGACGCCGCGGCGCGCAGGGTTCCGCCGTTGAAGTTGACGGAGGCAACGGCCGCGGCGGGGTTATCGCGACTGCCTTTCCGCAAATACTGCGTCTGGAGGGTGCCGCCGTTGAGGTTGACCACGGAGACCGGGGCGCTGTTGCGGTCGGCCATGTTGACGTACGCCGTTTTCACCAAGCCGTCCCCTTCAAGGGTCAGCACGGAATAGCCGTTCACATAACTGCCCGAGCCGTCCCATTCGGCGAGCTGGAGTGTGGTGTTGCCGGTGTCGAGCGTGCCGCCGGCGATATGGAAGAGGCCGGCGCCGCCGCGCGTCGCGAGGGTGCCGCCGTAGTAAGGTCCGACGACGCCGTTGGCGGGGATGCTTCCGTTGTTGAAGATGAACGTGCCCCCCGTCTGGTGCAGGATGCCGATGCCGGACGTGTTGGCGCCGAGCTGCGTGTAGCCTTTGTTGGTGACCGTGCCGCCGTCGAGCCGGTAATACCCGTAGCCGCTGTGGCCCAGGCGGCCGTCCTGAGCGGCGCCGGCGGTGTTGTTGAAGGTGCCTCCGCTCTGGTAGATGGCGCCGGCCCCGGCGCTGTCATTGGCGACGTAGAGACGTCCTTGCAGGAAGGCGTTGTCGCTGATGTTGAGGATGCCGCGCGAATTGGCGTAATGGCCGGGAGAGATGGCCGTGACGGGCTGGTAGTAACCGGTGTCGGTGCCGATCACCTGCGTGTCGCCGGTGATGCTCAGGGTCCCGAGCGAGGCGGTCGAACCGGTGTTGCCCGGATAGAGAGAGGACGTGCCGAGGAGGTTGTACGTGCCGCCCGCGAGGACGAGGCCGCCTTCGTAGACGCGGATGTGCCCGGGCGCGTTCGCCGCGCCGGTGAGCGTGAGCGTGTTGGTTCCGTATTTCGCGAGGCCGAAACCGGAGAGGCCGCCGTCGTAGGTCGCGTCGGCATAATAAGGGTCGAAGCCGAGTGCCGCCGAACTTTGGGTGAAGATCGCGGAGGTGGCGATCGCGTCGACGTCATCCGCGGCCCACGCGAGCGGCCACGTCGCGGTGTCGTCGGTGTAGCACACGGCGAGCGTCCCGTTCTGGCGGACATTGAGCTTGGCGGGCGTGCGGTCCGGCAGTGCACCCGGGGCCATCGCGTAAAGCACGCCGTTGGTGACGGCGGTGGCGCCGGCGTAGGTGTTGGCCGGGTTCAGGAGACGGGTGGTGCCGCGCGCCTTGACGAGTCCGCCGGGGCCGGAGACCGGCCCGGCGACAGACAGCGTGCCGCCGCCGCCGAGCAGCGCCTGTCCGCCCGCCAGCGAGACCGGTCCGTCCCAGATGTTTTCGGTGAGGGACGTGCTGCTGCGCGCGGAGAAGTGCGCGCCGTCTTCGAGCGCGAGCGACCAGCATTGCGGGATGTACACGCGGTTGAGATCGAGATTGGCTCCGGTGCGCACGGTGAGGGTGTTCCCCGACGTCCCGCCGAGGTCCGCGCTGTACTCCAAACCGATGGCGCCGCCCGCGACGTCGATGGCGCCGCCCGGCACATCCGTGAGGCGGGAGGACGAGAGCAGAAACGCGCCGGGGCCGGCCTTCGTCAGCGTATGGCCGGCGAGGGCGAGCGTGCCGTTACGCACGTTGAAGCTCCCTTTGCCGTTTTCAAAAGGGATGAGCGGCGTGGCCGCCGTGCCGCCGACGGTGGCGTCGCCGCCGAGCGCGAGACTCCGGAAGGCGCTCTGCTGCTGGGACGGGCTGTCTGTGCGCAGGGCGCCGAGGCCGTCCGGCCCCGCCCCGGTGAAGGTGATCGGCTCTGTGACCGCGAGGCTGTTGACGCCGACCTCGGCGAGGGCCAGCGCGGCGCCCGGCGCGACAGTGGTCCCGCTGGCGGCGGAACCCAGCGCGGCGGAGTCGGCGACGGCGAGCGTGCCCTCCTCGACAAGCGTGGCCCCCGCGTAATAGCCCGCGCTCTGCAAGAGCGCCGTGCCGGCATCGCGCTTGACGAGCCCGCCGCTGCCGTGGATGGGGCCGAACGTCTGGGTGACGCCGTCGGGCGGCGCAAGGGTGAGCGAGCCGTCCAGCGTCGTCGAGCCGGTGAGGCCGACTGCGCCGGAGAGCGTCAGAGGCCCGCTGCCGGTGCGGAGCAGGGAGAGCGGGCGGCCGCTGTCCGCGATGGCGGCCGCAACGGTGAGCGGGGCGGCGCCGTTGTTTTTAAGGACGAGCGTCGCGGTGCCGGACGGAAGGGCGGCGGTGGCGAGCAACTCGTGGGTCAGCCCGTAAAAACCGGACCAGGGGTTCGTCGTGACGCTCAGGGTCGTCGACACGATGGTCAGCTCCGGCGAGGCCGCGATGTAGCGGAAGATGATGACGGTCGGGAGGTTGTGGTTTTTGTCGAAGGCGAACCGCGCGGCGGGCGCGGCGTTCGCGGAAGGATGGAAGGCATAAAGCACGGTGCGCTCGGTCGTGCTGGCGAGGCCATCCCAACTGCGCGTGTAGAGACGCAACTCGTAGGCCGCGCCGGGGGTGAGGCCGGTCAGCTTGACGGACGTCGCGCGCGCGTCGTAGAGCATGTCCTTGAGCAGCGCGCGCAGGCCGGTGGCGGAGGCGGGAACCGTATTCGTCCAATCGCCGAAGTTGTTGTGCTTGCTCGTCGGGAGGCCGGACCAGCCGTACGGGGTGGCCGGGATGGTGCCTGAGGCGGTGGTGACCTGTGTGAAGGCCACGCCGTTGACGGTGGCCGCAGGCTGGTCGCCGAAATCAAGCGCGTGGGTGTAGGTCTTCGCGGAAGAGATGCCGGTCGAGGCGTCGTCCGTGAGAAGCGCGGTCGCGACGGTATTGAGCCCGGCGTTGGTGACGGCAGGCGAGGCGCCGGCGGCGGTCAGCGTGCCGTTGGTGAGGGTCAGCGCGGCGCCGGTGGCGGCCAGGCTGATCTCGCCGGCGGCGAGGGCGCCGCCCGCGAGATCGACCGACGCCTCGGTGGCAGGCTCTTCCTGGGCGAGGGCGCCGATCTCGGTCAGCGGGGCGGACAGGGTGACCGGGCCGGTTGTGCCGGGCGTGTCGATCGCGACGGTTTCTCCCGGGGCTGCCGGGATCACGCCGCCGCGTGCCGCGATGTGGACCGACGGGGCAACCGCATAAGGTTTCAAGCCGTCCGTGGCGTCGTACTGCGCGCCGCCGCCGTTCAGGCGGATCCAGGCGACAGGGCCGGCAGCGAGGCCGCCGGCGATCAGGATGCGGTTGGCCGAGGTGCCGGCGTCCGGCGCGTCGACGGTCAGGAAGCCGTTATTGACGGCCAGGCCGGCGAGCGTGAGCGTGGAGGTGCCGGAGGAGGCGGCCGGGATGGCGATGCGTCCGCTGCCGGTGACCGTGACGGCGGGCAACGTCAGAGAAAAACCGGCCGCTGCCGAGGGGTTGAGCGACAGCGTCGCGCCGCCGGTGAGCAGGAGCGGCCCTGAGCCGATGGTGCCGCCGGCCGCGATTTCCAGCGTGCCGCCGACAACCTGCGTGAAGCCAGTGTAGGTGTTCGGCGTGTTCAGCGTCCAGATTCCCACGCCTTCCTTGATCAGGTTGAGGGTGCCCGGCCCATTGGACAGCAGGCCGGCGAAGACGGCGGCCTGCGCGGTGTCGTTGATCAGCCGGAAACTGCGCGTGCCGGCGCTCTGGTTCGTGACGGTGCCCGTGAGGGTCACGGGCGCGCTGCCGGCCTGCTCGAATCCGACGGGGCTGCTGCCGATCGCGAACGAACGGTCGGTCGAGGCGGCCTCGGATCCGGTGAGCCGGAACAGGGTGCTGGCGGTCGTGGCCAAGAACCCGTTGCCCGCGCCGATGGCGCTGGGCACGCCGGCGTTGGCCATCGTGGGGAACTCGATCGCGCCGTTACCGACGGTGATGTAGGTCAGCCCGGGGTAGGCGTTCTGCGGGTTGGTGAGGCGGATGGTGCCGGCGCCGTTATTTTCCACGCCCCCTACGCCCGTCACGCGCGCGGCGATCGTCAGGGTCACGCCGGTCGCAGGCCGGATGTCGGCGTAGTTGACGCCGCCGGCCGTCGACAGCGAGAGATCGCCCGCGCCGTCAAGGGTGACGTCGTTGAAGGCGTCAATCACGGCGCCGCCCGAGTTTGACAGATAGAGCGTGCAGCCGGCGGGGATGGTGAGCGTCATCGGGACATAAAAACAGGCCTGTCGCAGGGTGAAAGTCCCGGAGGCGTTCAACGTGACGCCGTTGTTGCGCACGGTAAAGTAAGCGATGTCCGCCGCGCCGTTGGGCACGGTGCCACCCTGCCAGTTGGCGGGATCATTCCACGAAGTGCCGTCACCGGCGCCCGACCAGTACACGGTCGCAGCGGGGGCCGTCAGCACGAACGCCGCACCGAGCAACGCACACACGCCGTTACGAATGTGAAGAAACCGGGAAGTCCTGCCCCCTGTCATCGAATGAAACATCATAACCGCCGCCTTTCATTCCGCATTCTCGACAATTTATCAAGATCCGCAGATCAACATCACAGCCCCCTGCGTTCTTGAAACATCCCGCCTCAAATTAATCCCCACCACTTGTCGCTATTGTATTCACGGCATTGCCAGGCAGGCAAGGATAATATGGTGCGGAAATCGGTTGCCTGACTTGCAAGGACAAATCCACGGAAGCGATAGAGCGGCGAGATGATTTTCATGCGGCGTTATCCTCGAAGTGGATTTTGACCTTTTCCCCGGCGGAGAAACGTGGATTTCTTTTGCACTTCGCGGGCCCTGCCTGCGGCTGAAATCAGACTACCTGAGTCGGGTTCCGTGTGTTATCATGGTATTCCAATATCGTTTTAGACTGATTGCTGATTGAAACTGCGGTGACCCCGCATCAAAGGGAGGGCGTATGGCAGAGAAGAGACTGTTCGCTGTGGATCTGGGCGCGTCGGGCGGCAAGTGTTTCATCGGATTCTTCGGGGACGGCT
>CAZOIS010000210.1:0-7119 GCA_964579865.1 uncultured Lentisphaeraceae bacterium | reverse complement strand
GGTAGCTCGACTGCTCGGAGGCCAGGAACACCACCGCGTTCGCGATGTCTTCCACGGTTCCGAAGCGGGCCAGCGGGATCCGCGACAGATACTGCTTGCGCACGTCTTCCGACAGCGCATCGGTCATTTTCGATGAAATGAATCCCGGAGCGATCGCGTTCGCCCTGACGCCGCGCCCCGCCAGTTCGTTGGCGGTGGACTTCGTCAGCGCGATGACGCCGGCCTTGGAGGCCGCGTAGTTCGCTTGTCCGGCGGTGCCGATGATACCGCTGATCGAGGCGATGTTGATGATCGCCCCGCTCCGCTGTTTCATCATGTGCTTGGCCACGGCGCGCGAGAACAGGAAGGTTCCCTTCAGGTTCACGCGCAGGACCGCGTCCCAGTCTTCGTCCGACATACGCACCAAAAGCGTGTCTTTGGTGATGCCGGCATTGTTGACCATGATGTCAACCTTGCCGAACACCTTGACCACCTCACTGATGCAGGCGTTGACGGCATCGCTGTCGCCCACGTCCACCGCCAGCGGCAGGGCCTTGCGGCCGAAGCCCTGTACGATGCCCGCGGTCTCGGCGAGCCACTCTGCCTGCAAATCGCAGATCGCGACGTCGGCGCCCTCTTGCGCCAACTTCTTGGCGATCGCCTGACCGATGCCGCGAGCCGCGCCGGTCACCACCGCCACTTTTCCTTCGAATGCACCCATGATGTATCCCTTCTTCTTGAAAAAGACCGGTTAAGCCTGAACGGCGGCGGCCGTCGCGTCCAACGACGGCACATCCGCCACGTTCAGCGTGGCCACGCCCTTGTCGATGCGCTTGATCAGGCCGGACAGCACCTTGCCGGGGCCGAACTCCACAAAGGTTTTGGCGCCCGCGCCGATCGCGGACTTGATGCAGTCCGACCATCGCACGGAGTCGGTGACCTGGCGCAGCATCGCGTCCTTGATCGCGGCGGGATCGCTGCCATGCAGCGCGCCGCTGACATTGGCGAGCACCGGCAGTTGCGGCGCATGGAACGTCACGCCGTCGAGCACCGACGCCAGCTTGGCGCGGGCGGAAGCCATCAGCGGCGAATGGAAAGCGCCTGCCACGTTCAGCGGGATCGCCTTTACGCCCAGCTCAGCGGCCACCGTCGCCGCCGCCGCAACGCCCGTCTTGAGGCCGGAAAGCACGACCTGCGCGTCGGAGTTGATGTTGGCGACCGTGAGGCCGGCCTTGCCGCAAATCGTCTGGAGCTGTTCGGATGTCGCGCCCATGATGCTGATCATGCCGCTCGCCTGCTCCTCGCAGGCCTGCTGCATGAAGCGCCCGCGCGCCTCAAGCACCTTCAGGGCCGAGTCGAAATCCAGCACGCCCGCCACATGCAGGGCGGTCCACTCGCCGAGGCTCAAGCCGGCGGCCATCTTGAACGACACCTGCGGGCAGCGTTTCTGGAAAGCGCGGAAAGCCGCCACGCTCACGGTGAAGATCGCGGGCTGGCAAACGTTCGACTTGGTCAGCTCCTCGGCAGGCCCCTCGAAGCAGACCTTGGCGAGATCGAACCCCAGCACCCCGTTGGCGCGGGTGAACAGCGCGGCGATCTCGGCGTCCGCCGCCAGATCCTTGCCCATGCCGGGCACCTGGGCTCCCTGCCCAGAAAAAACACAAACCGTTTCACTCATATGCGTCTCCTCTTTGTTTTCACGGTTATACCCCACGAACCGGTGAGGCGTGTGAGGTGGCGCAGTTTGACACATTCTTAAAATATGTCAAACTCAAAACCAATCTCCCAAAAAGAGAATTTAGCTTATCACATGACGTGCCCCAATGCGACAGGAAAAATCGGCGCGGCATGGTGACCTACTCGACCGTTTCAGAACCCATCGCCGCGATCCGGCTGGCGATTTTTTCCGACAGGTTGTTCGAGGCGGCGGCAGCCCCCGCGATGATCGCGTGGAAGATCGCGCGGTACGTCGAAGACCCGTGCGTGATGATGACCGTCCCCGGAACGCCGAGCAAAGGCGCGCCGCCGTAGATCTCGGGATCCATGCGGTGCTTGAGCGTCTGCAGCGCGCCTTTGAGCAACAGCGCGCCGAACATGCGCACCGGATGGCGGAAGAACTCCTTCTTCATCCAGTATCCGACCGCGTGCGCCACGCTCTCGGTGGTCTTGAGCACCACGTTTCCCACGAAGCCGTCACACACCACGACGTCCGTCTTGCCCAGGAAAAGATCGTGTCCCTCCACATTGCCGCGGAACTTCACATCCGTCTTCTGGATCAGGTGAAAGGCCTTCTTGGTCATCTCGTTGCCTTTGCAGTCCTCCGTCCCGATGCTGAGCAGGCCCACCACCGGCTCGGTGCGCTTGAGCACCGCGCTGGAATAGGCGCTGCCCATCACCGCGAACTGCGCCAGCCACGTCTCGTGGCAGTCCGTGTTCGCGCCGGCGTCGAGCAGCAAAAGCGGACGCTTGGGCTGCCTCGTCGGCAGCACGGTCGCGATCGCGGGGCGGATCACGCCGGGCGTGCGGCCCAGGCAAAAAACCGCCGCCGCCGCCACCGCCCCGGAGTTGCCCGCCGACACCATCGCGTCGGCCTCCTTGCGCTTCACCAGGTCCATGCAGATGTTGATCGAGCACAGCTTCTTCTTGCGGACGGCCGTAGCCGGCGATTCGTCCATGCCGATCGACTCCGGCGCGTGAACGATTTTGAGGCGGTCCATATCGACCTTGGGATACGTCGCCAGTTCGGCGCGGATCGCCGTCTCATCGCCGACCATCAGAATACAATCGATGTCTTTTAATTTGAGGGACGCTTCCACCGCGCCATGCACGATCTCGTGCGGCGCGTGATCCCCGCCCATCACATCGAGCGCAATCCGCATCGTCTAACCCTCGTTCGGTTCTCAAATCACACAAAGGGTTTCCGCCGTCGGCAGAAACCCTTTATAACACCCACCCGTGCATCATCGAAACCGACGGTCCGACTATTCCGCAACCGTCACGACCTTGCGGCCTTTGTACATCCCGCAGGAGGGACACACGCGATGCGACTGCTGCGGCGCGCCACAGTTCGGGCACGCTTGAACCTGGGCGAGTTCCGCCTTGATGTGCGCCTTGCGCTGACGGATCCTCATCTTCGACTTCTTCCGTTTAGGTACGGCCATTTTCCTTCTCTCCTTACTTCTCTACCCGGCGTACGCGTGATGTGCGCGACGCATCCAAATCCACTTTCAGCGCATCCAGCGCCGCCCATCGATTGTCCTTACCCTTTTTGCGGCATGCACACGCCGCCGCATTCAGGTTTGCCCCGCACGTCATACACAGTCCCTGACACGCTTCGCGGCAAACCGGATAACGGGGAAGGGCAAGGATGATAGCTTCCCGAACCTCTTCGGTCAAGTCTACGAAGTCGGTTGCCGCATTTATTTCGACCGACGTGACGAATTCCGCATCGGCCGCTTCGGTCTCGAACGTGTCCGCGCAGCGCGAACAGACACACGTCAAACGCTGGCGGACCGAGCCCCGAACCAGCAGCTCGGACCCGAGCACCTCGACCCTCAGGTCATAGGCCATGCCGCCCACCGGCGTCACAAACTCGCTCTCGCCGAGATCCAGCAACCCGGGCCCGGTTTCGCCCCGATAACATTCGCCGCCCTTGTCGAGGCGAGCGACATCAACGATCAAACGCCCCTGTGTTTCCAACTCCGCCTCCTGCCCGGACGTGTTGCTCCGGATGACTGCGCATATGCGCCGCGATGTATTTCTGCACCGGCTTCGGCACGAACGCGCTCGTGTCGCCGCCGTACCGCGCGATCTCCCGGATCGTGCTGGCCGTAACGTAGCTGTAGTTTTCGTTCGGCATCATGAAAAGCGTCTCGATCGTCGGATCGAGCTTGCGGTTGGTCAGCGCCATCTGAAACTCGTACTCGAAGTCCGAATACACGCGCAGCCCTCGCACGACCACCCCGATCTGGTGCCGCTGGCAGTAGTCCACCAGCAGGCAGTCGAGCCGGTCGATCTCGATGTTGGTCATGCCCGCCTCATCCACGCTCTCGCGGATCATGGCCATGCGCGCGTGCAGATCGAACATCCCCGTGGCCTTGAGCGACACGCCCGCCACCACCACGATCACCTTGTCGAACAGCATCGCACTCCGCTGCAGCAGGTCGAAGTGCCCCAGCGTCAGCGGATCGAATGTCCCGGGATATACCGCCGTCCTATGCATAAATCCTATTCTCCGGCCTCGGTCTTCGGGCCTACGGCCTCCGACTTCAGGCGCTCTGTCTCCAGTTTGTACACCGCCAGCCGCGTGTGCCCGTAGGTGCGGTCGCGCAACAGCGTCCACCCCGCCACCTCCTCGGCGCTTTTGGCTTCCGGCATCTCCGCCACAAAAATTCCACCGGGGCGCAACACCCGGTTCTCGGCCAGCAGCCGCATGATCTCCGCGAACCCCTGCTCGCGACCGGCCGCATACGGCGGATCGGCGAACGCCACGTCGGCCTGCCGACCGCACCCCGGCCCCTTGAGCCAGCGCGTCACCTCGCAGCACGCCACCTCGCCCAGATCGGGCGCCAGCGCCGCGCGGTTCTCTTTCAGAACGCTCACGTGGCGGGGGTCCTTCTCAACCCACGTCACACTCCGGGCCCCGCGGCTGTAAGCCTCCAGCCCCACCGAACCCGAGCCGGCGAAAAGATCGATGAACCGCGCGTCCGGAACCACACCCATCAGCATCGAGAACAGCGCCTCGCGCACCCGGTCCTGCGTGGGCCGCACCTTTTCACCCGGCGGAACTTTCAGCTTCCGCCCGCAAAACTCTCCGCCCGAAATTCGCATAATTTTTTGATTATACCGGAAAAGGCCGCCGCTGTGCAATCCCGCCCCCCACAGTTTCGTATTTCACTAGAACCCGACGATCTGCTAAACTGTCGCGCAACAACGAACCCAAGAAGACACCGGAAGGACACCGTATGGCGGACCCGATTCATGTTCTTGCTCAAACCCTCAACGCGGACCTGCAGAGTGGCGCAAGCCCGCTTTTCGACATGCTTTCGCTCAAAGGGCAGCGTGCCTACTTTCCCTCCCGCGGCATCCTCGGACAAAGCGCCGAAGCGAAAGACTCCGTCATCAACGCCACCATCGGCACCGCTTTCGAGGAAGACGGCTCGCCCCTCTGCCTAGAGTGCCTGGAGGAACTGGTCAAGCTCCCCTCCACCTCTTTCCTCTACGCGCCCAGCTTCGGCCTGCCCGGGCTGCGCGATGCGTGGCGCGCCATGCTCGTGACCAAAAACCCTTCCCTGCGCGGCAAAAGTTTCAGCCTGCCCGTCGTCACCCACGCCCTGACCCACGCCCTGAGCGTCGCGGGCCACCTCTTCGTCGATCCCGACGAAGCCATCCTTCTGCCCGACCTCTACTGGGACAACTACGAGCTCGTCTTCGGCGAGGCGTTCGGCGGGCGGCTGACGACCTACCCGATGTTCGCGGACGGACACTTCAACGTGACGGGGCTGGAGCGCCTGCTGCAGGCGCCGGGCGACAAGAAAATCGTGCTCCTCAACTTCCCGAACAACCCCACCGGCTACACCGCCACCGAAGCGGACGCCGCCGCCCTCCGTGCCGTCCTCCTGCAAGCCGCCGAAGCGGGCAAAAAAGTGATCGTCATCCTCGACGACGCCTACTTCGGGCTGGTCTACGAGCCGGGCGTCAGCCAGGAATCCCTCTTCGCGGAGCTGTCCGACCTGCACCCGAACCTTCTGGCGGTCAAACTGGACGGCCCCACCAAAGAGGACTACGTGTGGGGCTTCCGGGTCGGGTTCATGACCTTCGGCATCAAGGGGGCGACGCCCGCGCAGTACAAGGCGCTCGAGGCCAAAGCGGCCGGGGTGGTGCGCGGCTCGATCTCCAGCGCCTCGAACCTCAGCCAGAACCTGCTCCAGAAGGTCTACACCCAGCCGGCTTACACGGAACAGAAACAGGCGAAGTTCGAAATCCTGCGGCGCCGTTACCTGCGCATCAAAGAAATTTTCGCCGCGCACCCCGAATACCGCAACTCCTTCGAGCCCATGCCCTTCAACTCCGGCTACTTCATGTGCGTCAGGCCGGTGGGCGTCGATGCCGAGTCGGTCAGGAAACAGCTGCTGGCCACGCGCAAGACCGGCGTGATCGTGCTCTCCGGCCTGATCCGGCTGGCCTTCTCCGCCGTGCCTTGCGACAAGCTCGACACGCTCTTCGCCAACCTGCACGACACCATCCGGGAAATGAAAAAAGCGTAACGCGCCTTCACGGCGCGAGAACATCACCCATCCTTGCTCAGGGCGGCGCCAACACGCCGCCCTTTTCTTTTTATCCTTTTTTCCCCTGCCGCGCTACCCCATCAGCAGCAGCGCCAGCCACGGGATCAGGTTAAAAAAGAGCACGAACAGCTTGAAGGCTCCCAAGAACGCGTAGAGGACCACGTTGAAGGTCTCGCGCGGCAGGGGAAACCACTGGGAATGCAGGCGATAGATCAACTCCGGCGCCAGCATGCCCAGACACGCCCAGAACAGAAGCAGCCCGCCGTTCAGGATCGTGCACCACATGAAGAACGCCGTCATTTCCTGAATAGTCATACGGCCCCCTTTCTGCGCGGAGAAAGGCACCGCCGCCCAAGCCGTGCCAGTCCCGCTTCCGCCTAGAACAGAATACCACTTTCCCCGGCACCGGCTCAAGCCCGCGCCGCTGCCGGCGCAGGGCCAACGCATCTTAAACTTGATTCATGGAATCCGGCTTGCGTTTAAGGGACAGATTAAGATTACGGTTCTGGCCTCGTCGTAATCTTAATCATGCTCGTAATCGCAACCTGTCAAGCCGACGCTCGCGGCCCGTTGACTCTCAAACTCCTGACACATGAAAAGCGAGATCAATTGGCCACGATCGCGGGTGAAAAGCCGGGCAGGCAAGAATTGGGATGCGTCGGCCCTGGCGAGTGGCGTCCCCCCAGAAAGCCGGGCGGCGGCTGCAGCGGGGTTCCCGGCTAGTCTTTCGCCGCCCGCACCGTTTCGGCACCCGTCGGCGTCAGCAGCCGGTTGGGCTGTCGCCACTGGATTTTCACGAGCCAGATGTCGCCGTTCTGCGGACGGCCGTCGCGCGGCCACTCCGCCACCGTCA
>CAZOIS010000209.1:0-7133 GCA_964579865.1 uncultured Lentisphaeraceae bacterium | reverse complement strand
TTGGGGCCGCGACTTGGCGCTGTACGTCGGGCGGATGCGGTGCGGCCTGACGCTGAACGAACTCGGCCGCCACGCGGGCGGCATGGGCATACAAGCGGTGTCAAAGGCCTGCGGCAGAATGGGCGAGAGGCTGAAGACGGACAAGGGCCTGCAGCGGACGCTCGCCCGCGTCAGGCGCGCACTTGAAAGCGGCGCAAAGGCCTAATGTACAATGTATAACTACGACCCCTATGCCTGCTCTATGCCTGCTACGACCCCTATGCCTGCTACAGATTGCACGCCGCGGCGGTGACACCTGGAGTCCGGTCTTGGCCCGGCCAGACGAAGTCATAGCGGTCGCCGTACTTCGCGTCGTCGATCCTGTCGCACCCCGATGCAGGGCCGACGCATCATAATTTTTCGCAAAAGCCGCCAGGTTGCGGTTTCATCCGGATGCCTCACCCGTGGCTACACGGACGGCATGCCGGTGAAACCGCTGACTTATAGCAACCGACAGGGTTCTGAGCGAATGTTCGTTCCGCCGTCCGTGTATTCAAGGATGAGGCGGACGAGACATTCGCTGCATTTGTCGCGGGTTTTGCGATAAATGTTCACTTTCAAGCGGAATGGGAAAGAATTTTAGATGCGTCAGCCCTGCACCCCGATGGATCGCCGCTCGCGTCGGACGCGCCGCGGGTGTATTATTAGTTTTCTTGATTGGACGCGGAGACAAGTCGAAAGGAGACGCGCATGAAAAAGATTCTGATTCTGACGGCGAGCCCGAAAGCGAACGGCAACACGAACACGATGGCCTCGGCCTTTGAGGCGGCGGCCATCAAGAAGGGCGCGTCGGTGACGCGGCTGGACATGAACGCGGTACGCGGCACGGGCTGCTGCGCCTGCATGGCCTGCCGCAAAACCGCTGACCGCTGCGTGCTGAAGGACGGGGTCGCCGAGGTGCTGGAGGCGTTCCGCACGGCGGACGTGCTGGTTCTGGCCGCGCCGGTCTGGTGGCTGGACGTCCCGGTGACGATGCGCCGTTTCGTGGAGCGCTGGTATTCGCTGGTCGACGCGTCGTTCGCGCCGCGCCTGCCGCCGGGCAAGTCCGCGGTGCTGCTGCTGTCCCAGGGTGCGGATGAAGACAGCTTCAAGGACCTTCCCGCCCGCTACACGGAGATGCTGAACTGGCTGGGCATCACGGAGGTCCATACGGTGCGCCATTGCGCGGCGGACGAGAATCCGATCCGCGAGAGCGGCGTGCTGGACGCCGTCACGACGCTCGCGCAGACGGTGGCGTGAGCGGGGCGGGGGACGCAACCCCGCGACGCGTGGCGCGCGGGGGATGGCGTGGGCAGGGGACGAAGACTCGGGAACGAAGAGGACAAGGGTGATGGGCACGGAACGGATCTGGTTGGCGGCGGCGATGGCGGGCGGCCTCATCGCGGGGAGCGCAAGGGCGGCGGATGAGCTGGAAAAGGGGTTCGCCGAGCCGCCGGCTTCGGCGCGGCCGCACACGTGGTGGCACTGGGTGGACGGCAACGTCTCGAAGGAGGGCATCACGGCCGACTTGGAAGCCATGGCCCGCGTCGGCGTCGGCGGGGCGCAGATTTTCAACGTGGGCACGGGTATGCCCCACGGCCCGATCCAGTACAACAGCCCCGCGTGGACGGCGCTGGTGAAGCATGCCGCCAAGGAGGCGAAACGCCTCGGCCTCGAGCTCTGCATCCACAACTGTGCGGGCTGGTCGAGCAGCGGCGGGCCGTGGCTGAAGCCCGAGCAGGACATGCAGGTGGTGGTGTCGGGCGACACGCGCGTGACCGGCCCGTCGCGTTTCGACGGCGCGCTCGCGCGTCCGCCCGCGAATCTGGACACGTACCGCGACATCGCGGTGCTGGCGTTCCCGACGCCGGCGGGCGAAAAGACCCGGATGGCCGACGCCCAGCCCGCCGTGACCGTGCTCGGCTCCGGCAAGCGCGCGGCGGAGGCGGCGGACGGACAGCGCGCGACGCTGACGCGGCTGCCGCTGCCCAAAGCCAAGGCGCCGACGGGCCTGCAGTTCCAATTCGCGCAGCCCTTCCCCGCACGCATGCTGACGCTGGTCGTGCACGGGCCGTTCTGGCGGACCTACGGCGGCCGGCTCGAAGCGTCGGACGACGGGACGAGCTTCCGCACGGTGACGTCGTTCGCGCTGAACCTGGGCGAGGTGAAGCGCATGGTGCCCTTCGCGCCGGTCTCGGCAAAGGTCTACCGCGTGGTCTTCACGCGCGTCGACCCCGAGGTCAGCGGCCTGCCCGTCGCGGAGGCTGAACTCTCGGGCTGCGTCGCCATCGGCAACCTGCCCGGCAAAACGTTCGTGACGCACGACGGCGACTACCGTCCGACGGCGGTGCCGGACCTCGGCGACGAGAACCGGGTGGCGCGCGACCGCATCGTCGACCTCACCGGCAAGATGTCGGCAGAGGGCCGGCTCGCGTGGGACGTGCCGGCGGGCGACTGGACGATCCTGCGCGTGGGCTACACGCCCAACGGCCACAGGAACGCGCCGGCGCCGGCCGAAGGCGCGGGGCTGGAATGCGACAAACTCAATCCGGACGCGGCGCAGGCGTTCTGGGACGGCGGCATGGGGCCGTTGCTGGCCGAACTCGGGAAGGTCGCGGGCAAGTCGGACACGGGCCTCAACAACGTGCTGATCGACAGCTACGAGGTCGGGGCGCAGAACTGGACCCGCGGCTTCGCGGAAATTTTCAAGGCGCGCAACGGCTACGAGCTGACGAAATTCCTGCCGGTGTTCAGCGGGCGCATCGTGGACGGCGACGAGATCACCGAGCGCTTCCTCTGGGACCTGCGCCGCACGGTGGCGGATCTGTTCGCGGCGAACTACGCGGAGAAGATGGCGGCGCTGGCGCACGGGGCCGGGCTGAAGCTCTCGGTCGAGCCCTACGGCAACGGGCCGTTCGAAGACATCCAGTACGGCCGTGCGGGCGACATCCCGATGAGCGAGTTCTGGGCGGGCAAGGGCGCGCTGTCGGCGGGCAACGCCAAGCTGGCGGCGTCGGTCGCGCACATCAACGGCCGGGCGGTCGTCGGCGCGGAGTCGTTCACCGTCGACGCCGCCGCCGGCAAGTGGCAGAAGGATCCCTATTCGATCAAGGCGCTCGGCGACGTGGTGTACTGCGGCGGCGTGAACCGCATCATCTACCACCGTTTCGCGCATCAGCCGTGGACGGGCCCGACGCGCTATCCGGGCATGACGATGGGGCCGTGGGGAATCCACTTCGACCGCACGGTCACGTGGTGGGAACAGGGCGCGGCGTGGCTGACCTACCAGGCGCGCTGCCAGCACCTCCTGCAGTCCGGCCGGTTCGTGGCCGACGTGCTTTTCTATTGTGGCGAAAGCGCGCCGAACAGCCTGCGCGCCGGCGAGCTGCCGCCGGGATACGATTACGACGGGTGCGACACGTTCGCGCTGAAGCAGCTGACGGTGAAAGACGGCCGCGTCGTGCTGCCGTCGGGCATGATCTACCGCCTGCTGGTGTTGCCGGGCGACAAGGCCATGACGCCCGACACCCTCCGCGTGATCGGCAAGCTGGTCGAGGCCGGCGCCGCGGTGGTCGGCCCCAAGCCCGAGAAGTCCTGCGGGCTGCGCGGCTATCCGGCGTGCGATGAGGAGTCCAAGCGGCTGGCGGACGAGGTCTGGGCCAAGGGCGTGCGGGCGCAGTCGCCGAAAGAGGCGCTGGCGGCGCTCAAGGTGCCGCCCGATTTCACGGCCGAAAACGCGGCGCACGTGCGGTACATTCACCGTAGCGTGGACGGCGCGGAGGTCTACTTCGTGGCGGATTCGAAGCCGGTCGCCGACGAGGTCGAGTGCTCGTTCCGCGTGAGCGGAAAGGTGCCCGAGCTGTGGCATCCGGAGAGCGGCAAGATCGAGCGCGCGCCGGTCTACACGGACCGCGACGGGCGCACGACGCTGCGGCTGCGCTTCGAGCCGGCGGGCTCGGTCTTCGTGGTCTTCCGCCGCGCGGCCTCGGGCGATCCGGCTGTGGCCGTACGCGCCGAGATCAAGGCGGACGCGCGGCAGGCGGCGAAGCCGGCCTACGAACTGGCGATCCTCAAGGCCGAGTACGGCGCGTTCGACGACAGCGAGGACGCGGAACCCGGCTGCGTGGACGTGACGAAGGCGGTGCGGCGGATGGTCAAGCGCGGGACGCGCAGCATTCCGGCCACGAACGATCTGGGCGGCGATCCGGCCTCCAACGTGCCGAAGGAAATGAAGATCGACTACACCTTGAACGGCGAAACCAAGAGCGTCAAGGTCAGGGAGCGCCAGAACGTTGAGCTGCCGGCCGGGGCCGTGGTCGAGCGCGCCGTGTACGGCGTGATTCCGGAGCACCCCGCGCCGAAGCCGGCCAAGCACGATCAGACGCTCGACGTCACCGCCAAGCTTGCCGCGCTCGTAAAGGACGGGGCGCTGTCGGCCAAGATCGACAACGCGCTGGCCGGGCGCGACCCCGCGAGCATGACGGTGAAGGAGCTGCGGCTGGACTACCGCTACCGCGGGCAGACGAAGCATGTGCGCGTGGCCGAGAACGCGCTGCTGATGTTGCCGGAGGAAAGCGGCAGCGGCGCGGCGGCTCCGGATTACGAGCTGGCGGCTGACTGCGACGGCGCGGTCGAGGTGCGGGCGTGGAAGCCGGGGACGTTCGAGGTCGTGACCGCCTCGGGCAAGACGCTGAAAGCGACGGCGGACGCGGTGCCCGCGCCAGTCGAGGTGTCGGGGCCGTGGACGCTGAACTTCCCGCCGAACTGGGGCGCGCCGGTGAGCGTGACGCTCGACAGGCTGATCTCGTGGACCGAACACGCCGACGAGGGCGTGAAGTACTTCTCGGGCACGGCCACGTACGTGAAGACGTTCGAGTGGGCGTCGAAGAAGCAGAGGACGGAGCGCTACGTGCTCGATCTGGGCGACCTCAAGAACCTCGCCGAGGTGGAGCTGAACGGCCAGAAGTTCGGCGTTCTCTGGAAGCCGCCGTTCCGTGTGGACGTGACCGACGCGTTGCGCAAGGGCGGGAACACACTGAAGGTCAAGGTGACGAACCTGTGGCCGAACAGGCTGATCGGCGACGAGATGAAAGCGGACGACCGCGAATGGGCCGGGGCGCATGTCAAAGAGATCCCGCAATGGGTGCAGGACGGCAAGCCCAGCCCGACGGGCCGCTTCACCTTCACCACGTGGCACCACTGGACGGCTGATGACGATCCGCTGCCGTCCGGCCTGTTCGGGCCTGTTCAGATCAGGACAGTCGGGCGGGTGGCGGTCAAGTAAGGACGGGTAGGAGAATAACGCGCTCTCCTTCTGACCCCTCGGCGTGTTGAAGTCGGCAAAACGTGACCAAAACCTGTCACCCCGGATGCGTGGATTCCGCGGACGAGGCCGTCCGCGCCTTCAGGGAATTTGACAGAAAACACGATCAAGCATAAGATACCGCCAACGGTTCTGAAATATCCTTGATCATGTCCGCAGTCTCTCTTCCGGACAGAACAGGGTTGCGGACAAACATTCGGAGGTCGGCCATGAGCTCTACCCCGTCACGCATGATCGTGTTGGCCTGTGCAGCCGCGTTCTTCTGCCGGGCATCCGCAGCCCTCGCACAGGGAAGTCTGACTCCGCCGGGCGCACCTGCACCCACGATGAAAACGCTGGAGCAGGTGGAGCCGCGTATCCCGCTCGACAGGGCCCCGGTCGCGATTGAGCGCGCGGGGTCCTATTACTTGACGGACAATCTGCAAGGGACGGTGACGGTCGTGGCCGACAACGTCTCCCTCGACCTGATGGGCTTCACCATCACGTCGCGCGAGGGCGAGAGCACCGTCGTGCTCGACGATGTCTGCAAGAACTTCCGCATCCACAACGGCGTACTCAGTCTGTTGACGCAGGATGGCGTCGGTGTGGCCGCCGCGACCGGCGCGTCGGTGGGGCTGAACGGACGGATCGAGTCGCTGCGGGTGAGCGGCGGCCGGTACGGGATTTCGGTCGGGAACGGCTGTACCGTCCGGGACTGTCAGGTTTACGGGGCCGACACGGGGATTCGGGTGAGCGGAAATTCCGTGGTGCGGGACTGTCGGCTCGAGGGCAATGTGACGGGATTGCGGGTGACGGGCAAAGGCGCCTTCATCGCGGACAACATCGTCCGGGCGAACACCGGCAACTACGATCTGGTGGCGGGCAATCAACTGCAGCTGATCCTGAGCGAAGTCCCTGTGACGCTGGCTTGGCCCTGTTCCGCGAAGCTCGCCGGGAGCCTCTCCAGCACCACGCACGGGGTGACGGTTTCGGCCAGCGGCGTCACCCTGGACCTGATGGGCTTCACGCTCTCCGGGGATCTCGGGAGCACGGATTACGGGGTGTATCTGGCTGGAACCGCCGCGGTTCCGCTGAACAGCGTCGTCGTCTGCAACGGGGGCATCCGCAATTTCGGCATGGGCGTGTATGCCGAACAGGTGGTCGGCAACCGCTTTGAACACCTCAATGTGTCCAGCAACAGCAACTACGGGGTCCATCTCTATGGCGCCGAGGGTCAATGCAGCGGCAACGTGATCGCCGGCTGCACGATCATCGGGAACACGTTCTACGGCTGCTATCTGTACAGCTCCGCCGGGCGTTGCAACGGCAACACCATCGACGGATGCACGATCAGCAACAACGGCAATCAGGGCCTTTATCTGAGCGGCGCCTACGGGCAATGCGTCGGCAACGCCGTGACCGCGTGCAGCATCAGCGGCAACGGCTCGCACGGGGTTTACCTCAGCGGCTACGATGGTCAGTGCGACGGTAACACCATCGCCAGGTGCCGGATCAGCGGGAACGCGGCGCGCGGGATCTACATCTACGGCTATCTGGGCCAGTGCGACGGCAACGCCATCAGCGATTGCACACTCAGCGGAAACAGCTACGGCATCTATCTGTATGGCACGGGAGGCCAGTGCGACGGCAACGCGCTTTCCGCCTGCACGGTGGACGGCAACGGCAGCTACGGCGTCTATTTCAACGGCAGCTCGGGGCGCTGCGACGGCAACAGCGTCGTGGGCTGCGTGATCCGCCAGCACACGGCGAGCGGCATTTACGTGAAGGAAGCGCGCGGCAACCGCATCGCCGA
>CAZOIS010000208.1:0-7150 GCA_964579865.1 uncultured Lentisphaeraceae bacterium | reverse complement strand
CGACGTCGGCTTCCATCGCAAGACATTGCGTCATGCGGACGGCCAACGGAAGCACGAGCCAGAAGGGTGTTTTGAACATGGGTTGCTTTTTTACGGTTTGTACTTTTCGGGGTCCACGTGCTGAACGCCGAGTGCCTCAATTCTGGCCTTCACGCCGGGTTCATCCAGTCGCGGACTACGCTTGGGGTAGACGCCGAGATGCCCCGTGTCTTTGAAGTGATAGCCCTCGTATGGATTACCGAATCCGCCCGGATGATAGGTGGGCGGGGTCGGAACGCCTTTCTCCATCATCGCTTTCAACTCGTGGAAACGCGAAGCGTAGAGTTCGCGGGGTGTGATGTCGTGCCTCGCACAGAGGCTTGCGGCCATGCCTGTGACCTCGCCCAAGACCCCGAGTGTGCGCATCACACGGACCGAGGCGAAGGCCGCATGCGAGACGCTGATGTGGCGGCCCGCAAGAAACAGGTTCGCGACATCTTTGGAGTACAGACAGCGGAAAGGCACGGGATATGGCTTGAGGATGTGGCGGTGATAGGCACAGGAACGGAACGGCTCCTCGAACTTCGCGGCGTGTTCCGGGTCGGGGAAGTGCAGGTCTAGATTCCACGTGGCCGACCCCGTGGCGTCAGGATAGAGCACATGATTCTCGACATCGTTTTGCGTCAGGATGAAATCGCCGACGACCCGGTAGCTCTCGCGCTTGCCGCCGAGCGGCGAGACCCAGGAGAGTTGGTCGTTCGCCCATTCGGCTTTCCGTTTCGAGTGGTTTTTCAGGAAAGACCAGTTGGCGAAAATCGACATCAGTCCGTAATCGCGGATGTACTCGGTCTCGTCGGCCTGGTTCCGGTTCTGCCCAGTCTCCCACTCCCAGTCGCCGCTCCGGACATAATAAACTTTGTTTTCGTCGAAGGGGATGCCCCAGTCGATGTCGGGGAACGGCGAGTTGCCGGACGCACGTTTCGAATGCCAGATCACCGACATGCCCATCACTTGGCGGTCGCCTTGGACGGGCGCGAGGGATTCGTTGAATGTCGCGCGTGATTCGCGTCCGTACATGACCTGCGCTCCCGCCATGCGGGCGATGACCGCGTCGCCGGTGCAGTCCGCGAAAAATTTGGCGCGAAAACGGGTTTCGGCGCCGGTCGGCAGATTGCGCGCGATGAAAGCGGAGATTCTGCCCGCCGCATCTTTCTCAAGGCCGGTGACCCGTGTGTTCAAAACCAGGCGGTAGCGGTCGCGGGGACAGGTGTCGAAGACGTTCTTTTTGCGGGCGTCCTCATAATATTCGGCGGGATACGCGCCCGGACCGCCGGCGATGGGCGAGATCTCTTTGACGACCTGGCCGAGGCGCGGATAGGGCGGCATATCGAGGATGCCGCCCATTGGAACGCGGATCTCCGAGCTGTTGTTGCCGCCGAGGACAGCGCGGTCCTGGATCAGCACCACCTTGGAGCCGGTCCGTATGGCGGCAACCGCCATGCATATTCCCGAAACGCCGCCGCCGGCGATCGCGAGATCATAAACCACGGGGTCGTCTTTTAGTTCGATACCTATTGCCTGGCGACGGAAGGCCGCCAGTTTTTCGGGTGTGTTTTCCGGAATGAATCCGGATGTGTCCGTCAGGTAGACAGCGTCACAACGCCCGTTGAATCCGGTCAGGTCGCGCAGCGCAAGGGTTGCCGGACCCTTCTCCAAAGCGACCGTGCCCGCACGTTGCCAGTCCCAGTCCTTTCCGTTCGTGCCCAGCACGGTCGGAAGCTCAGTGCCGTTGACAAACACTTTGAAACGGCCTCCCGGTGTGCCACGCTTCCAAGGCGCGGTCCAATCGCGCGTGCGCACCCAGACGGTCCATGTTCCGGCGCGCGGAATGGTACAGCGCGTGACGGCATCTGCCACCGGCGCGCCCATGCCGTGCGCCATGAGATAGGCAGAACCCATCTGCCCGATCGATTGCTGGTCACACAGCCAGCCGCCCGGCGTTTCAAAGCCTTCGGCTTCCAGCCAGATCCCTTTCTCTGCGGCACCTGCGAGCCCGAAGGGGGCGAAGAGTGTCAGTCCCAGACACAGACATGTCGAAATAAGCGTCATCAGTCAAAACCTTGTTTGGATGTCATTGAGCATCCGTTGTTTTTTGGAGAAGGGCCGCCGGTACGGCGTGGCCCGTCCGTCGGCGGGGGTGTTCACGGTGCCGTGCGCACGCCGCGCCACCCGTAACTCGCCGAGCGGGCGGCGTTGTTCACGCTGGCGTATGAGCGGTCGGAAATGTGATTAAAGACGATGAACCCGCTGTTCCAAGCTCCGCCGCGGACCCCGTAACCGAGCTGCGATGTTACCGGCCATCCGGCGGGGAAGTCCCACGTTCCCGTGCCGTGCTGTCCCGTAAAGGCTCGCCCTTCCAGCCAGCCGACCGATATGGGATGTTCCCAGAGATTGCCGCTCAACTCCATAATGCCCCAGTACGACGCGCCAGCGTCCCGGCGGCCGCTGCTCGCCGATGCAAATGCGCCCGAGCGGATCGGGCCACTGATATTGACGGCCGACCCATACACGCAGTTGGCCGTCGCAACGCTGGGTGCCTCGTTCGTCGTTCCGTCATTGCTCAATCCCGTCGCTTGCGTGATGGACGTGTTGCCCCAGGCGTATTCGTCCGCCACCGGATTGAGAGGGCCGCGGCAGGCCTTTTCGTGTTCCAGTTCTGTCATCGGACGCAGCCCCGCCCATGTTCCGTAACGGATGCCGTCAGCCCAAGACAAAAAGTTGCAGGCTCTGTTCGGCGCGCTGGCCGCGTAGCTCGGATGCGTGCCGCCGAGCGTGTAGCGGTTTTTGTCCGCGTTGCCGGAGTCGTAGCGAAGTGCCGCCTGATCGGAGGTCAGCATGTTCAGAAAATCGGCGTATTGTCCCTGCGAAACTTCGTATTTCATGCAGTAGAATGCCTGATAGCCTTTGGGAAACGCGTTGGAGAGCACGCCGTAGCCGCCGACGGTAGCGTCCCCCGCGGACGAAGTGCCCCAGAGATAGCCGGCAGCGTTGGTGATCACGAGCGCGTTTTCGCTCGAAACCAGAAAGGGGATACTCGCGCCACTCGTCCACGACCCGTCCGTGAAACTGCCTGCCTCGCTGGCGGACCCCGCACCCACCTTGAACGCCCCCTGCGGCACGTAGACCATTTCGACGGCGTGCGCGGAAAGGTCGATCGAGGAGCCCGCGCCGTCGGCCCCCCGCTTCCATCGCAGTTTCACGGTCGGGCTGAAAGAGCCCGAACCGGCGGACGACCGGTAGATGAACGCGCCGAGGCCGTCCGGCGAGACCGTGATTGCGGTTCCCTCGGGAGCCGTGAATTCGTTGGTCAGGAGTGTGGCTGGTTTCCAGACGTTGTCGGTACGCCACTTGAAAAACACCCAGGCCGCGTCCCAGTTCTCGAGGGTGAGGTCTGTGCCGCTGACAGTAGCGGCTGCCGCCTCGGTCCAGACGGACCGCCAGGAGTGATCCCAAGACACGGTGAACTGTAGATCCACGGTTCCGGGGGTGGCTGCGGCAACCAGCGACAGGTTCGTCACCGCGATGTTGTTGCCGAGGGCTGTTCCCGCAGTTACAAGTAGGCTTAGGGCGTAAAGCAGCCGTTTCATTTGTTGACGTGTCACAGTCATTTTGTCGTTTCCTCAATGTTGATCGTTCAGAGGACTGAAATCATCGTACCTCTCGCAGGAACATGCAGTTTGAAAAACGTTAACGCGTCATGTCCGTCGGCGGCACCACCCCAGAATCTCACGCCCGACATTAAAACGGAGTCGTCACGGTAGATGCCGACGGAGGCGAAGCCGTCGGAACTTCCGCCTTTGAACCGGTCGGGCGCGAACTCATCCGCTTGGACTAGGGGGGCTGTGGCTGTGAAAGCCAGCGCCACGAACGCTGGCCGGATCCGGCTTTTCCCGCTTGTCTTCATTATTTCCTTTCCGAGTTTCTGTGCTGGATGTCCAGCGCCTTGATTCGCTCTTGATAGTCCTTCTCGATGCCGGGCGTCGTTTTTTTCTTTCGCTCCTCGTCGTTGACGGGCAGGAACCCCAGGTCGTAAAAGTGGTACTTCTCTTCCATGCCACCGGTGCTGTAGGCGTGGTAGGGCTGGATGTCCACGCCTTTTTGCATCATCGCCTTCAGCTTGTCGAAATGCGTGGTGTAGACGTCGCGCGGCCAGGCGTTCTCGTTCTTGCAGACGGTCGCGGCCATGCCGATCACTTCGCCGAGGCTGCCCAGCGTGCGCATCACGCGCACGGCCGAGAAGGCCGAGTGGGAGACGCTGATGTGGCGGCCGCCCAGGAAGAGGTTCTTCACGTCGCGCGCGTACAGGCACCGGTAGGGGACAGGGTAGGGCTTCATGAAGCCGCGGTGGTAAGCGCAAGAACGGAAGGGTTCCGAGAAGTGCTGCAGATGCGAGGGGTCCGGAAAGTGGTGGTCCAGATCCCAGGTGATGGAGACGGTCGCGTCGGGATAGACGCGGTTTTGTTCGAGATCATTCTGGTTGATGATCAGGTCCCCAACCACGCGGTAGCTTTCGCGTTTTCCGCCGATCGGCGAAACCCACTCCAACGTGGCGGTGGCCCAATCGGCCTTCCGTTTGGCGTGGTTCTTCAGGAAGGACCAGTTGCCGAGGATCGCCATCAGGCCGTAGTCCCGGATGTGTTCGGCCTCGTCGACCTGGTTCCGGTACTGCCCGGTCTCCCAGGACCAGTTCCCGCTCCGGATGTGGCAGACGGTCTCTTCGGAAAACGGAAGTCCCCAGTCGATGTCGGGAAAGGTGGTCGGCTCCGGCGCTTGGCGCGAAATCCATTGAACGGACATGCCCATCACTTGGCGGTCGGCCTTCACGGGCGCGATCGACTCGTTGAATTGCCCGCGCGCCTCGCGGCCGTACATGACCTCGGCCCCCATCATGCGGGCGATCACCGCGTCGCCGGTGCAGTCGGCGAAGAGCCGCGCGCGGTAGCGGGTCTCGGCGCCGGTGCGGGCGTTGCGCGCGATGTAGGCGCTGATCTTCGTGGGGTCGGCGGGATCTTTCTCGACCGCGACCACCCGCTCGTTGAGCGCGAGTTTGTACTGGTTGCCGGGGGTCAGCTGGAAAATGTTCTCTTTGCGCTTGTCCTCGTACCAGTCGCCGGGATAGACGCCGCCGCCGCCCATGATGGGGCCGATGGCCGTCACGATCTTGCCCACGTTGGGATAGGGGGCCCACTGCGCCCAGCCGCCGAGCCCGACCCGCACCTCGGAGCTGTTGCAGCCGCCCAGGACCGGCCGGTCTTGGATCAGAACCACCTTGCATCCCGTGCGGAGGGCCGCGACCGCGGCGCAGGTGCCGGCCATGCCGCCGCCCGCGATGGCCAGGTCGTAGACCACGGGTGCGTCCTTCACGCTCACGCCCGTTTCCTGCCTGCGGAACGCCGCCAGTTTCTTCGCGTCGCTCTCCGGCGTCAGGGCCGGGTCCGCCGTCAGGTAGACCGCGTCGCAGCGCCCGTTGAAACCGGTCAGGTCGTGCAGCGCGATCTGGGCCTGTCCCTTGTCGAGCTCCACCACGCCGGCCTTCTGCCAGCCCCACGCGCCGCCGTTGGTGCCGAGCACCTCGGGCAGGGCTTGGCCGTTGACGAGGACCTGAAAGCGCCCGGCCGGCGTGCCGCGTTTCCACGGCGCGGTCCAGTCGCGCGTGCGCGCCCAGACAGTCCAGGCGCCTTTGCGGGGGATGGCGCAGACCGTCTGCGCGTCCGGAACCGGCAGCCCCATGCCGTGCGCCATGATATAGGCTGAACCCATCTGCTCGGTCGACTGCTGGTCCAGCACCCAGCCCCCGAGCGTGGCGAAGCCTTCGGCCTCAAGCCACACGCCGCGGTCCGCAGAACAGACGAGCGGTATCAGAAGCCCCAGCAGAAACCGACGCGCGCGCGGTCCGGATGTTCTCATATCGAATAGCCCCTTTTCACAAATGCGGACAAACTAATCCTTTGACGATTTAACATATCAAAAATAATAAATAAGTTTTCCGAAGGCAATACGAAATTTTTTTTAAATAAAAGGCAAGCGACGTTGCCAGACGCCGGAGTGTCTGCTATGATGCAATTTAACTTTTGAGCGCGGGACATTGGACGTCCGGCGCGGGGCGGAAGCGGGATGCGGCGTCGTTCGGACGGCGCGTCCATACAGACAACGAAAGGGGCATGCGATGAGCAAGGCGACGATGTGGGTGTTGGCGGGCGCGGCCGCGACGGTCGCGTGGGGCGCGATGGCGGCGGATGCGGTGGCCCAGTGTGAAGAGCGGTACCGCCCGGAGCTGTTCAAACAGTTCGGCGACCACGTCAACGTGCCGGACGGGCTGGCGCAAGACAAGCAGGGCAACATCTACCTGGCCGCGCCCAACTTCGTGGACAAATCGTATGCCGGCACCATCATGAAAATGTGCCGGAAGACCGGGCGGTGGTCGGTCTTCGTCGCGGGACTGATCAACCCGGACACCGGGCGCGGCGCGCCGATGGGCATGGAGTTCGCCGAAGACGGCAACCTCTACTACTGCGACAACCAGTATTTCAACGACAAGAATTATAAGTCGCGCGTGCTGCGCGTGGTGATCGGCAAGTGCGGCGAGCCGCTGAAGATCGAGCCGGTGGTCGAAAATATCAAGCTGGCCAACGCGGTGCGCGTCCGCGGCAACGCGATCTACTTCACGGACACGTTCTTCGACGTGCCCGGCAAAAACCTGGGCGGCGTGTACCGCGTGCCGATGAGCGCCTTCAAGGACCGCCCAGCCCGCCTCCTGCCCAAAGAGCAGGCCGCGAACGACCCGTACTGCCTCGGCACCACCGAAACGACGCCGCTGCCCCACCGCAACGACACCGCCGGCGCGGACGGCATGTGTATCGACAAGGACGGCAACATCTACACCGGCAACTTCGGCGACGGCCACTTCTACGTGCTCAAGCTGAAGAGCGACGGCACCTACGAGAAGCCGGCGACGCTCATCAGCGATCCGAAGGTGTTCCCCTGCTGTGACGGTATCTGTTATTACGAGAAGAAGAACTGGGTCATCATGACCGACTCCGAGCGCAACGCGGTCCTCTACTGGGACATCAAGGCCGGCAAGCTCGGCACGCTGTGGATGAACGACGACACC
>CAZOIS010000207.1:0-7250 GCA_964579865.1 uncultured Lentisphaeraceae bacterium | reverse complement strand
GGGTTCCGGATGGTGGCTGTCGGGGATGTTTGGTACACTTCTCCGGATGAAAGCGGATTTTTCGGAGTTGACGCCGGACAAGGTCTTGGACGTGGTCGAAAGCGCAATGGGCCAGCGATGCTCTGGCGTGATTCGTCCCCTCCCGAGCTACATCAACCGCGTCTACATGGTCGAGCTGGATTCCGGCGAATACGCCGTCGCTAAATTCTACCGGCCGGGGCGGTGGCGGAGGGAGGCCATTCTGGACGAGCACGCCTTCGTGCGGGCCTGCGCCGACGACGAAATTCCGGTGATCGCACCGCTTCCGTTGGCTGGGGGCGGCACGCTGGGCGATGCTGACGGGATCGCGTTCGCGCTTTTCCCGCGCCGCGGTGGACGGCCAATCGAACCGGCCGACCCGGGGGATGTGCTGTGGGGCCGCTTGGGCGCTTTGCTGGCGCGGATTCACCGGGTCGGGGAACGGGCACCCGCCCCGGCGCGGCTGACGATGCATCCTCTGACCGCGACGACCGCCGATCTCGACTACCTGCTCGACAACGGATTTCTCGATGCGAGGGAAACCTCGCGCATGGAGTCGTTCGGGGGCGCGCTGCTGGATGCCGTCGTGCCGCTTTTCGACGGGGTGGAGACGATCCGGCTGCACGGGGACTGTCAACACACCAATGTCTTGGAGCGTCCCGACACCGGCATTTTTCTGATCGATTTCGACGATATGATGAACGGGCCGCCTGTGCAGGACCTGTGGATGCTTGTGCCTGGGCGGATGGCCGAGTCGCGGGCGGAGTGGGCACAGTTGCTTGAAGGGTATGAGACGTTTCGCGCGTTCGACCGCCGCTCTCTGCGTCTGATCGAGCCGCTGAGGGCGATGCGCATGACGTACTATCTGGCGTGGTGCGCGCGGCAGTCGCACGACGCGTCGTTCCTGCAGAACCATCCGGATTGGGGCACGCGCGGGTTTTGGGCCAAGGAGTTGTCCGAACTGGAGACCCAGCTCGACGTCATCCGGATAAACGACGATGCTCTAGTCGGATGAAGCGGCGGCGGCGCTGCGGCGTTCGCGGAAGAAGCTCTGGAGAAGTTCGCGGCATTCGGGCTCCAGCACGCCCGCGAGGACTTCGGGGCGGTGGTTGAGCCCGGCGTGGCTCAGGATGGAGAAGACCGTGTGCCCGCCTCGTTTTGGATCCGACAGGCCCCAGACGACCAGCGGCACGCGGGCAAGCACAATGGCGCCGGCACACATTGGGCACGGCTCCTTTGTGACATACAGGATCGTGTCGGTCAGGCGCCAGTCGCCGAGGGCGGCCGAGGCTTGGGTCAGCGCGATCATCTCGGCGTGCGCGGTGGCGTCCTTCAGCATTTCCGTCTGGTTGTGGGCGCGGGCGAGCACCTTCACAGCCGCCAGCGGTTGATCGGGGCCCTGCGGTTTCTGGACGATGATGCAGCCTGCGGGGACTTCTTCGGCGGCAGCGGCTTTCTCGGCCTCGCGCAGGGCGAGCCGCATGAAGTGGTCATGGAATTGGGGAGTCAGCATGGGCGCATTGTAGGGCGGTGGGCGGCGAAAGTAAAGCCGGGCGAAGTACGCAATTGACATTGAGCCGCCACCTTGTTTTTACTAAGATATCGCGAATGTGATGGATTCATCCCAGCAGCAGGTGTACTAGTGGAAACGGCAACGGGGAAACTCGGCGATAGCGCAAAATCGAAGATCTGGTTCGTCCGAAACGAGCAGGGCGGACGGTTCGGCCCTGTCGATTTCGAAACGCTTAAGGCGTGGGCCTGCGATGGGCGGATCGGCCCTACCAATGAGATCTCAGACAACGGGGCCGAGTGGAAGATGGCCACCGCACACCGCGAACTGGAGATGGATTGCGTCGCCGAAGTTGTGCCGGGAAGTTTTTACGGGCCGATCCACAAAGACGCGATGGCGGGGCTGGTCAACGAAGGCGTGATCACCGCGACGGCCGTTATTTTTCGCCGTTGTGCGCTGAAGACCGAATCCGGAGCGGAGTCGTCGCGCGCCCTCGGAGAAGAGCGCGTCCGGGCGCAATTCGAGGAGCAGACGCGGCATCGGATCGCGGAGCTTGAGGGCCGGATCGGTCTCGCGCGGCAACAGGCTGAAGCGGCCGAGAAAGAAGCGGTCCGCCTGCGTCAGGAACTGGCCGAGCAGGCGCGGCAGGCGCGTGGTTCGGCGGCGGCCCTGGAAGATCAGCGCCGACTGGCTGAACAGCGGGCGGCGGCGCGCGAAGAGGAGCTGCGCGTTTTTCGGCAGCAGAGCGAGGTGTCCGCCGGGCAGGCACGGGAAACGCTGCGCAGGGAACAGGAGCGAAGCGCTGAATTGTCGAAGCGGCTTGATCAGGTCGGCGCCGAGTTGGCGGAGACGGCCCGCCGGTTTGACGGGCTCAGCGCCGAACATCACGCCCAAGCCGCGGCGTGGGACGCGGCGCGCCGGGCTCTGGAGATGGAACGCCAGGCGCTGCAGTTGGAGGTCACGCGTGCGCTGGCGGAGACGGCGGCGCGCACGGGTCGCATCTCACAGCTCGAAGCGGCTTTGGCTGAGGCGGGCCGCGCGATGGATCTGCAACGTGGGGAACAGGAGCGGCGGGAGGCGGCTTTGCGTGAGGAGGCCTCGTCGGCGTGCGAGTCTTTTGCGGAGCAGCGCCGTTTCGCGCAGCAGTCCCAAGCGCGGATTGTCGAGCTGACGGAAGCGTTGGAATCGGCCAAGCACGGGCTCGACGGCGACCAATCGCAGCTTGCGTCACTGAGCAAAGAACTGGCCGAGTCCCGTCTCGAGGTGGACCGTTTGCAGAGCGCTTTGCGCCAGAAGACGGCGCGTGAGGAGACCGCGCGGGCGGCCGCGGCGGTCGAGGTCCTGGACGCCGAGCCGCTGGAGAGCGAACCTCGCCCCAAGGTGCGGCAGAAGCGGCAACACGAGCCTTTAGAGGCCGAGGTCTTGCCGCGGGAGCCATCTCCACGCCCTCAGCATGACGAGCCCAAATCGCAACCCTCGAATGCGCACGGGCGCGGGGCGCATGCGGGTCTCTCGTTGGCGGACCTCGAACAGCAGGCCCGGCGCGAACTGGAGCGTCTGGGTGCCCATGGCCCGGCGTTTTTCGCCAAAAAAAGATGATCGCGTGTTCGATAACCCCCTAACCGGTCGTGTGAAATCTTATGGCTGACATCCAAAACGAGCAAGAGGACTCCCGCCAATGGTTCTTGAGAATCAACGGCGAGACCGTTTTCGGCCCGGTCTCTACACAGGGCTTGATCGTCTGGGCGGAGCAAGGCCGTATCCTCCCGGGGCACGAGGTGTCGTCGGACCGGAAGAAGTGGGTGCAGGCGGTTTCGCTGGACCTGCTCGACATGCGTTGGTTTGTCGATGACGGAGGCGGCGAGTTGCGAGGCCCTTTGAACCGGTCGGCTGCGGAGGCGTTGCTTAAAAGCGGCAAGGTTCCGGATGGGGCCCAACTGGTGTCGGCGGATGAGGTGGAAACGGAGATCGGGGAAGAGCCGGAGGCGAAGCGGAGCCGGAAGCCGCGCGAGCCCATGCCGGAAGAGGTCTTGCGCCTGCGGATCCGCGAATTGGAGTCGATGGTGAGCCAGCAGCGGGAGCGCCTGTCCAAGCTGTCGGACGGGGACGCGCTGGAGACGGTGCAGCATGAGCGTGATGTGTTGGCGTCCCTCGTCAAGGAGACGGAAACCCAGCGGGACACCATCTTGCGGAATGCGGAAAAGGATTCGCGCGCGTATGAGCGCAAAGTGGAGCAGCTGAAGCTGCAGACCAAAAAACTGGAGCAGCAGCTGGAAGATGCCAACAGCCGACTGCTGCTGTCGGAAGAGGCCCAGGTGGGCCGGCCAGACCAGATCGACAAGCTTGAGGCGGAGCGTAACGCGGAGATGGCGCGGCGCGAGGCGGTGGAAACGGCGCGTCAGGAGGCCGGAGAACGTGAGGCGGCGCTGCGTGCCGAGGCCGATGAGCTCAGGTCCAAACTGGCGGCGTCGGAGCGGGGGCTGGCCGAGGCGCGCGCCGCCGCCGAGGCCCGGCTGGCCGCCGGGGCGGAGGAGTCCAGGGCCCTGAAGGATCGGTTGGCGCAACTCGAGCAGTCGGTTCTCGATCACGAGAAGCGCGCGGCGGAAGCCGCGCGGACTTTGGCGGCGTGCGAGGTTGAGATGGAGGCCGCGCGCGCGCGCGCAGAGGAGCACGCGCAGCAAAAGGCCCGAATTGAAGAGGCCCTCCGCGACGCGGAGGAAAAGGTGCGCGCGAGCGAGGCCGCCTTCGCGGAACTGCTGGGCGATGCCAACGCTCGCGACAATATGTACCAGGAGAAGGTCGCAGCGCTGGAGAAGGTGTGCGCTATGCCGCCAGATGAGATGGCCCGGTTTTTTGCGGACAGAGCCGCTGTCTACGAGCTGGTGAAAACGGAGATCGACGAATTGTCCAGGGCGATGGAACGGGAACGGTCGCATGTCGAGCAGCTGAAGGAATGGAGCGCGCTGCGCCAGCAAGCGCTGGCGGAACGGCGGCAGACCCTGCTGAAGCATATGGGAGAAAATCCCGTCGAGATGACGCGCCGGGCCGTGCGAGAGCAGCCTTCGGACCCGCAGGTGGCCAGAATGCGCGCGGAGATCGAGAGCCTGCGCGTGACCAACCAGCGCGAGGCGCGTCTTGCCGAGACGATGGACCGCGAGTTTCAAGACAAGGTGCGCGTGCTGGAGTCGGAAAGCGCGCGGCTGATGAGCCAGGTGATCGAAGGCGAGAAGAAGGGGCTGCGGGTTCAGGAGCTGGAGGAACAGATCCGCCGGCGTGAGCAGGAGCTGTCAGATGAGCGCAGGAACCGTGACGCCGAACGCGAACAGTTCCAAGCGAGCCAGCAGGCTTTGCTGAAGCGGATTGAGACGCTCGAAAAATCGGCGAAACCCTCCACGCCCGAGGAGGCCCAGTTGGCGGAGGCCCACAACGTCAAGCTGGCCTCTTGGATGCGGTTGAGGCGGTAACGGTTCCCCGTAACGGAATTCGAGAGGAAAAGATGAAGAGTGAGCAGATTCAAGAAGCGTTGATCAAGGGCCGGGCGCCCGAGGTGGTGAATCTCGTGCAACAGGCGCTGCAGGAAGGCGTCGCGGCCTCCGTGATTTTAAACGAGGCGCTGTGCCCCGGCATGGGGATCGTCGGCGAGAGGTTTAAAAAGAACGAAATTTTTGTGCCCCAGGTGCTGCTGGCGGCACGGGCCATGAAGCAGGGCACGGACCTTCTGAAGCCGCACTTGGCCGCGGCGGGAGTCAAGCCGTTCGCGACGGCCGTGATCGGGACGATCAAGGGCGATCTGCACGATATCGGGAAGAACCTGGTCGGCATGATGCTGGAGGGGGCGGGCTTCAAGGTGGTGGACGCCGGGATCGGCGTGGCGCCTGAGACCTTCGTGCGACTGGCGCAGGAGCATCAGGCGCAGATCGTCGGCGTCTCTGCGCTTCTCACCACGACGATGGTGAGCATGCGGGCGGTCGTCGAGGCCGTCCGGACGGCGGGGCTTGCAGCCAAGGTGATCATCGGCGGCGCTCCCGTGACGCAGTCCTTCTGCGATGAGATCGGAGCCGATGGGTATTCGCCCGATGCGGCCTCTGCGGCGCAGCTGGCGGCGCGGCTCGTTTCAGGCGCGGCGTAACAACGCGGTCGCTTCGTCTCGCTTGTGGCCGGCCATGCGGGCGGCCAGCCCGATGGCACTCCGCAGGCTCGTGTCCGAGGCTTTCCCTTGCCACGCGAGATCGAAGGCCGTGCCGTGGTCCGGCGAGGTCCGGATGATCGGCAGCCCCAGCGTGACGTTGACTCCCGTGTCGAAGGCCACCATTTTGAAGGGGATCAGCCCTTGGTCGTGGTACATCGCCACGTAGGCGTCGCAGGGCAGAGGACGGCCGGCGCATAAACCGGTGAAAACAGTGTCCGGAACGAGGGGCCCGATGGCGTCGATGTTTTCATTCCGGGCGGCGGCAATCGCCGGCGAAATCACGGACTGTTCCTCCTGTCCGAAAAGTCCGTTTTCTCCGGCATGGGGGTTCAGCGCCAGCACGCCGATCCGCGGGACCGGCGTCCCGAAACCTTGACAGGCCGCATGGGTGAGGCGGATGGTGCGGGACAGCGAGGTGACGGAAAGTAGCCCGGGCACATGCGACAGCGCTTCGTGGATTGTCGCCAAGCTGAGGAAAAGGCCCTTGGCGTAGAACGCCATGCAAGGCTCGGCGGTCCGAGTCAGGTCGGCAAGGATTTCTGTGTGTCCGGGGAAGTTCACGCCGGCCAGATGCAGGGCTTCTTTGTTGATCGGCGCCGTGACGAGCGCGTCTGCCGTTCCGGCCTGAATGTCGCGGACGGCCCGGCAGATCCAGTCGTAAGCGCGTGCGCCGCACGCCGGCTGGACGCGGCCCGGGACCAGCGTTTCCGCTTCGTCGAACGGCAGGTCGAAAAGGACGTGTCCAGCGCCCTGGACAGCTTCGCCGGTTAGCCCTGCATGGGACAAGACGGTCACCCCTTCGGGCATCGGAATGCCCGTTGCCGACGAGACACGCCGGAGCAAGGCCAAGTTGCCATAGACCAACAGGCGGCAGCAGTCGGCGATCTCGGGCGCGGCCATCACGCGCAGCGCCAGTTCGGGGCCGATTCCGGCACAGTCGCCTACGGTCAGCGCCAATCGCGGTCGATCCGTCGGCATGACGTGTCTCCTTGGGGGATCAGGCGGCAGAAAGACGGGACGGACGCAGCTTATCCGACGTGCTTGACGCTGTTGAGCGTGCCGTGGTCGTTTTGGACCCAGTCGGCGCATTCGGGATCCGCGCACCAGGTGCCGTCGATGACGAACTTGTACTCGTAGGTGCCGGGCGTAAGCGAGACCGTTACCGTATAGATGCCATCGCCCTTCTTGTCGACCATTTCCTTGGCCGTCGGGTCCCAGTTGTTGAAACTTCCAGCGAGGAAGACCTTGCTTCCGATTTCGGCGCGAACGCTGAACTCCACGCGCGGAGTTTTAGGCGCGGTTTTCTTCGCGCCGGCCTTTTCAGCCTTTGCTTTGGTCGCGGGTTTTGTCGTGGCCACCGTGGCGACCGCATTTTTCGTCGTGATTTTCATGGCGCTCTCCTTTTTGTCTTTAAGTGTGATGAAGTATGGTTAATCGGCCGAAAAGCGTCAAGTAAATACGGGGAAGTCGGGCGGTCAGCGCGTTGCCTCAAAATAAACGACACCGAAAAGTTTTCGGGCTTGGGCAGCTGTT
>CAZOIS010000206.1:0-7251 GCA_964579865.1 uncultured Lentisphaeraceae bacterium | reverse complement strand
TCGTGGTGTCGATCACCGCGCCGCCGGGGTAGACCGTGGCCGCCGTCAGGCCCTGAATCAACGTCGTGGCGTAGCCGGTCGAGGCGTTCACCCTCAGCGTGCCGCCGCCGAAGTTAAAGAGCGAAGGCGTGCCGGTGACGCCCGCAAAGACACGGTTGACCAGAAGCGTGCCGGAATTGAGGTTGATCACAGAGGCGATATTGCCGGAGCTTCTGGCCATGTTGATCGACTTGCCGGTGTTTTGTCCAGTCGCATCCACATAAGCGGCAGGGCCTAGCAAGTTGAGCATGCCGAAACAGTCGCGGCTGGCGATATAGGCCAGCGTCAGGTCGTTGCCGTTGATCGGCGAGGCGATCGACCCGCCGAACATGTTCAGCACGCCGTTGCCGCCGCCCCAGCCCCAAATCAGCCATCCGCCGTTGGTGCACACGTTGATGTTGCCGCCGAAGACGTCGATCACGCCGTCGTTGTTGCCGCCCCCGCCGCCCGTGACACCGAACTGTCCGGTCATGAGCGAGCCCGCGTTCATGCGGTAATAGCCGTAACCGCCCCCCGAACCGACCGACAAGACGTCGGTAGAAATGATGGACGGCCCGATCCGCAGGTCGCCCCCGTTCTGGATGACCGCGCCGGCACCGCCCCTGGCCGTGCCCACGAGGAGCTTGGCCATCACGGCGTTGGTCGAGATCGTGACGATGCTGCGGTCGCCGCCGGACGATCCCACGTTCATGTTGTTGTTGCCCAGCGAAGTGAAGCCGTCGATGTTGAGCACGCCACCGAGGCTGCCGCCGTTCACGGTGACCGCGCCGATGGCGTTGGTGCTGGAGGCCGGCAGGTTCACGGTGCCGCCATAGACTTTCAGTGCGCCGCCGAACAGGTTCTTCTGCGGGAACGTGAGCGTGTTCGTGCCGTACTTCGCGAAGGACATGGTCTGCGTGAGGTCGCGATCGTAGACGAGGTCGCCCCAGGCGGTGTTGATGCCCAGGCAGGCGGACGACGAGGCAAACGCCGTGTTGGTGCGGACATCGTCGAGCTGCTCCTTGGTCCAGCCGCTGCCGTCGTCCGCATAATACGTGACCAGCGTCCCGCTGGGCCCGACCGTCACCCGGCCGCCCTCGTCGTGTCCCGGCAGGCCGCCCGGAAACAGGACGTGCAGGATGCCGTTGCTGACCGCCGTTGTTCCTGCATACGTGTTGTTGTTGCCGAAGAGGTAGGCCTGGCACGCGCCATTCTTAACCAGGGAGCCGACACCGCCGACGGTGTTCGAGAAACCGACGGATCGGTCCCAAGATCCGCCGTCCAGAAAGAGCGTCCCGTCCAGCGTCACAGGTCCCCACCATGTGTTATAGGGATGCGCGCCCATACCTGCTGTAACAAACGATAAAGGATCGCAAATCAGCGTCCACGGAGTGGCGTTGGTAGCGGACGCAAGATTGTATAGGTCGAGCTTGGCTCCGGGCTTGACCCGCAGAGTATTCGAAGCGTCGCCGTTCAGGCGCGTACCGCTTTCGAGGCGGAAAATGCCCTGTGTGGTCACCATGTGTCCGCTGCCGGGATATACCTGGGCGCTCACGATGCAGAACTCATTGGTGCCGATCTTCGTAAAGGTGTGTCCATTCAAAGTCAGCGAAGGCGTGTTCTGCCGGATGTCCCAGCGGCCGACGGCGCCGACAGTGGTGTTGCCGTCCAGCACAATGCGTCCGAAGGAGTTGAGTTGGCGCGTGGGCAGGCCGTTCACGATGGCGCCCATGTCATCGACGCCCGTTCCGCTGACCGTAAACAGTTCGGCTCCGAGGTTCAGCGCATCCGCACCCAGCGAGCTGCCGATGTCCAAAGTCGCGCCGTCGGCAATGAAGGTGCCTGCGGACGACGAGCCGAACGCGGTATTGTTCTGCGCGACGACAACTCCTTCGTCGATATGAGTTTCACCTGTGAACGTGTTGGCCGACGCAAGCGTCACCCGCCCCGTTCCGACCTTGGCGAGCTTGCCGGGGCCGCTGATGACGCTGGAAACGGTCTGTGTGCCGGTGCCGCCGAAGGCCAGCGTGCCTTCGTTGATCGCGGTCGCCCCCGAGTAAGTGTTCGAGCCCGTCAGCACGACGATGCCGACCCCGGACTTGCTGAGTGAAGAGGCCGTCGTGTTATTGGTGATGGGCGCGTTCACGGTCAGCAGCGCGGTCGCGTCGTGGTTGGCCAGCGCCAATTCGCCGCCCGCGGCAAGGGCGGTCAGCGCGCCGTCTCCCTGCGCCGCGCCCACGGTCAGGCTCGCCTTGCCCGCGCCGATTAGGATGGCGGAGGCCCGGAACGTCGTGTCCGTCGTCGTCACCTTGGCCGGCGTGTCGGTGTTCTGGAGGAGCGTGTTGACTTGGCTGACCGGCGAGGTGCCCAGCGTGATGTCGCCTTCGACGCCCGCCGCGTTGATCCGCGCGTTGAGCGTGGCGTCGTCCGGGATCACCGAATCGGGCCCGCGGGCCGCGATGTCCGTGAAACTGGTGAAGGCGGTGACGCCCAGCGTGCCGTCATAGGTCGCGAGGGTGGTGCCGTTGATCATGGCCCACGGGCCGATCAGGCCGTTGGACAGCGCCGGCGCGGCCGTGAACAGCACGCGGTTGCGGCCGTCGGCGTCGCCGAGCCCGTCGCCGGCGAAATTGAGCGTGCCGTTGCCGGTGCGGGCGAGCGATGCGAACGTCAGCGTCGACGTCCGGGACTCGTCGGCGCGAGCCGTCAGGACCGTGTTGCTGCCCGCGTTGACGGCCAAAGGACCGGCGGTCTCGCTGTAGTCGGCCGCGCCGCCGGAGTGGGCATAATCCAAGACGCCGCCCTTCATGGTCAACGTCGCCGTGTCGCTGAGCCGGTTGCCGTTGTTGGTCACCGCGTTGTTTCGCACTTCGAGCCGCGCACCGGTGCTGATCGTGATGCCGCCCGCGCCGAGAATGGCGCCGTCCGCGCCGGCCAACACCAGGCGTCCGTTGTCCACGGCGGTCGCGCCGCTGTAAATGTTGGAACCGTAAAGCGTCCACGTACTGGTGTTGGACTTGGTGAGCTTGACGGTGTTCAAGCCGTTGCTGATTGAACCAAGGATCATGCTGCCCGTGCTGGTACCGTCGAGCTTCAGGGTCTTGTTGGCAAAGTTGCTCTCGTAGATCGCGGCCCGGCCGATGATCAGGTCGGCCGTCGTCGGCACCAGCGTCGTCACCTTGTCGGCGCTGCCGCCGAAAAGGCTCACGGTCCCGATGGTCAGCGTGGGCGTGCCGCCCGTCACGTTAAGGCCGTTGGTGACATGCAGGGTGATGCCGCTCATCGATGCCGAGTCGATGGCGTGATCGATGGCCGGGCCCGCAGTGCCGCGGCCGGAACGGATTGTGCAATTGGCCGTGTCATAGATCCTCCAGGCTTGCGCCCTTTCGTCCTCTCCGTCATGGGCCAGATCGAACGTCGCCGTGCTGCCGCTATATACGCCGACCCCGCCCGTCCCGAGCGCGTGAGGGTGAGTCACGACAACCGTGCCGCCGCCGTTGGTGATGCCGCCGCTGAAGGTGTTGTCGCCCGAAAGCGTCCAGGTACCCGAGCCGCTTTTGACAGCCCAGATCACGGCACCCGCCACGCCATCCGAAATCACGCCGGCAACCTCGCCTTCGCCCGTAGCATTCGATCCTTGCAACGTCAGCTTCTTGATGCCAGCGGCGGATGAGCTGATCGAGCCGGTGAGCTTCAACAGGTTCGTGCCGGACTGGTCAATCGTCGCGCCGCCGGTCGTGCCGGCGAGTTCGAAGTTGCGGTCCGACTCGTCGCCGTTGCCGACATAGGACAAGACCGTGTTGGTGTTGTTCTCGCCGAACCTGATGGTGCCGTTCGCGACCGTCTGCGGCGCGCCCAAGGCGCTGCTGGCCGCGCCGACGTCGGCGATCGAATTGATGCGCAGCGTGCCGTTGCGGATCCAGGTCTGGCCCTTGTACGTGTTGTCGCCGGTCAAGACGATCGTGTTGACCCCGATCTTGTAGAAAGGACGCGGGATGGCGTCCAGGTCGCCGATGTCTCCGGTGATGTAACCGGTGCCCGAGCTGCCGCCGACGAACCCGTCCTCTCCCGAAGTGATGTTCCCGGCGAGCGTGACCGGCCCGGCCCACACGCAGTTGTTCTCGAGCCGCAGCTGGCCGTACTGCTCGCCCGTGTTGCCGCCCTTCAGCACCAGCCGGGCCGTGTGCGTGCCCGCGTTGTTGCAGTAGAGCGCGGCGTTGGAGAGCACGTTGATGGTCGCGGCGCTGTTGTCCGCCCCGTTCATGTAGGCCTTGGCCGCGTTCGCCGCGGCGCCGATGCCGAGGTTCCAGACCCCGGTGAAGCCGGAGTAATCGCCGTGCAGAGATGTCGTGCCCGAACCGGTGGTCAGCGTCACGTTGACCGTGCCGGTCCCGCTGAGGCTGGAGGAGAGCCCGGAGTAGGTGACCCCGCCCGCCGTCAGGTTGAGCGTGGCGTCGTTGACGACCGGGCCGGTCCCGAGCGCCGCGGCGTTGCCGGCCGACAGCGCGCCCTGGCTGACCGTGACGCCGCCGCTGAAGGTATTCGGCCCGGAGAGGGTCTGCGTGGCCGTGCCGGTCTTGGTCAGGCCGCCGGGCCCGCTCAGCGTGCCGCTGTACGACGCGCTGGAATTGCCGCGCCCCAGCGTCAGGTTGACCGGGTTGCCGCCGTTGTCCTCCAGGGCCAGCGGGAACGATCCCGTCAGGCCGCCGACCGCGAACGCGTGGCCGGGGACGGAGGCGTCGAACTCCACGCCCGCGCCGCCCAGCGTGCTGTTCTGCAGGGCGTCCGCGTGCGCGAGCCGCAGCGCGCCGCCGCCGATGGCCGTGACGCCAGAGAAGGTGTTGGGCGCCGCCAGCGTGGCGGAGCCGGGTCCCAACTTCGTCAGCGTGGAGGCCGTGCCGTTGTCCGCGACCACGGCGTTGACCGTGATCCCGCCGGAAGCGTCGCCGCTGTTGAGCGTCAGGTCGCCGCCGCCGGCGAGCGCACTGATCGTCCCGTCGCCCGACGCCGCGCCGAGGGTGACCGACGCCTTGCCCGCCGGGACACTCACGCAGGCCGTCTGGAAGCTCTTGCCGGCCGTGTCGACCGTGGCGTCAACGGCGGTGTTCTGTGTGAGCGAGGCCACGCGCGTGACCGGGGACCCCAGCTGGATCGGGCCCGACACGCCGTCGCTGTTGATCCGCACGTGCTGCGTGTCGTTGCTCGCGATGACCGAGGCGGGGCCGCGCGCGGCGATGTCGACGTCATACGCGGGCAGCGGCGAGGCGTACACGCCCCGTTCGGCGCTGTACGTCGCGAGGTGGGTCCCGTTCACGGTGGCCCACGGGCCGATCACGCCGTTGACCAGGGTCGGCGCGGCGGTGAACACGATCTTGTTGCGGCCGTCCGGCTCGCCGAGCCCCTCGCCCGCGAAGTCGACCGTCGCGCCCGCGGTCCGGCTGAGGGACGCGAAGGTCAGCGTCGAGGTCTGGCCGGCCGGCGCGCGGTCGGCGCGCACCGCGCAGGCGTTCTGGGCAATCGTCAGCGCGCCGGCCGTCTCGCTGTAGCTGGCGGCGGCCCCGTCGTTGGCGAAGTGCAGCGTGCCGCCGTTCAGCGTCACGCCGCCCGCGTCCTTGAGCCGGTTGCCGTTGTTGGCGCCGGCCGCGTTGTCCAGCCGCAGCGTCGCGCCGTGGTTGACCGTGTAGCCGCTCGAGCTGGCCGCCGCGCCGTTCAGGCCGGCCAGGATCAAGGTGCCGTTGCGGACCGTCGTCGAACCCGCGAAGGTGTTGTTGGCGGAAAGGCGCCACGTGCCGCTGCCGTCCTTCGCGAGCGACGTGGTGGCCGAGCCGGCGCTGATCACGCCCGCGATCTCGCCGATGCCGGCCGTGGAGCCTTGCAACGTCAGCGTTTTGGTGTTCCCCAGCACATTGAAGGCGGAAGAGAAGATCAGCTCACCGGTACCCGAGTGGTCGAGTATCATGCTGTTTTCCATCTGGATCATGCGGTCGCTCGTCTCTCCGACGCCAGTGTAGAGCAACCGTCCCCCGCTGGTAAAACGCAGCATCGTGCCCTGTCCCAGATTGCTGGTGGTCGAGCCTTTGTTTCCGATTTTGGAGACGCTGATGGTGCCGGAGGTCCCGAAAATGACGTTCGACTCGAAGGTGTTGATGCCGTTGAAGACGAATGTTCCGGTCCCGCTCCACATCTCGAATCCGGTTTCGCCCACGATCGACGGATTGATCACCAGCGTTTTTCCGCCTGCCACATAGTTGTCGGCGTAGTTGTGGCCCGAGCTGGTGCTGAGCCGGATTTTTCCCTTGCCCGTGATGACGCCGTCCATCGTGGCGTTGATCGTATTGCCGCCGAGGTTGTCGAGAAACAGATAACCGTCGTCGCCGATGTCGACCACGCTGTTGGGCGCGCCGTCGATCCGGAGAAGGCTAACCCGGTTGGATCCCGTCAGCGTCAGGGTGCCGCTGCAGTTGTTGTCGAGGGTGATCTGACAAAAGCCGTTGGTGATGATGTTGCCTAGGAAACGCACGTTCCCCACACCGTTGATGACCAGGGTCTTGCCGCCGGGCGTGCCGCCGCTGGATGGTGTCAGAACGTCGCCGGCCAACGTCAAGGCGTAGCTCGGGCTGTCGTTCTGGAAATAGTAGCTCGCCCCGGCGCGGTCCGTGCCGATCTGCAACGCCGCACTAAACATCTGGCTGTTGGCCACGTTCGCATTCAGCTTGTAGACGCTGTCGTTCTCCATCACAAGCGTCTGGCTGTTGGCCGGAACGTTGCCGATGATGTAGGACCCGACGTTGTAGCTGTCGAAGGTGATGTACTTGATGCGCGAGAGGCCAGCGATGTTGATGTTCGTCCGGTTGTAGGCCGTGCCGTTGAAGGTCGCGGTCTCGCCCGCGCTGGGATAGGTCCAGTTGTTCGCCCAGTTGTTGTTGTTCGTCCAATAGAGGCTGGTGTCGCCCTCCCAGGCCCCGCTGCTCGCCAGCGTCCACTCCGCGCAACAAACCACAGCCGCAGCAACCGCCGCCGACATCCGTAGACAGAATCCCGTATGACTCATAACCACCTCATGCCGTTTGTTCGACCACGCTCAACCATCAACTAATTTTACAAATTTCAAATCGTTGCGCGTTATATTACGCTTAAAAAAAAATCGCGTCAACGGCTGTTTCGCGCCTTCGAGGACGACGCGGTATGTCATAGTCGTGGACACCGTAGCCGAAGAAGCGGTGTCTTGGAATC
>CAZOIS010000205.1:0-7257 GCA_964579865.1 uncultured Lentisphaeraceae bacterium | reverse complement strand
TGTGGTCGCTCGGCAACGAGGCGGGGTCGGGCCCGAACTTCCTCGCGGCGCTGAAGGCCGTGAAGGCGATCGACACCTCGCGCCCGGCGCACTACGAGCGCTTCGGCACCGGCGCGGGCAACCCCGCCGACGTGGACAGCCAGATGTACACCCACTGGACGAAGGTCGAGAGCATCGCGCAGGACTCCAATCTGACCAAGCCCTTCTACATGTGCGAATATGCCCACGCGATGAACAATTCGATGGGGTCGATCGGCGAGTACAACGACGTCTTCGACAAGTACCCCGCGCTGATGGGCGGCGCGATCTGGGAGTGGCAGGACCAGGGACTCTGGAACCGCCGCGACCCCAAGCGCGTCTACCTCGCCTATGGCGGCGGCTTCGGCGAAGTGCCCAACGACCACTACTTCATCCATAAAGGCGTGGTCTTCCACGACCGCTCGCCCAAACCGCACTACCCGGAGATGAAAAAAGCCTATCAGTGGATCGGCATCGCCGAGGACGATCTGGCGGCCGGCAAGGTGAAGATCCGCAACAAATACGCCTTCATCCCGCTCGACGGCTTTGCCGGCACATGGAGCGTCACCGCCGACGGCGACGAGATCGCGGACGGCAAGCTGCCGAAACTCAGCCTGGCTCCGGGCGCGGAAGAGACGGTCGCCATTTCCCTGCCGAAGTTCCGCGCGAAACCGGGTGCCGAATATTTCCTGCGCGTCTCGTTCAAACTGGCCAAAAGCGCGCCCTGGGCCAAAGCCGGCCACGAGGTGGCGTGGCAGCAGTTCAAACTGCCCGTCGCCGGCCCCGCGCCGGTCGCCGACGTCGCCGTGATGAAGCCCCTGACGCTGAAGCAGGACGCCGCCGCCATCTCGGTCACCGGCGACGATTTCGCCGTCACGTTCGACAAGGCCACCGGTTTCATCAGCGCCCTCGAGCGCGACGGGCAGAACCTGCTCGTCGCCAACGGCGGCCCGCGGCTGCACCTCTGGCGCGCGGCGCACAAGACCGACGACATGTGGGCCTTCAACGACTGGAAGCGCTACGGCCTGATCGGCCCGCAGTGGAAGCTCGTCAGCCTCTCCGCGCAGCAGGCCGGCCCCGCCGTGGTGCGCGTCACCGCGACGCTGGAGCTCCAAGGCGCCGGCGCTTTCCGGATCGGCCACACCGCCGCCTACACGGTCTTCGGCGACGGCTCGGTCGCGGTGGACAACAGCGTCAACCCGCAGGGCAAGAAGATCCCGTTCGCGCGCCTCGGCGTGCGCATGCTGCTGGATTCCAAGCTCGACCAGTTCGCCTACCTCGGCCGCGGACCCATGGAGAACTACGCCGACCGCAAGCGCGGTTCCGACGTCGGCCTCTACGCGGGCACGGTGCGCGGCAACATGACGCCCTACGCCAAGCCGATGGAGAACGGCAACCACGAGGACGTGCGCTGGGCCGCCGTCACCGGCAGGCGGATGCCCGGGCTGATGGCGCAGGCCGATGCCGGCGGCGTGCTGCAGGCCGGCGTGTTGCCCTACACCGACGAGCAGATGGACCCGGTCGAGTACACGGTCGACCTGCCGCCCAGCGACGCCAGCGTGTTCGTGATCGCCGCGCGCACGACCGGCGTCGGCTCCAACGGCTGCGGGCCGCGGCCGGCCGACGAATACATCGTCTGGTCCACGCCCGCGACTTTCAGCTATGTGCTGCGTCTCCTGCCCGCCGGAGCGAAACTGCCGCAGGCCGGCCGCCTGCAAGCTCCGGCCGGCCGCGTGAAACCCGTGCTCGCCGAACTCGACGTGCGGGCGGCGCAATAGGCGCTCACCCGTTTCACGACGCCGCTCAGGCCCACACGAAGACCCCGATCCCGACCTCCGGAGCGGCGTTCTCGCGTGGGCCTGCATTTTTTTGCCTGCGGCTTTTGAACTTGCGTCACCTGCTTTTTCGGTGTACGGTATCGCCAATGAGGGTGGTTCGCATGTGTTATTGGTTGGGCTGAACAGGGCTGAAAGGAGCTGAAAATGAACGTGCAGGTGATCTTTTACAGCATGTACGGGCATGTGTGGCAGATGGCCGAAGCGGTCGCCGCAGGCGCAGGCGAAATGCCCGGCACCAAGGTTTCGCTCTGGCAGGTTCAGGAGCTCGTGCCCGAGGCGGCGCTCGAAGCCAGCGGCGCGAAAGCCGCGCGGACCCGGTTCGCACACATCCCCGTCGCACAGCCGGCCCAGCTCGAAGAGGCCGACGTCATCCTCTTCGGCACGCCCACGCGCTACGGCATGATGGCCGCGCAGATGAAGAACTTCATCGACCAGACCGGCAGCCTCTGGGCGCGCGGCGCCTTCATCGGCAAACTCGGCGGCGTCTTCGGCTCGACCGCCGGACAGCACAGCGGCCAGGAATCGACGCTGCTCAGTTTCCACACGGTCCTGCTCGGCCTCGGTTTTGTCGTGGCCGGTGTGCCGCCGTCGGCGCCCGGACTCCACGTGCCGGACGCGCTGACCGGCGGAACGCCCTACGGCGCCACCACGATCGCCGGCCCGGATGGCAGCCGGCAGCCCTCCGCGATTGAGCTCGAGACCGCGCGTCTTCAAGGCCGTCACGCCGCGACGCTGGGCTTGAAGCTGTTCGCGCGCTGAGCGGCCCGGCCCGCAAACGAGGAGTCGCCCTTCATGCTCTCACGCGTCTATTCAGGTGCGGTTTATGGGGTCACAGCCTACGCCGTGGAGATCGAGGTCAACGCCGGCCGCGGCGATTCGCAGTTCGTGATCGTCGGCCTGCCGGACGCCGCCGTGCGCGAAAGCAAAGACCGCGTCTGGACTGCGCTGAACAACTCGGGGTTCCGTCCCACGCTCGGGCGCACGACCATCAACCTCGCGCCCGCCGACATCAAAAAGGAAGGCCCGATTTACGACCTGCCCATCGCCGCAGGCCTGCTGGCCGCCACCGGCGAAGCCGAGATACCGAACCTCGATCAGTACGCCCTCATCGGCGAACTCGCGCTCAGCGGTGAGATCCGTCGCGTGCGCGGCGTGCTCCCCGTCACGCTTGAAATGCGCCGCCAAGGCAAACGCGGCATCCTCGTTCCCGCCGACAACGCCGAGGAGGCGGCCGTTGCCGAGGGCATCGACGTCTTTCCGGTACGCCACCTGCGCGAGGCGGTCGACTTCCTTTCGGGCGCGCTGAAGATCGAGCCGTTCCGCGTGGACCTCGCCGACCTCGTGGAACGCGAGCGGCAGCACACCGACGACTTCGCCGACGTGAAAGGCCAGGAGTCCGCCAAGCGGGCCATCGAGGTCGCGGTCAGCGGCGGCCACAACATCCTGATGATCGGATCCCCCGGCGCGGGCAAGACCATGCTCGCCCGGCGCATCGCCTCGATCCTGCCGGAGCTGACGCTGGAGGAGGCGCTCGAGGCGACCCGCATCCACAGCGTGGCGGGCACGCTCAAGAGTCACCAGGCGCTGGTCCTGCACCGCCCCTTCCGCGCCCCGCACCACACGATCTCCGACGCGGGCCTCCTGGGCGGCGGCACCCACCCGCTGCCGGGCGAAGTCAGCCTCGCCCACCGCGGCGTGCTTTTCCTCGACGAGTTGCCGGAGTTCCACCGCAACGTGCTGGAGGTGCTGCGCCAACCGCTCGAGGACGGCCACGTCACCATTTCGCGCGCGATCGCGACCCTCGACTTCCCCTCGCAGTTCATGTTGGTGGCGGCGATGAACCCCTGCCCGTGCGGCTACGCGGGCGACCCCAAACGCGAATGCCGCTGCACGTCGACCAAAATCCAAGCGTACCGCAACAAAGTGTCGGGGCCGCTGCTCGACCGCATCGACATCCACATCGAAGTTCCGCCGGTGCGATACCACGACCTCAGCGCCCTCGGCCGGGGAGAGCCTTCGGCGGCGATCCGCGAACGCGTGGCGGTCTGCCGCAGCCGGCAGCGCGAGCGCTTCCGCCACGCGCCGCGCGTCACCTGCAATGCCGCCATGTCCACACGCGAGGTGCAGACCTTCTGCGCGCTTGGATCCGATGCCGCCGACCTCCTCAAGATGGCGATGAGCGAACTCAACTTCAGCGCGCGCGCCTATGACCGCATCGTCAAAGTCGCGCGAACGATCGCCGACATGGCCGACGCGGAAGCGATCGGCGCAAACCACATTGCCGAAGCGATCCAGTACCGCTCCCTCGACCGCCTGATGTGGGTGTGAGCCAAGAGCGAAGACTGCAGGTTATAGACTATAGGCCGAGAGGCCGCCCCGTATAATGGCTTGTCGCGTGCCGCAGGATAACGGCTGTACAGTCTAGTAGAACCCAAAAAAACGAACCCCTGCGTCACTTGAGCCTTCGGATGGGATTTGTCCCCAACTCGCCAGACTCGACAGCTTTCATGGCCGTCTTATAACACTTCAAAAGTTTTAATCCGAATACACCTCCACTGTCTGATATATCCGCAAAGCGTTTCCACCTTCCATCAATTTTTTTCAGTCTTATATATTCGCTCGCCTCACTCTTGCCTTTTCCGTCACGAACCAAAGGCAGAATTACGAGATAAGATGCGCCATCCGTCGAACAGCAGACCAATGTCTCCAGCTCATATGTGATTCCAGTCCAAAAGTCCACATGATCAACCTGTACGGCACGCTTCCTCGAGCGACAACGTTCAAGATAGTGCGAATAGGTCTTATCATCCCATTCAAACTCAAAAAAATCTCGCCATTTCTCTTTCGGAATGGGCTCTTCAAACCCATTCCACGTGAACAAAGCAGGACCCAACCAAGAATATCGAGAGAGTTCTTTTTTAAGATCCCCAGGGTTATACAGAATAGGTATACGCATCGCTTGATCGAAATTGAACACGGAAACGACAAATCTCGTTCCCCCTTCTTCGACGACCATACGGTGCAATCGTCCTCGATCTTTGACGACCATGCTGACGCCAACAAGCAAGCACACCATGCCAACCCAAGCACACAGCACGACATTCTTATAGCATTGCCGTTTACGCCCACCGGCTGTATGAGACGAAACCATCCATTCACTCCGATCGTCCGGCGGCCGACGCCGCGGATCGTGATGTGATACCGGCCGCCCGGAACATGATGGCACGAAGCAAGCTACGTCATCCTAGGCTGCTCACGTTTCGGAGGAGACCAGGAGGCGTATCGGGATATCGAGATATTACATTTTCCCCTCACGCCTATTTCAGCTAAGTGGCCCGGGGGAAGTGCGGCAGTTCATGGGTTCATTCGTGCCTGAGTTTCCGTTGCCGCGTCTCGCTGTTGAAACTCACGCACGAATGAACTTCTTCGCTTACCAATTTCCGGGGACGAGCTCGAAGTGCGCCTGCGGATGGGCGCAAGCCGGGCAGAGATCCAGCGCGTTTTTGCCGACATGAATATAGCCGCAGTTGCGGCAGCGCCACACCGTGGCGGGATCCTCGCGTTTGAAAACGAGATCCTTCTCGATGTTCATGGCCAGCTTGCGGTAGCGCTCGCCGTGGAACTTCTCGGCGACGGCGATCGACTCCATCACTTTCGCGACGGCCTCGAAGCCTTCGGCGCGGGCCACCTTGGCGAAATCCGGGTACATGTGCTGCCACTCGTACTCCTCGCCCTCGGCCGCGTGGCGCAGGTTGACGATGGTCTTGTCGATCGTGCCCGCCGGCAGGCCGATCGTGACCTCGACCTCGCCGCCTTCCAGAAACTTGAACAGGCGCTTGGCGTGTTCCTTCTCCTGGTTCGCGGTCTCCTCGAAGATCGCCTCGATCTGCACGAAGCCTTCCTTCTTGGCCTGCCCGGCCCAGTAGGTATAACGGTTGCGCGCCGCCGACTCACCCGTAAAAGCCGTCAGCACATTCTTTTCGGTCTGGGTTCCCTTGATCGATGCCATTTTTATACCCTCCTTGTGTGGCGTGAAACGCCCGTCCATGATCTGATTTCAGTTTGGTCATGATATCAAAACACATGCTTCCGAACAACTCCCCCGCTCGACTTTACCCGTTTCAAAATGTACCATACATGCCTGTTAAACAAAGGAGCGCGCGTGATCCGACTGGGCCTCTGCTGCAAATTCTCCGAAGCGCCGATCGCGTTCAAGACGACGACTGTCGCCGCGCTTTCGCGCCTGACGCGGGCGAGCCAACTCGACAAGCTCTCCAAACTGGCGCTTGCCAATGCCGCCGCCCTCCGCCAAGCCCTCGCCTACTGCGCCGCGCACGGCATCGGCTGCTTCCGCGTCAACAGCCAGATCCTGCCGGTCAAGACCCACCCCGCCGCCGGCTACGCCGTCGCAGAGCTGCCGGACGCCGGCGCGATCGTCGCGGCGTTCAAGGCCTGCGGCCGCTTCGCGCGGGAAAAGGGGATCCGCCTCTCCTTCCACCCGGACCAGTTCATCCTGCTGAGCGCCACCGATCCGGAGATCGTCCGGACGTCGCGGCTGGACCTGGCCTACCAGGCCGAGGTCGCCGACTGGGTCAACGCCGACGTGATCAACATCCACGCCGGCGGCGCGTACGGCGACAAGGCATCCACGCTCGCGCGTCTCGCCGCCGCGCTCGACTCGCTGCCGCCGAACGTGCGCGCGCGCCTGACGCTCGAGAACGACGATCGCGTCTACACCCCCGCCGACCTCCTGCCCTTCTGCCGCGCGACCGGCACGCCGTTCGTCTACGACGTGCACCACCACCGCTGCCTGCCGGACGGCCTCTCGGTCGAGGCGGCCACCGCCCAGGCCCTCGCCACCTGGGACCGCGAGCCGCTCTTCCACGTCTCGACGCCCAAGGACGGGCACGGCAGCAAGCGTCCCGGCCCGCATCACGATTTCATCGACCCGGCGGACTTTCCGCACGCCTGGCACGCGCTGGACGTGACCGTCGAGGTGGAGGCCAAAGCCAAAGAGGCCGCGATCGCGCGCCTGCGCGGAGCGCTCGTCGGCCGGGGTGTGCCGCTGTGGCCGGACGCTACAGCGTGAAGGGCAGACGCCCCGGCCCCTTGCGGTCGAGATGCGGCAGCAGCGACTCAAGATGCGCGACCAGCGCCTCGTGGTCGCGCGGGAAACGGCCCTCGAGCGGCACCGGGTTCGACGTGTGGTTCGCACGGAAAACGGTGTGATCCAGCTCCAGGCCGCGCAGCAGCCGGATCAGCTCGCTCACCGCCTCGAACTCCGTGACCGTCCGATAGCCCTCGTACATCGACGTGCCCGGCACGTCCACGAAGCGCAACGCCGAAAGCAGGCGCGGCTGCATGCGGTTGAGCACGGCCGCCGTGGCGTCGGCGTGCCGCG
>CAZOIS010000204.1:2377-7313 GCA_964579865.1 uncultured Lentisphaeraceae bacterium | reverse complement strand
TGCAGCCGGAACTGCCCCTGTTCGCGTCAGGCTGAAAACTGGGGATAGTCCACAAGCAAATTCCGTGGCGTCGTCGCGCGCCGCGATGTTCGACGTGTTGTGCGGGCGCTGCGGCGTGATTCTGCACGCGTACGTGCTGATGGAAAAACTCTGCCGTCTGCTGATCGAGACGCCCGGGGTGAACGCGGTCACCAACGCCTACGATCTGGCGGGACGCCTCACGCGTGTCCAGAGCGGCACCGGCACGCGCACCCTCGCGGATGTCTGCGGTTACGGCTACGAAGGCATCTGCAACCTTCTGTTTTCGGCCGTCGGCGCCGCCACCAACACGTATGCCGCGAACGCGCTCAACCAGTATACCAACATACTCTGCGTCCCTGCGTCTCTGCGTTTGGATTACGACCTCGACGGCAGCATGCTCACGAGCGGCGTTTGGGCCTACTGGACGGGCGTACGCAACCGTGAGGACACGGTAAGGGCGGTAGTCATAGCGGCCTGACCTTCGAAGCCATGTCACTTTACTGACGCTCCTCCGTCACCAACCGAATATTGTCATACGCTTGAAATCCCTGCCGCCCTGTGCCACAATGCCCACTCTTTCGCACGAAAGAGCGATTATTATGCCAGCCGGCGCCCGGTGTTGCACTGGCCGCTGGCTGGGGGGACTTAAAAATGCGCCAAGGAATCAAAGACATGAAACAACCCGTATTGGCTTTTTCCCTCGTTGCCTTGTTCGCGGCCGTGACGGCGTTCGGAGGGGCTCTCGACACCGCGTGGATCCAGGGCAAGACCGACAAGAATCCGCTCCTCTACAAGCCCGGCGAGGAGATGGTATTCACGCTCACGCCGCAGGGCGTGGCGGGACCGCTCCCGGCGGGCGAGTACTTCCTCGACTGGAAGCGCGGCGGTGACGACGGAATCATGGAAAACGGCAAGGTGCCCTTCACCGGAGCTCCGTTCGTCTACAGGACCAAGCTGGACAAGGCGGGCTTCGTGCGTCTCGAGGCGTATGTCGTCGGCAAGGACGGGCAGCGTTATCAGAAGAAGTTCACCGGCGACGCCACGACGCCAGAGGGCAAGAGGGCGATGAACGACTTCGAGAGGCAGAAGAAGGCCGTCTTCTTCGACGGTGGCGCCGGCGTCGACATCGACACGCTCGCGACTCGGCCCGAGCCAGCGGACTTCGACGCTTTCTGGGCGAAGCAGTACAAGCGCCTCGACCGGGTGCCGATCAAGGCGGACCTCGTCGAGATCAAGTGCCAGAATCCGCAGGTGCGGCTCCATGCGGTCCGGATCGACTGCGCGGGGCTTCGTCCGGTAACCGGCTACCTCTCGGTCCCGAAGGCGGTCGACGAGGGCAAAACCTTCCCGGCGCGCCTCGAGACCCACGGTTACAGCGGCGACCGCTGCACGCATGCCGCGCCCGCTTCTGCCCGGGACAACGAAATCGTCCTCAACATCAACGCCCACGGCCTTAAGCTCGTCGAGTTCGGGGCGACCGAGGCGGACACCAAGGCGCTCCGGTGGGAGACGCGTTCCCACGATCACACCTACGCTTTCGATCCCAAGCAGAACGAGGATCCCGAGACCGCGTACTTCAACGGCATGGTGCTCCGCGTCAAGCGCGGCCTGCAGTACCTGAAGACGGTGAAGGGCTGGAACGGCACGGACCTGCTCGCGTCCGGCGGCAGCCAGGGCGGTCTCCAGACCATCTGGGCTGCGGGTTGCGGCGAGGGCGTGACCTGTGCCGAGAGCGGCATCACCTGGTGCTGCGACCTGTACACGAACGGCAAGCTCCGTCTCGATCCGGCGCAGAAGCTCGCGGGCGACGGCTGGTACATTCTCTGGACGGATGCTCTCGGCTATTATGACGCGGCGTATTTCGCGAAGCGCATTCCGAAGACATGCCTCACCTTCATCACCCGCGCCGGTCTCGGCGACTACTGCTGTCCTCCGACGGGGATCGCGAAGATGTGGAATAACATGACGTGCCCCAAAAAGATTCTCTGGGTACAGGGCTCGGAGCACGGCTACGTTCCGCCGGCGTACGAAGGCCGCGATCTTGTCCGCGAGGAGCCTGCGACCGCCCGGTGAAGTCCCGATTGGAGAACACTTGATGAAACTGGAAAAGTTGATGTTGGCATTTTTTTTGATGGGTGTCATGACGGGTACGTGCGAAATGGGTGACCTTGCAGCATCACCCATAGAAGCTGAGTGTCAATTACGTGCAAAGGCCGCCAAGCGAATCGAATCTATTCGCGCTGCGCCCAATCGTGCGATTCCTTCTGGTGTAACGTGTTACTATCTTTCTGCGAAGTCAGGAAGCGACTCTGCTGATGGGCTTACTCCGCAAACAGCCTGGCGAGCTGTTGCTCCGCTTGCGCAGACGTCGGTTGCCCCTGGCAGTTATGTTCTTTTTGAACGGGGAGGCGTGTATCGAGGCACTGTGCCAGCACGTTCCGGTGTAACGTATACGGCCTATGGTGAAGGCCCGAAGCCGTGCATCTACGGTTCCCCTGAAAATGGAGCTGACCCTGCAAAATGGGAACAGACGGATAATCCGCGTGTGTGGGCGTATACCATTGGTACGCGTGATGTGGGGACGCTTGTGTTTGACGAAGGTGCGGCGCATGCCACCAAGATTGTCATTAGGACGGATAAGAAGACAGGGCAAAAGTTCAATAAGTTCACGGGGCGTCCGTTCAACTCCTATCGAGATCTTGATGCCGACCTTCATTTCTGGCACGACTACTATACAAACGGCACAGGCAAAGTCTATCTTTACAGCGAAACAAATCCAGGCTCGCGTTTCAAGTCCATCGAATTCAATGTGAAGTGTCATGGGGTCGGTGTTGGCGGGTCTCGCGATGTTACGATTGAGAACTTTACAATCAAGTATGTTGGCGTGCACGGCGTTGGGGCTGGCACGTGCAAAGGATTAACTGTCCGTAACTGCGAGTTCGGCTGGATTGGTGGTTCGATCCAGGCGGAAGCGATTTTCGGGCGAGATTATCCCACGCGTCTGGGCAATGCCGTGGAAATCTATGGTGGTTGCGAGGACTATACAGTTGAAAATTGCTATATGTATCAAGTCTATGACGCCGGCGTTACGCATCAGTTCAATATTCCGGAAAGCAAAGGAACTGTGCGTTACGATCAGAGAAACGTACGCTATGTCGGCAACGTGTTTGAGAAGTGCAATTACTCAATCGAATATTTTCTCACAGCACACAAAGGCAATGACAGTCTGATGGAGAACATCCTTTTTGTGGACAACCTGATGTTCGATGCCGGTGTCGGCTTTTGTGAACAGCGCCCAGATCGCAACGAAGGTGCGCATATCAAAGCTTGGTACCATGGCAGCCGTAATCGTGCAAAGAACTATGTTATCCGCAACAACGTAATGTGCGGAGCTGGTGATATGATGGTGCAGATATGTAGTGGACTTAAGAACGCAGACGGTTCATCGTCTTTGCCGCTGATTGAGAATAACATCTTCATAGGTAAGAATGGTCAACAGTTCGGCTGCATCTCCGAAACATCTGGGAGCCGTTTGACCTATGGAACTGACACCCAGGGATTTGTGGATACATTTGGCAAGGGTAACAAGTGCTTAGTTAAATAATATCGTGGGTGACGGGTTCCGCACGGACGGATAGGCCGCGCCGGATAGAAGGGTGTATTTGACATCAGACAAAAGCGGCCGAGATGCGGAGGCGGCTTGGGTTCGCTAAAAGATGACAAAGTGTAGCACGCTGTAGGGACAGAAGGGGGTATAAGACATGAATATGAGAACGTTGGTCATGACGGCGATGGCCCTGTCGGCGGTGGAGCTGTTCGCCGCGCGGACGGCGCCGTGGACGAAAGAAAAGGCGTGGGAGTGGTACAATGCCCAGCCCTGGATCCGCGGGTGCAACTACATGCCCGCAAGCGCCGCCAACCGCGTGGACCAGTGGCAGGCGCTCGGCAGCGAGGTGCGTTTCGAGGAGATGGACCGCGAACTCGCCCTCGCCGAGTCGATCGGGTTCAACACCGTGCGCCTCATCCTCGCCGAGGAAGGCTTCGGCGTGTGGGTGCACGACCACGACGGCTTCATGGCGCGTTTCGACCGCGCGCTCGGGGTCTGCGCGAAGCACAAGATCCGAGCGATCCTTGTCCTGGGCAACGACTGCTCGCGTCCGAAGCAGCTCTGGAAGCTGCCCGAACCCGGCCCGCAGCCCTGCGACTGGGGCTATCACGGCGGGCGCAAGCTGTCCCAGCACGGGTCCTTCCCCGGCGCAATGGGCTACACGTCGCTCGACGACCCCGACCTCAACCCGAAGTTCTACCGGATGTGCGAGGAGCTGCTGAAGAAATACCGCGACGACGACCGCATCCTCTTCTGGAACCTGTGGAACGAGCCGGGCAACAACGGGCGGGGGAAGGTCTCCGCGCCGTACCTGAAGAAGCTGTTCGAACTCGCCTGGCAGATCGACCCGAAGCAGCCGCTCGCGGCGGACGTCTGGGCGTCGCGCGGCGACGCCGCGCAGGACACGGCCGAGGGCGTGGCGGCAGCGTGCAGCGACATCATCAGCTACCACAGCTACAGCGACCTCGGCACGCAGATGGCCCTGGCGAAGGCGCTGAAGGAGCGCTTCGGCCGGCCGCTGGTCAACACCGAATGGCTGGCGCGCATCCTCCACTGCGAGGTGTTCGACGTCTACCCGTTCTTCGCGCAGAACCGCATCGGCTGCACCTGCTGGGGCTTCGTGGCGGGCAAGTACCAGACGTACGAACCGTGGGAAGGGATGTGGAAGCAGCTCGACAAGGGCGGCGGACAGAATTACGACATGACGAAGTGGTTCCACGACCTGTTCCGCCCGTCGCTGCGCCCTTATGATCCGAAGGAAATCGACGTCATCAAGCGCGTCAACGCGGAGATGGACGCGGAGCGCGA
>CAZOIS010000204.1:0-2277 GCA_964579865.1 uncultured Lentisphaeraceae bacterium | reverse complement strand
TTCCACCACGCGACGCTGGAGGCGTTCGACCTGCGCGCGACCGACGAGGGGCTTGCGCAGTTCGCCGCGTTCCAGAAGTTCCTCGTGGAAGAGCTGGGCTTTGAGCCGCAGGCGAACCTGGTGGGCATGAGCTGGGGCGGGTTCTTCTCCACGCGCTACGCCGCGAAGTACCCGGAGAACGTGCGTAAAATCTACCTCGACGCGCCGCTCCTCAACTTCGACGGTTTCGGTGAGAGCCAGACTGGCCCGTGGGCGAAGATCCCGCCCGCAGACGGGAAATGGAACGCCGACCCCCGCATGCCGGTGAACTTGGCCGAGCCGATCGCGAAGGCCGGCATCCCCGTGCTGCTGCTCTACGGCGGGCAGGACCAAACGGTGCCGCCGGCGAAGAACTGCGAGCTGTTCGCATCTCGCTTCAAGGCGGCCGGAGGCAAGATCGACGTCGTCAAGCGCGGCCTCTTCGGACACCATCCGCACGGCGTCGACCCGGACAAGACGGAGACCATCACGGGGTTCTTCCTGCGCTGACGCGCGGCGTGCCTTACGCCCCCCGGCAAAAGCGGCGATGAGTTTCTTCGGCAAGGAGTGCAGGCGTGAAAACAGATTGTGAAAGGCAGGGCGTCGATCTGCGGCAGGGACTGGTCAGGATGATGGTGCTGACCATGCTGGGGTTCCTGACGCTGCTGGGCGTCGCCGTCGCGTGTTATCCGGGACACGATGCGGCGGCGGGAGGATACCGCTTTGGCTACGACTTCATCAGCGCGCTCGGCATGACGCGGACGCAGGGCGGGCTCGACAATTACCGGGCCAGTCTCCTTTTCAACAGCGGGCTGGGGGCGGCCATGCTGTTGCTCATCCCGTATTGGTATGTGCGGTCGGATTGCGTGCGGGGACCGCGTTGCCTCAAATGGCTGGCGTTCATGTGTTGCGCCGGTTTTTCGCTGGGCGTGTTCGGGGTGGCGCTGACGCCCTATGATCTGCGGCCGAACGCGCATAACGTCTGCATCTACTCGGCCTTCGCGCTGATCGTCCCCGGCATTCTGCTGATGCTGCTGGGCGCAGAGTCGTCTTTTGCGAGGCGGAGGTACAAAACGGCGTGGCTGCTGTTTGCCGTGCTTCTGCTGTTGGCGGAAGGCGTGTTGACGGCGATGGTCCGCGACCACCTGTTGCCGTCGCGTCCGGTGAATCCCGTCTTGCAGAAGATCAACGTGGCGGTCTTCGTGGCGTGGATGGTGGCCGACCTGTGCCTGTTCAACGCGTATCTGAGGCGCGGGAAAGAGGTGCGCGCGTGATGCGGGCGGGTGCGGCTCAGTTTAGTTGAAACGGAATCACGCCCAAGGAATCGACCTGTCACGCGATGGGGTGAAAGAGGTTGAAGAAATTCTCGGCGAGCTGGCGCAGTTGCGGGCGGCGGCGCCATTCGGCGTAAAGGATTTCTTGCGAATGGGTGATGTCGTTCAGGACGGCCGCTTTGAGCTGCGCGGCAAAGCGGCTGTCGAAGGCCACGAGGTTGGTTTCGTAATTGAGGAAGAGGCTGCGCGGATCGAAGTTGGCGCTGCCGATGATGGCGACGGCATCGTCGATGATCGAGGCTTTGGCATGAATGAAGGGCGGCTCGCGCTCGAAAATGCGGATGCCCGATAACAGCAAGGACGCGTAGAGCGCTTGCGAGGCGAGCTGGAGGGTCGGGTGGTTGTTGATGGCGGGGACGAGCACCTTGACGTCCACGCCCCGGTAGGCGGCTTGGCGCAAGGCCAGAATCAGCGGCTCGGGCGGCACGAAGTACGGCGTAACGATCAGGATCTGCTTGCGTGCTAGGTTGATCGCCGCGAAGAAGGTGTCGAGCGCCGCGCCCGTTTCGGCGCGGGTCGGGCCGCTGTTCTGCAGGCGCACGGCGACGTCGCCCATGTGCTCGGGGGCCGGGAAGAACTCTTTGGCGAGCAGCTTTTCCGCGGGTTCGTCCGTCATGTAGTACCAGTCGCGGAGGAAGGTGTACTGGAGTTCCAGGACGGCGGGCCCGAGGATGCGGAAGTGATAGTCGATCGTGCCCGGCGCGTTTGCACGGGAGAGGTAGACGTCGTGGAAATTGACGCCGCCGGTAAAGGCGAGGGCGCCGTCGACGACGAGGATCTTGCGGTGGTTTCGGAGGTTGAGCTGAAACTTGCGCTTGAGCATGTTGGCCTGCGAGAAGCCGATGATCTGCAGGTTCGGGACGTGGCGCTGCCGCCAGAAGAAGAGGCGCAGATTCGCGCCGGCGGAGCCGAAGGCGTCGTACAG
>CAZOIS010000203.1:0-7398 GCA_964579865.1 uncultured Lentisphaeraceae bacterium | reverse complement strand
GCGGACGATTCGCGCGTAGTGGCCGGTGGCGAAACGGCCGAAGCGGAGCCCCTGTCCGCGGGCGCGCGAAAGCAGGAAGCCGAACTTCATCTTGGGGTTGCACAGGGCGCAGGGGTTGGGGGTGAACCCCGCCAGATGCTGGCGCCGGAATTCGTCTAACACCCCGTGTTCATACTCTTCCGCGAGTGAAATCGTATGGTGCGCGATGCCGAGGTGTTCGGCCGTCTCTTTGGCCGAAGCGATGTCGACTGCCTCGCCCGGTCCGTAACAGGCGCTCTGTTTCGCGGCCGTGAAAGGCAGTTTGGGGTCCCAGATGCTCATGGTCAGGCCGATGACGCCATATCCCTCTTCTTTGAGCAGCCAGGCCGTGACGGCTGAGTCGATGCCTCCGCTCATGCCCACCGCGACGGTCAAGTTTTCCGGTTTTTCCGTGTGCTCGATTCTCATAGCGCCTTTTAAAGTTCATAAAGTCTAGCGAATTGATATATGTTCTCAAATGAGGCCGACCGTGTAAAGGGGGAATGATTTGCCGACCATTTCGTGTTTTTTTTGGGGTGAAACGCGCGTCGCCAAAGTTTTTCCAATTTTCCAGTTGCGGCGACACGGTCTCTTTGCTACATTCACCACCATGTCGAGCGACATAGTAGAGTAAAGCGAAAAACAAAGGACCGGATCCATGAACAAACAGACAGACACGGTGAAGAAATTGATTATTACGGCGGGACTGCTCGCCGTGGCGGCTGAGGCGGGCGTCCCGCTGAACGGTTTGCAGGGCAACGGCGGTATCGCCTTCAACCCCTTGGCGTATACGGCCGGCTCCTATGCCGAAGGCGAGAAAGGCGGTTTCGGCGAATGGGTGAGCAAGCCGCAGGTCGGCGCGTGGTACGTCAACTTGGACGACGCGGACATCAACTGGTATGCGGCCAGTGCGGCGTTCTCGATCGCCAAGCGCCTTGAATTGTCGTACGGGTACGGCCTGATCGACAATGCGGGCACGTCGATAAATACGCACAATGTGGGTGCGAAGGTCAAGCTGTTGGACGAGAACTTCGGCGACACCGTCTGGGTGCCGGCCGTGGCGGTGGGCGGCCTCTGGAAGTATACGGACGCGGAAGTCGCCGATGCGCTGGGATTGGACAACAACGGGTTCGACGCCTATCTGGTCGCCACCAAGCTGATCACCCAGGCGCCGCTTCCGGTGCTGCTCTCGGCCGGCGTGCTGGAATCGGACGAGGTGGTGAACGGCGTTCTCGGCCACGGGGACTATGATACCGTCCTTTTCGGCAACGTCGACATCCTGCCCGCCAAGAACGTCGCGGTGGGCGTCGAGTACAAACAAGGGGTGAATGCCGGCGACGGGATCCAGAACTCGGATTACTGGAACGGCCATGTGGCGTGGTTCGCGACGGATAAGCTGACGCTGGTGGCGGCCTATGCCGATACGGGCGACGAGACGAAAGGCTTCTCCGACCTCGGCGTCGGAGGCGGACTCGTGCTGAGCGCCCAGTACGCATTTTAGCCATCGAATAAACTGAAATGGACGTTGACGGCGGTAACTAAATCGTCTATTGATGATGTCAACCAAGCCACTTGCTAGTATTTTGCGCTGGCCCCCGCCGTCAAAGGGTTCAAAAAACGCGAAGGAGGAGCGACATGAGCGATACAATTCAAGGACTTTCTACCCTGGCCCTGCATGCGGGGCAGGTGCCCGACCCGACGACCGGGGCGCGGGCGGTGCCGCTGTACCAGACGGCGGCGTACGTGTTCAAGAGCTCGGAGCACGCGGCGAATCTTTTCGCGCTGAAAGAATTCGGCAACATCTACGGGCGGCTGATGAACCCGACGACGGACGTGTTCGAGAAGCGCATCGCCGCGATCGAGGGCGGCACGGGCGCGCTGGCGACCGCCTCGGGTCAGGCGGCGATCACCTATGCGCTTCTGGCCATCACGCGGCTCGGCGATGAGATCGTGGCCGCCGACAACCTGTACGGAGGAACGTACCAGCTCTTCCACCACACGTTGCCGAAGCTGGGGCGCAAGGCGACCTTTGTGAACTCCCGCGACCCCGAAGCGTTTCGCAAGGCGATCACGCCCAAGACGCGCGCGGTCTACGTGGAGACGATCGGGAACCCAAAATTGGACGTGCCGGACTTTGAGTCGATCGCCAAGATCGCGCACGAGGCGGGCGTCCCCCTGGTGGTGGACAACACGGTCGGCGTGGGGCTGGTGAAGCCGTTCGACCACGGTGCGGACATCGTGGTGGCGTCTGCCACGAAGTACATCGGCGGCCACGGCACCTCGATCGGCGGCGTGATCGTGGACTCGGGTAAATTCAGGTGGGACAACGGGAAGTTCCCGGAGTTCACCGAACCGGACCCGAGCTACCACGGCATCGCCTACTGGGACGCGCTCGGCAACGTTCCGGGCATGGGCAACGTGGCCTTCATCCTGAAGATCCGCGTGACCCTGATGCGCGACATCGGCGCGGTGCTCAGCCCGTTCAACGCCCGCGAGTTCCTGCTCGGGCTGGAGACGCTGCCGCTGCGGCTGGCGCGCCACTCCGAGAACGCGCTGGCCATCGCCCGGTGGTTGAAGAACCATCCGCTCGTGGCGTGGGTGAATTACCCGGGATTGGAAGACAGCCCGAACCATGCGGTGGCGGCGAAGTACCTGAAGAAGGGCTTCGGCGGCCTCGTCGGCTTCGGCATCAGGGGCGGGCTCGAGGCGGGCAGGCGCTTCATCGACAGCGTGAAGCTGCTCTCGCACCTGGCCAACATCGGCGACGCCAAGACGCTGGTGATCCATCCGGCCTCGACCACGCACCAGCAGCTCACGCCCGCGGAGCAGGCCTCCACCGGCGTCACGGCGGACTTCATCCGCCTCTCGGTCGGACTCGAGGACCTTGAGGACATCAAGGCCGACATCGACCAGGCCCTCAAGGCGAGCCAGCGGTAACGGCGGCAAGGATAGAAAGAAGGACATCATGAGTGCGTTGAGTTTTGAAAATCTCTCATTATCGATCGGCCAGACGCCGCTGGTCAGGCTGAACCGGGTGACCGGGAACGCCAAGGCCGTGGTCTATGCCAAGCTTGAGGCGCGCAATCCGGCGTACTCGGTCAAGGACCGCATCGGCACGGCCATGATCGTCGACGCGGAGGCGCGCGGCGTGTTGAAGCCCGGGGTCGAGATCGTCGAGCCCACCAGCGGCAACACGGGCATCGCGCTCGCTTCGGTGTCGGCGGCCCGCGGCTACACGCTGACGCTGACGATGCCCGAGACCATGAGTGTCGAGCGCCGCCGCGTCTTGGCCGCGCTGGGCGCACACCTCGTGCTGACCCCTGGAGCCGAGGGCATGAAAGGCGCGATCCGGAAGGCCGAGGAAATCGTGGCGGCTGACCCGGCGAAATATTTCATCCCGCAGCAGTTCAAAAATCCCGCGAATCCGGCGGTCCATGAAAAGACCACCGGCCCGGAGATCTGGGAGGCGACGGCCGGCGCGGTGGACGTGGTCGTCGCGGGCGTCGGCACGGGCGGCACGATCACCGGCGTGACGCGCTTCCTCAAGCGCGTCGCGAAGAAGGCGATCACGTCGGTCGCGGTCGAGCCTGCGGAGAGCCCGGTGATCTCGCAGACGGTCGCGGGACAGCCGGTCAAGCCCGGGCCGCACAAGATCCAGGGCATCGGCGCGGGCTTTATCCCCGACACGCTTGATCTCACGGTCCTCGACCGCGTGGAGACCGTGGCGAGCGCGGACGCGCTGGCCTTTGCGCAGCGGCTCGGCAAGGAGGAGGGGCTGCTGGTCGGCATCTCTTCCGGCGCGGCGGCGTTCGCGGCGGTGCGGCTCGCGCAGGACGAGGCGTTTGCCGGCAAGACCATCGTCGTGGTGCTGCCCGACGCGGGCGAACGCTATCTCTCCACCGCGCTCTTCCAGGGCGTGGAATGAGCAAGGGGTGTTGTTGGGCTTGCTGGAAAGGAAAACGGGGCGGAGCGATCCGCCCCGTTTTTTTATGCGGTTTGCGTTATGAAACGCGGCGGGAAACAGGTAAAATAACAAGCTTCGATATACGGGGATTCAGATGAAACGATGCTTGATCATGTTTGCGGCTGGGATGCTGTCGGTTTTGGCTTGGGCCGCGCCGGTGGCCGTGATTCAGGGAAGCGAAGCGGTGGCGGCAGGCGAGCGCAGGTTTGCGCTGGCGCTGGCGCGGCATGTCGAGCGGTGGTACCGCGAGGCGGGCGTGGAGGCCGCGCTGACCGACGACACGGATCTGACAAAGGCGCTGGCCGGCAAGAAGGTCGCGGTGCTGGTCTATCTGTCGCAGCCGACGGCGACGCAGATGGCCGCGCTCACGGCGTTCTCGCGGCGCGGCGGCAAGCTGATCGTCTGCTACTCTTCCTCGCCGGCGCTGGCGTCGCTGCTGGGGGTCCAGACCGTCGGTTACCAGAAAGGGTCGACGGACGGGCGCTGGTCGCAGATGCGGTTCGAGGAGGCCCGCCCGCGCGGCGTGCCGGACGTCATTCTCCAAACATCGCAGAACCTATTTCTGGTGCAGCCGGTTCCGGGCCGGTCGCAGGTGCTGGCGTGGTGGCATGACCGCCAGGGGCGGCAGACCGCCGAGGCCGCCTGGCTCTCGTCGCCGAGCGGTTACTGGATGACGCACGTGCTGCTGGCGGACGGCGATGCCGAAGCCAAGGGGCGCCTGCTGCTGGCCTTGGCCGCCGCGCACGATCCGGCGCTATGGCTGCCTGCGGCGACACGCATGCTGCAGCAGGCGCGGCAGGTCGGCGGCGTCGGGGGCGTGTCCGGCCTGGTGACGCTGGCCGGCAAAACGGGTGATCCCGCGCGGCGTTCCCGCGCCGTCCCCGCGGCCCAAGCGGTCCGGCAGAAGGACCTCGAAGCGGCCCAGCTGTTGTCTGCGGGCAAAGGGTACGAGGCGTGGCTCGCGGCCAACGACTTGAAAGCGCGGATGTACGAGGTCTACGGGATGGTCCAGCCTGCCCGCAAGGGCGAAATCCGCGCGGTGTGGGACCATTCGGGCATGGGCCTCTACCCGGGCGACTGGCCGCGCACGTGCCGCCTGCTCAAGGACGCCGGCTTTTCGGATTTGTACGTCAACGTGGCCGGGGCGGCGTTCGCGCACTATGCCAGCGGGGTCCTGCCGCGTTCCCGCGTGTTTGACGAGCAGGGCGACCAGCTGGCCGCGTGCCTCGCGGCCGCCAAGCCTTTGGGCCTGCGTGTCCACGCCTGGCTGCTCTGCTTCTCCGCCGAGGGCGCGACGCCCGAGCGGCTGGCGATCTTCCGCAAGCGGGGCTGGCTGCTGACGAACGGGGAGGGCGCGCCGCTGAACTGGCTCGATCCCGCGGTGCCGGAGGTCCGGCCGTATCTGGTGAGCGCCGTCCGCGAGATGGCGGTGAACTACAAGACCGACGGGGTGCACCTCGATTTCGTCCGGTATCCCGACTACGCGTCGAGCCTCGGCCCGGCCGTGAAGCTGCGGTTCGAGAAGGCGACGGGGCGCCGTGCGGCGGACTGGCCCGAGGACGTGAAGAGCGGGGCCCTGCGGGCGCAGTTCATCCGCTGGCGGTCGGACCAGATCTCGGACTTTGTGCAGGCGGCGCGCAAGACGGTCAGGCGCGAGGCTCCGGGAAAACTGCTCACCGCGGCCGTGTTCGGCAAATATCCCTCCTGCCTCGATGCGGTGGGCCAGGACTGGGAGTCGTGGACAAACATCGGCCTGGTGGACTATGTGGTGCCGATGAACTACACCGAAGAGCTGGCCAAGTTCAACGAGTGGCTCGGCCAGCAGACGCGCACCCGCAAGCAGACGATGAAGGTGGTGCCCGGCATCGGGGTGACGGCCGCGGAGAGCCGGTTGGACGCGGCGCAGGTGATCGACCAGATCCAGGCTGTCCGGCGCGCGGGCTGCCCCGGGTTCGCCTTGTTCGACCTGGACACGACTTTGCGTCAAGAGATCCTGCCCGTGCTGCGCATGGGTGCGACCGCGCCGTGATAGGGACCGGTCCGGACATGGCGTGCCCGGGGCGGGCCGCCCCGGCGACTTTGGGAGGCGAGCCATGAAAACGGGATTATTCTTGCTGCTGTGGTTTTTCTCGTTCGCGTCTGGCCTTGGGGCCGCTGATGCGCCGGAGGTGCAGTGGCGCAATGTCGGGCCGGGCGGCGGCGGGTGGATCCAGTCAATGCTGGCCAGCCGGCACGGGCAGAACGTTTTCTTCGTCGGCTGCGACGTGGGCGGCTTCTACCGCTCTGATGACGGCGGCGCGTCTTACGCGGTCCATAACGAGGGTTTCGAGGACTATTTCATCGAGTGCCTCGCCGAACATCCGGCCGATCCGAAAATCCTGTATGCGGGGTGCAAGAGCGGCGTCTATAAGAGCGCGGACGGCGGGCTGACGTGGCGCTGGCTGCGCGAGGGCTTTCCGCCGGTACAGGAGTATGCCTACTCCGCGATGGTGAGCAAGATCGTGCTCGATCCGCGCGATCCGGAAACCGTGTATGCCGCGATCGGGCAGCCGCGCGAGGGGCGGGGCGGACAGGGCGCGATCTACAAATCCGCGGACGGCGGCGCGACGTGGCGTCAGATTGTGCAGGCGGGGCAACTTCCGAAAGATTTGCTGATTTCCGATCTGGCGGTCCATCCGCTGGAGCCGCGGCGCCTGCTGATCGCGACGCCCAAGGGCATCTTCGCCAGCGCGGACGGGGGCGCGACGTGGGCGGCATCGAGCGAGGGGCTGCCGCCGCACCTGCGCACGCGCCGGCTCGCACAGTCGCCCTCCGATCCGCGGGTCGTCTACGTATCGCTCAAAGGCAAGGCGGGCGAGACCCCGTGGCAGGCGGGGGTCTACCGTTCCGAAGACGGCGGCCGCACCTGGCGGCCGCGCGTCAACGGCCTGCGGCAGGCCGTGGGCAAGCCCGGCACGAGCGACATGCTGTGCAGCTGGGTGGACACGCTCGCGGTGCATCCGTCGAACGCGGACGTGGCCTATGTGGGCGGCGCGACGTGGTGGGACGCCACGGTCTACAAGACGGAGGATGGCGGCCTGCACTGGCGGCGGACCTTCGAGTTCGGCGAAAAGGGCAATGCCCGCCACGCGTGGATCGACATGTGGGGGCCGAGCGTGACCTGCCTGACGCTCTCGCCGCGGCACCCGGACACGCTCTTCTTCGGTACGTCGGGGTACGTTTATCGGACGGATGACGGCGGCGCGACGTGGCGGCAGCGTTACACGCAGGAGCGCTCGGACGGGCGGATCGGCGGGACGGGGCTTGAGGTGACCTGCCTGCACGGCGTTTTTCCGCATCCGCGCGTGCCGGGCCGCGTCTATTTCGGATTCTACGACGTCGGGCTGCTGGTCAGCGACGACGGCGGCGCGACGATG
>CAZOIS010000202.1:0-7442 GCA_964579865.1 uncultured Lentisphaeraceae bacterium | reverse complement strand
ATCGACTTTTTATCAGCTGTCATACGCCGAGAAGCGCAAGAAAGACCGCGACTTCGGTCGCTTTCTCAAGTCGGCAAAAAAAGACATCTTCGATGACTAGCGCACGCTTAAACCGAACGGCTCAAAAGCCCGTCGCGAGGGACATCCCGGACCACGCCTCATATCGCGGATTTGAGAATAGAAGAAATACAGGAAGGAAGATGATGAAAACGGTTGTTTCGATGTTGCTCACAGGGTTCTGCGCCTGCGGAGCGATGGCGGCGCAGGTGGAGTTGACGTACACGTACGCGGACAAGCGCGAAGAGAAAAAGGCCGTCGAGGTCGCGCCGGACGCGAAGGGCGTGGTGACGGTGACCGTCAAGCGCGGCGACCTGCCGGCGGGCGTGGAGTGGGTCTCCGTGTTGCCCGAGTTCGCGCGGGCGACGCGGGGCGAGCCGGGCTACTACGTGACGCCGGACGGCTATCTGGGTTCGTTCCGCCTGACGAACGCCACCTGCATGGTGGGCGGTCCGAGCGTGTTCTACGGACGGAACTTCATGCCGATCTTCGGGATGAAGAATCCGCGCGCGACGTTCGTCGGCATCGTGGCGACGATGCGGTTCGAGTACGACCTGCACGTGCAGGCCAAGAATGGCGTCTACACGATCGCGCCGCGCTTCCATGTCGCGGGTTTTGTGCCGCCGGACGATCTGACGATCCACTACGTCCTGCTGACCGGCAAGGATGCGGACTACGCGGGCATGGCGCGCGCCTATCGAAACTACCAGCTCGCGCGGGAGGTCTGCAAGCCGATCAAGGAGCGCATGAAGACGAACCCCGAGCTGGCACGCGCCGCAAAGAGCATTGAGGTCCGCATCCGCCAAGGCTGGAAACCCGCACCCAGCCCCGTTCTGGAGCAGACGCTCGCGACCGAGCCGCCCATGAAGGTGGCCGTCACCTTCGATCGCGTCGGCGACATTCTGGACGCCTTTGACCGCGCGGGCATCAGGAACGCCGAAATCTGCCTGGTCGGCTGGAACCAGAAGGGCCATGACGGCCGCTGGCCCCAGATCTTTCCCGTCGAAGAAAGCCTCGGCGGCGAGGCGAAACTCCGCGCGCTGATCAAAAAAGCGCAGCGCATGGGATTCCAGATCGTCGGGCACACGAACAGCTCCGACGGCTACAGCATCGCGGAATGCTGGAATCCGGATCTGCCGGTCAAAAAGCCGGACGGCAAACCCTTCTCGAACGCGGTGTGGAGCGGCGGTCAGATGTACGCGCTCTGCCCGCAGCGCGCTTTCGAGCGCTTCTATCCGCAGGACATCCGGAAGGTCGCCGGCCTCGGCTTCCGCGGCCTGCACTACATCGACGTGATCACCATCCTGCAACCGCCCAGATGCTTCGATGCCGACCACCCCTGCACGCCGAAAGAAAGCGCCTATTGGTTCGACCGCATCCTGCAGTCATGCAAGGACAACATCGGCGGCGTGGCGTCGGAGGGCGCATTCGACTTCGCCTGCGGTAACCTCGACTATGTGCTCTACGTCTACTTCAACGGCCTCACCGGCAAGGCCAGCCCCATGCACGACCGGCTGATTCCGATCTGGCAGCTCGTCTACAACGGCATCATTCTCAACAACCCCTTCACCGAAACCATGAACGCGGCGACAAAGGACCAGCGGACGCAGACCAAGCTGGCCGAATTCAACGGACGTGCGAGCTTTTATTTTTATTCGCGGTTCAAGGCCGACAACAAAAACTGGATGGGCAGCTCCGACCTGACCTGCGCGACGGACGAAGAACTGGCCCAGTCGGTGGCGTTCGTCAAGAAGGGCTACGACGCGTTCAGCGCACTTGCCGACCTCCAGCTCGAATTCATGGAGCAGCACGAGCAGATCGCGCCCGATGTGTTCCGCACGGCCTTTTCGAATGGCGCGGAAATCATTTCCAACTACCGCGCCGAGGTTTTCCCGTATAAGGGCAAAGCCGTCGCGCCGCAAGGCTATCTCCTGTCCCGCTAGGAAAAAAGGCCCAGGTGCCGGATGACTGGCAGCCGCACCGGCAGGGCCTCACGCAATCCAAAGGCAGTTCCGTCATGCGAAAAAACTCTTCAATGCTCATGCTGTTCCTGGTGCCGCTGGCCGCCTGCACGCTCGTCAGGGAAAAGCCAAAGGGCGGCGTGACCCGCACCGTTCCCGAGATCATCACCGTCGATCAGGGCGCGATCCAGAATGCGGGCTCCGGCACCGAAATCTGGAACGGCGGCCCCGGCAACGGCGTGACGGATCTGGTCAGTTATGCGGTCCGCGTCAGCGACAACGCGGTGAATTCCATGATCCGGGTGGGGTGGGACGCCTACGAGACAAAGGAAGGCGAGTACCATTTTGAGAAAATGGACAAGCACTTCGAGTACGGCCTTCAGTACGGCCAGAAGCTCAACATCGGCTGTTTCGTGACGAGCAATGCGGGCACGAAGCAGAAGATCGACGGCGCGTTCTGCTGTTATCCGGCGTATGTGCACGAGGCCATGCAGCGGAGCGCTCAGAAAGATACGGTCAACCCGCTGTGGCTGAACAAGACCGACCACTGGGAACCGAACTTCGAGAACCCGTATTTCGTCGAACGTTACGACGCGCTGCTGCGGGCCTTCGCGGCCTATCTGGAGAAGCCGGTCACGGCCGGCGGCAAGACGGTGCCCCGCAAGAAACTCGTCCGCTGCATCGAGATGCGCCATTTCGGTTTCTGGGGCGAAGGCGCCTATCCGAAGCCGCTGATTCCGCCCAGCTCCGCCCACCTGATCCGCATCGCCGACACTTACGTCCGCCACTTCCCCGACATCCGGCTGGTCGTCCCCACCAACGGCATGCGTTTTTCGCCGGCGTATGACCCGCTGAAGGACTACCACTTCCACCTGCTGACGCTCCGCAACCGTGCCGGCTTGGCGGGCACGTTCCGCGACAACTGGGGCGACGACGAGAAGCGGTACCAGTCGATCTACTACGCGGCGAACCGCTACGAGAAAGACGGAGTCAAGATGTTCGAGCTCCTCCGCGACCGCTGGAAAAGCGCGCCGCTCGTGGGCGAGCCGGGCCGTTGGGGGCCGACGAAAGACGGGTTCCACCCGTACTGGGGCTTGCTTGAGCAGGTCAGCTATCTGCATCCGTCGGTGATCCGCAACTGCAACGTCAGCGTCGGCAAGTCCTCCACGAACCCGACGGCCTACACGATCTTCGAAGACCCCAAGGCCCTGAGCGCTTTCCACCGCATGTACGCCCTGATCGGCTTCCGCTACCTCTTCACCGAGGCCCGCGTTTCACGCTCGAAGGGGAACATGAATATCGAAATCGGCTGGCTGAACGTCGGGCTGACCCCGACCTACGACGCGTGGAAGATCCGGTACTTCATCGAGGACGATTCGGGAAACGCAATCTGGAGCGGCTATTCCGCGCTCGACCTGCGGACAATCTTTCCCGATGGCCACGCGGAGCCGGGCACGGTCGATGCGGCGAAAGCCAGAACGCAGGCCGACTGCTTCCTGAACGTCCCGACAACCGGCAAACTGTATCTCCAGATCGTAGACCCCGACGGCATTTCCCCGCACATGGCGCTGAGCGTCAGGGGAAGGACCGCAAAAGGCGCATATGCCTTGGAGCCGGAAGCGCGCGCGAACTGAGAACAACACACGCCTTGCACCAGGGAGAATCCGATGGCGAACCTTGCCGCACATATGAAAGACCGCCTGCCCGCGGGTGTCGTGCTGTTTTGCGCCGCATGCGTTTTCGGCGGACAGGCGCCCGGAAACGTCCCGCTCGCGCCAACGTTGCCCAAACCCACGTTTGAGGGAACGCCGATCGACATGCGCTCAGCACACCGGGAGCCCTATCGGGGAGACGGCGTGCCCCCCCCGCCCCTTCTGGTGCCGGCGGGCACGCGTCTTCTTTCGCGCGGCTGCATCGTGTCCGCCAGCGACGCGCGGGCGAAAAAGCGCGATCTCGCGCTGGTCACGGACGGCGACAAGCAATACAGCCCGGCTGCCTATCTCGAACTCGCGCCCGGCATACAATGGGTCCAGCTCGATCTCGGCGCCAGCGTCGCGGTCTATGCGGTCTGCCTCTGGCGCGAGCGGCCCGAGCAGTGCGTCTACCGTGACACCGTGGTGCAGATCTCGAACGATCCTGCGTTCAAAGAAAGCGCCGTCACGCTCTTCAACAACGACTTCGACAACAGCGCTGGCCTAGGCAAAGGCACCGACAAAGAGTATTATGAAGACCACTTCGGCCGACGCATTGCGGGGAACGGCACGAGGGCGCGCTACGTGCGCGTCTCGAGCAACGGCAACACGTCCGGCCCCTACAACCAGTTCACAGAAATAGAAGTGTACGGCAAATGACCGGCCACGGGAGGCAATATCATGGCGCACCCTTTCTCGAGACGTGATTTTGTGAAGCAGGCGGTGATCGGCGCAGGGCTTGCGGCGACCGGGGCGTTGGCCGCCGACAAGCCGATCGCCGGCTTCGACGAGACCAACGCGGGCAAAATCAAAGATGCGGCATGGAAGCCGTTCTCCGACCGCAAGGTCAAGGTCGGCATCGCCGGCTTCGGGGTCTGCCAGTTCGGCGCCCAGTTCGGATTCCAAAACCATCCGAACGTGGAGGTCGTGGCGGCGACCGACCTCTTCCCGGACCGCTGCGCGGCCCTCGCGAAAGCGACCGGCGCGAAGCGGTCCTACGCCTCGTGCGAGGAGATGTTCGAAAAAGACCGGGAGATCGAGGCGGTCTTCATCGCCACCGATGCGCCGAGCCACGCGCGGCTCTGCATCGCGGGGCTGAAGCGCGGCCTGCACATGGCCTCGGCCGTGCCCGCCGTTTTCGGCGAGGAACAGCTGGGGTTGGCGGACGAACTGATCGCCGCGGTCAAACAGACCGGCAAACTTTACGCGATGTTCGAGACGACCGCGTTCCGGCCGCAGTGCTACGCCATGCGCGAGATCTACAAGGCCGGCGGCTTCGGCAAGATGATTTATACCGAGGGCGAGTACTACCACTACATGGACAAGCACATCGGGTCCTACAAAGATTGGCGCGTGGCCTTGCCGCCGCAGTACTACCCCACCCACTCGAACGGATTCTACACCTGCGTGACCGGAGGCTCGTTCACGTCGGTCTCGTGCCTGGCCACACCGAGCCTTCTGCCCGACAACCAGCCGGGCCGGAACCGCTACAACAATCCGTTCGCAACCGAGGTCGCGCTCTTCCGCACCAGCGAGGGCGGCATGGCGCGCATGGCCGTGAGCTGGGACATGCCCGGCGCCCATGGCGAGAAGGGGCGCGCGTACGGCCAGAAGGGCAGCTTCGAAGAGCGCTATTCCGGGGTGGCCGACGTGTCGAATGTCATCCAGGAAAAACCGCCGCTGCCGCCCGGCATGCCTGCGGGCGGACACGGCGGCTCCCACGGCTATCTCACCGACGATTTCATCCGCGCGATCCTGCTCGCGCGCCAGCCCTGCGTGGACGCGGCCTGCGCGCTCAACACGACCGTGCCGGGCATCATCGCCCACCGCTCGGCCGTCCGAGGCGGCGAAACGCTCAAAATCCCGCAGTACGCCTTGTAGCCGCGCACCCCGGTTATCGGCCCGCTTGGCCACCCCAACAACCCCCTTGTTTAAGTCAGGCGTTTTTTAGTAAACTAGGGCCCATTTTCGACGGCGTCCAAGTCCCGAATAACGATACGCGGACAAGGCTTTTCCGGACCTGTCTTTTCAGCCTGACGGACACCGTGAAGAAAGGGGTGAGACGATGTTTTTCGATCCGGTCTATATCCTGATCATGCTGCCCGGCCTGATCTTGGCAGGCCTGGCCTCCCTGACGGTGAAAACCACCTTCAGCCGGTATTCGCGCGTGCGCTCCTACTCCGGCATGACCGGCGCGCAGGCGGCGGAGCGCATGATGCGCAGCAACGGCATCTTCGACGTGGCGGTGGAAGAGACGCAGGGGTTCCTGTCGGACCACTACGACCCGTCCAAAAAGGTGCTGCGCCTGTCGCCGGACGTCTACCGGTCGGACTCGCTGGCGGCGGTCGGCGTGGCCTGCCACGAAGCGGGGCATGCCCTGCAGCACGCCAGCCAGTACGCGCCGCTGGTGCTGCGGACCGTCCTCGTGCCGGTGACCAACTTCAGCAGCATGTTCGCCTTCTACGTGTTTGCCGCAGGCTTCATGTTCCGCCCGCTACTCTATGTCGGATGCGCCCTGTTCGCGGTCGCCTTCCTCTTCGCGCTGGTGACGCTGCCGGTGGAGTGGGACGCCAGCGCCCGGGCCAAGCAACATCTGTTGATGGCGGGCATCGTCTCGCCCGGGCAGGAGCGCGAGGCGGGGCGCGTGCTCAACGCGGCGTTCCTGACCTATCTGGCGGCGGCGATCAGCTCGCTGATGTCGCTGCTGTATTTCCTGTATCGGGCGGGCCTGCTGGGCGGCAACCGCGACCGCGACTGAGGCGCGGCTGACCTTCTCACGATCTGAACAAGAGGAAAGAACACACGAACCATGAACAAGAAGACGCATAGTTTCAAGGCTGAGATCCAGCAGGTGCTGGACCTGGTTATCCACTCGCTGTACTCGAAAAAAGAGATTTTCCTGCGCGAATTGATCTCCAACGCGTCGGACGCCATCGACCGAGCGCAGTACCTCGGGCTGACCGACAAGTCGCTCGTCGCGGATGCGCCCACATGGAAGATCGACATCGTCGCTGATCAGGAAGACAAGACGCTGGTGATCACCGATAACGGCATCGGCATGAACGAGGAGGAGCTGGACAAGAATCTCGGCGTGATCGCCAATTCCGGCACCAAGGCGTTCATGGAGACGCTGAAGGAGAAGGCTCAAGCCAACGCTCCGGAGCTCATCGGCCAGTTCGGCGTGGGGTTCTATGCGGCCTTCATGGTCGCCGAGTCCGTGACGCTCATCACGCTCAAGCGGGGCGAAGGGCAGAAGGCGTTCAAGTGGACCTCCACGGGCGACGGCACCTATACGATCGAGGACGCCGCCCGCGACAAGCCCGGCACCACCATCGTGCTCAAACTGCGCGATGGCATGGACGAGTATCTGAACGAGTGGCGCGTCCATGAGCTGGTCAAGCGGTATTCGGATTTCATCGAATACCCGATCCGCTTCGGCGAGAAGGGCGAGTCGCCCAAAGAAGACGCCCAGCCGCTGAACACGATGAAAGCGCTGTGGAAGCGCGCCAAAAGCGAGATGACGGAGGAGGACACCAACCGGTTCTACACGCACCTCACGCACGATCAGAACGCGCCGCTCAAAACGATCCACATGTCGGTCGAAGGCGCGATCGAGTTCAAGGCGCTGCTGTTCCTGCCGAAAGAGGCGGGGTTCGACCTGCTCATGCCCAACAAGAAGCACGGCCTCAGCCTCTACGTGCGCAACGTGTTCATCGGCGCCGATTTCGACCTG
>CAZOIS010000201.1:0-7476 GCA_964579865.1 uncultured Lentisphaeraceae bacterium | reverse complement strand
AGGCAGAGGATCGGGCGCAGGCGCTTGCCGCCCGACAACACCGCGTGGCGCATCGCCTCCGCGAGAATCGCGGGCCGCGTCCCGGCGGCGGGCAGGCTCGCGAAGAGATCGACCTCGACGGTACGTTTACGGTCGGCGAGATAGGTTTCGAGTGCAAAGGGTATGAGGGGCCTCTTGTTCATCAGCAGACCTTGCCGGGGTTGAGAATGCCGTTGGGGTCGAAGGCCTGTTTGATGTTGCGCAGCAGGTTGATGGAGACCTCGCCGAGCGACTCGGCCAAAAAGGCTTTCTTGGCGAAGCCGATGCCGTGCTCGCCCGAGACCTGGCCGCCGAGCGCTCGCGCCTTGGTATAGAGCAGGTCGAAGGCCTCATTGAGCTTGCGCGCGTAGGTCTCCGGGTCGAAGTCGTCGCGCAGCACATAGACGTGCAGATTGCCGTCGCCGGCATGACCGAAACCGCTCAGGCGCACGCCGACATCCCGTTCGACCTGCTTGGTGTATTTCACAAAATCGGCCACATGGTTGCGCGGCACGACCACGTCACACTCTTCCATTTCGGAGGTCGAGGCTTTGATCGCCTCGAGAAAGGCACCGCGCGCGCTCCAGATCGAGACCTGGCGCTCGTCGGTGTCGGAAATCAGCACATCCTTGGCCCCGGCCTGCAGGCACACCTCGGCGACCTTCTCGTAGATGGCCTCGACCTCTTCGCGGCTGTTGCCGTCGAAGGTCAGCAGCAGGTAGGCGTCGGACGAGTGGTCGGGGAATTTTTTGCCCAGATACTGTTCGGCGCAGAGGATCACCGGTTTTTCCATGTACTCGATCGCTGTCGGGATGTACTTGGATCGGATGATGACGGGGACCGTTTCGATGGCCGTCGCGAGGTCGGCGAAGGGTACCAGCAGGCTGATGGCCTTTTTGGGCAGGGGCAGCAGTTTGAGGATGGCTTTCGTCACGAAGCCGAGTGTGCCTTCGGATCCGACGATCAGATCCTTGACGCCGTACCCCGAACTGTTTTTGACGATCTTGCCGCCGACCTCGATGACGTCGCCGTTGGCGAGGACCACTTCGAGCCCGCGCACGTAGTCGCGCGTCACGCCGTATTTGACGGCGCGCATGCCGCCAGCGTTGGTGCTGATGTTGCCGCCGATCGAGGCGCTTTTTTCGCCGGGGTCGGGCGGATAGAAGAGATCGTGTTCTTCAACAAACTTGGCGATGTCCATCAACAGCACACCGGGTTCGACGGTGAGCGTGAGGTTGTCCTCGTCCAGTTCCAGGATACGGTTCATGCGCGCGGTGCTCAGCATGATGCCGCCATAGAGAGCGACTGCGGCGCCGACCAGGCCGGTGCCTTGTCCGCGCGGGGTCACCGGCAGGTGGCGGGCGTTCGCATAGCGCAGCACGGCGGCGACCTGCCCGGTGGTTGTTGCCTCGACCAAGACATCGGGGAAGTGATGCACGGCGCCCATTTCGTCGTGGCTGTAGTCCTCATGGATTGTTTCGCGCGGCGTGACTCGGCCGTGCGGCTCCACCATGGATTTGAGAGTGGCGATGTCGGCTTCGGTCAGGCGATTGAACGGCGATTCAGACATGGACGTGGTCTCCCTTCGCAAGTGTGTTTAAAAGATCGGGGATGATTTCGCAGACATCGCCGACCATGGCTGTGTGCGCGATTTTGAAAATTGCAGCGTCCGGATCGCTATTGATGGCGATGATCTTTTCGGAGCCGCTCATGCCGGCGACGAACTGGATCGAACCCGACACGCCGCAGGTGATGATCAGCTTGGGTTTGACGGTGCGTCCGCTGAGCCCGATCTGGCGGCGCGGCTCCAGCCAGCCGGCTTCAATGACCGGCCGCGTGCCGCCCACCATGCCGCCCAAGCGGTCGGCGAGCTGTTGCAGCAGCTCAAGATTTTCGCGCCGCTGGATGCCTTGGCCGGCCACGACTAACACATCGGCGTCTTCAATATTTTTGACCGGCTCTTTGCGGTGGGACGACAGCGTCTCGATACTGGAGGCCAGCATGGCGTCGCTCGGCGCCACGGCGATCACCGCGCCGCCCGGCTCTGCGCGGCGTTGAGGCGCTGAAAAGATTTTGTAGCGGACGGTGGCGAACTGCGGCCGGTGGCGCGGCGTCCGGATATGCGCCATGATGTTGCCGCCGAACGCCGGCCGGATCTGGTCGAGGTCGGTATTGGGCTGCATATCCAGAAAGGTGCAGTCGGCGGTCAGCCCGGTGCGGAAGCGCGCGGCCACGCGCGGTGCCAGCGAGCGGCCGATCGCCGTGCCGCCGACCAGCACGGTCGAGGGCCGGCAGCGGTTGATAAAGTCTTCGAACACCGCCGTGTAGGGTTCGATGCGGAAGTGCTCCAGCCGCGGGTGGTCGAAGACCGTGATCGTATCGATGCCGTAATGCCGCAGCTCTTCGGTCAACGCAGCAAGGCGGTGCCCGGCCAGCAGCGCGTAGACCGGGTGGCCGATCTTGGCGGCGAGTTCGCAGGCCTTGCCGACCAACTCCAGCGAAACTGGATGGATCGCGCCTTCGGTCTGGTCAATATAGACCGCGACGCCGCGCCACGCGCTTTTATCGATCGAAACCCGTCGGCTGTCAACGAGTTCAAAAGCACCCGGGGGGCCTTTCTTGATGCAGAGCTTGCACATGCGGCACGCCGGCGAGATGCTGACGCGGTTCGCGTTGACCTCGATGGCGCCGAACGGACACAGGTCGGCGATGTGCGCGAGATCCGTGATTTTTTCTTGATGGACGATGAGTTCTGCCATGATGAGTTCCTAAACCAGAAATTTTGCATCGCGCAGGTAGGCGCAGAGGCGTCCGGCCAGTTCGTCGGACGAACCTTCCCACGTTTCACGGGTGACATGGTGTTCCGGCGGGAAGATCCGCACCACGTTGGTCGGCGAGCCGTTCAGTCCGTAATGGTCAGGGTCGGTGTCCGGAAAGTCGGCCAGCGTCATGCGGCGCACCGCAACCTCGCGCGTTGCCTTCTTGCGTTTGAACGAGGGCAGGCGGGGCGTGTGGATACCCTTGTTGACGGAGAGCAGGCAGGGCAGCGGCAGGCGGATGGTCTCTTCGGTGGTGGGGAGATCAACCTGCACGGTCACCGCGTTCGCTTGGCAGTCAGGGATGGCGCTGATGTTGGTCGCGTGGGGGATGCTCAGGAATTCGGCGATTTCCGGGCCGACCTGGGCGGTATCGCCATCGGTGGTCTGCTGACCGCAGATGATGATGCCGGTGTCTCCGATGGTCTGGATGGCCTGTGACAGCGTGTAGGCGGTCGCCAGGACGTCAGAGCCGGCGAACGCGCGGTCGGAGATTAGGGCCACTTCGTCGATGCCCATCATTAGCGCTTCGCGCAGCGACTGTTCAGCCTGCGGCGGTCCCATGGTGAGCGCGAGGGTCGTGGCTTCCGGCCAGTGCGCCTTGAGGCGTAACGCTGTTTCAATCGCGTACAGATCGTACGGGTTGATTTTGGATTCGACGCCGTCGCGCTTCAGCACGCCGGTTTTTTCATCGATGTCCACCTGCGTCGTGCCGGGGACTTGCTTGATACAGACTAGGATTCGCATCTTACGTGTTCTCCACAATAACGGATACACCATCCGGAATGACGGTTATGCGCGCTTCCGGCGGTGCCGCGCGTCGCGCGGTGTCAATCGCTTCGGGCAGACTCGCCGCCGCGTCCATGCCCATGCGTCGGATCACGGTCGCGTCGCAAACATTACTGACTACGATAACACGGTGCTTGGCCAGGATACGCGCGAGGATTTGGACTTCCCATTGATCGGGAGCGGTCTTGTCCTGCGGCACGCGCTCGATCGCGTCCAGCAGCTCCCGCGGATTTTTCATTTCGGACAGCGCCTTAAAGAAGTGTTCGCCGCCCGCACCGTCGCAGCAGCCCGCCACCATGATCAGGGTACCGCCTGGCTTGCAGCAGGCTTCGGCGGCGGTCATGCCTTTGACGGCCTGATAGATGTTCTGGTCGAGCGGATAGCCGCCGTTGCCGGTGATCACAATGTCGGCGGGCATGCGGGGGACGGTGACCTCGCTCGCGAGATGGCGGCAGCCTGTGGCGTGCGCCTCTTCGGGGTGGCCGGCAAAGGCGGCGCGAATGCTCTTGTCGGCATTGATCGTGACATTGAGAATGAACGCCAGGCGCGCCTGCCGCGCGGCAAAGAGCATGTCGCGGTGGATCGGGTTAGCCTCCAGGCTGCCGGCACGGGCGCGCGGGTCGGAGATAAAGGCGGCACAGTGGTTGGCGAGTACGGTGGCGCGGCCGGCGATGCCGGGCAGCACGCTTTTGCGCCCGCCGGAAAAGCCTGCGAAAAAGTGGGGTTCGATGAAGCCCTCCGACACCAGCAGATCGGTGTCCAGCGCCGCGCGGTTCAGCCAGAGTTCGCCGCCGGAGGGCAGGCGCGCGAGTTGGCGCAGGCTTGCGGTGTCGGTGCAGTCGTGCATCAGAAACGTTTCGCGCCGCACGATCTCCTCGCCGAATTTCGCGCGCATCTCGTCGGGCGTCGTCGCCCGGTGGCAGCCGGTGGCCACGAGGATGCGAATGTCGATCGAGGGGTTGCCGCGGCGGAGGCGCTCAAGCAGAAGCGGCAGCGTGATGCGGCTGGGCACCGGGCGCGTATGGTCGCTGGTGATGATCGTGGCGGTGGCCTTGCCGGTCGCGAGTGCTTCAAGCGGCGGCGAACCGATGGGCTGGTCCAGTGCGCGCTCGACACGCCGTCGCTGCTCGTCGATGGAGGGCGGCCGGGCATCCGTGACGGCGTGACAGGACGGCGTCAGAATCACCGCTTGGCAATCGGGCGGGAGATCCGCGTCTAGGGCGGACGTGTGGTAAGGGATACGTATGCGCGTCATGTTTCGATCGATTTCAATTACGTAATGACGGGGTATTGCCACGCGCCGCGGTAGGTGCGGCGCAGCAGCTTGTCCGCTTCGGCGTCGCCGGTTGTTTCTTTTTCGCCCTCCCACATCACGCTACGCCCGAGCTTCATGGAGATGTTGCCGAGCAAGCAGAGGGTCGTAGCCCGATAGGCGCTTTCAATGTCGCACAGCGGCTTGCGTCCGGTGCGGATGGCGTCCAAGAAATCGGCGAAGAGTTCCTTGATGTTCTGGTCGTCCGGCGGGTTGAGCGCGGCGTCTTCATGGATGACCGGCTCTTTGCGGTTTGAGGGATAGAAACTCCAGCCCTGCGTCCAGCCCAGATGAAACACGCCTTTTTGGCCGTAAAAATAGACGCCGACATTCTCGCCCTTTTCGTGCGGGTTGCCAGCGAAGAGGCGGTGTTCCCAGGTGACGACAGGCCCCTCGGCAAAATTCCAAGTGGCGATTTGGGTGTCCGGTGCGTCACTGGTCTGCTCCGCATCGGTCAGGATCGCCGGCCCGCGGATCGGTCGGCCGCCGGCGGAGTGGCAGGAGACCGGGTGCTTGAGGTCGGTGATCCACAACACTTGGTCGAGCCAGTGGATGCCCCAGTCGCCGAGTTGGCCGTTGGCGTAGTCCATGAAATTCCGGAACCCGCGCGGATGGAGGCCGCCGCCCCATGCGTTCTGGATGTCACCGCAATGGGGCCGCAACGGGGCGGGTCCGCACCAGAAGTTCCAGTCGAGCCCCTTGGGCGGTTCGCTGTTGCGCCAAGGTTTTTCGGGACCGCCGCCGTAGGTGATGAAGCAGCGGATCAGCCCGATGGAGCCGAGCTTGCCGGAACGGATGAAGGCGCGCGCGCTCTGGTTGTGCGGCGAGGCACGGCGGTGTGTTCCGACCTGAACCACACGGTCGTATTTCGCGGCGGCGTTGACCATGGCGCGCCCTTCGAGGATCGTGTGGCTGATGGGCTTTTCAACATAGACGTGGGCGCCTTGCCGGCACGCTTCGATCATGATCAGGGCATGCCAATGATCCGGCGTGGCGATCAGGGCGATGTCAGGCTTTTCAGAGGCCAGGCACTCACGGAAATCTTTGTAGAGCTTGGGCGGGGCGACGCCGCGTTTCGCAAGGTTCGCGCAGCCGAGCGCCAGCATGCGCTCGTCAACATCGCAGAGTGCGGCAAGGTCACACACGCCGGTATCCAGCGCCGTGTTCAGAAGATTGGTACCCCACCAGCCCGAGCCGATCAGAACGACGCGAAACCGGCGAGCGTCCTGAGCGCGCACAATAAAAGGGGCCTGTCCGGCGGCGAACAAAGCAGCCAGCGAAGCGTGTGAAAAACGTCTGCGTGTCACAGTCATCTCTTTCCCCTGAAGTGAGGACAGTTTAGCATAATCAGGGGCTCGCTCAACTGAGAATAACGGTTCTTTGGCCCGTTACAACACGATCCGGTTGTGGCTGCCGTCGTCGCGAAGTGCGCGTGGCGTCTTCGGCGTAAACAGGTTGTTCGACACGGTGTTGTCATCCGCGAAATCGCGGTTGTCGAGACTGCTGCCGAACGGGTAGCCCGCATCGCAACCGCAGTAGGCGCGCCGGCCGTTGCGCGATCCCAGCCAGATGCCGTAGGCGCGTCGGCTAAGTCCCCGCGTCATGAAGCGGTTGTCCGCCAGGATGTTGCCGTTGGGCGTTTGGTGGCGCACCGTGCCGCCCTCGCCGCAGTTGCGGTAAAGGCAGATGCCGCCCAGAGGTATACTCGTGAACACATTGTCAACGATGCGGTTGCTGGCTGAACCGTCCATGGCCACCGCCTCGCGCGCCACCCGTGCGGCAAAGGTGTTGCCGCGTAGGAGGTTGCGTCCGCTTTCCGCATCGAAATAGAAAGCGACCGAGCGACTGCGGCCGGTGATGACGCACGCCTCGACGGTGACATGCGTGACGCCCGGTGCGAGATAGATCGGTATGCGTCCCTCGGCCTCGATCCAGACGTTGCTGATCGTGATGCGGGTCGGTGCCGCCGCTTGAGCGCGCGCGGTGTGGCCCGCCGCGCGCGACGAGGCGCGCACGGCGGCACCTTGGCCGTTGCGTCCCATGCCGGTGATGCGGATTGCGCCGCGAAGCTTGGCGTTGCGGATCGTGATGTCGGCGGGACGCTCCCAGGCGCTCCCGTTCCAGCGCGAACAGATCAGGATCTCGGTGCGTTTGCCTTCATTGAGCCAACCGCCTCCGGCGTCCAGAACCGTGCCGCTGGCAGCGGTGCCGCACAGGCGTACGCACTCGTAACGGCGCGGCGGAATGAGCCGAGCCGCCAGCGAGCGGCCGCCCAGATGGCGGGCGACGCCTTCAGCAGCCGCCAGCGCGGCGACGCATGCCGCAAGCAGCAGGCCTGCACGGACGATCCGACCCCGACAACATGGTGCGCGCGATGGCGTGACCGGAGCGGTCATGAGATGTGTGCTCCTTGCATCATGTGACAATGAGCATACCGTCTTGCCGCAAGATCGGCAACTCATCGTTGTGGGCGAAACGCGGAAGCCAGGGGTATTCGGTTAGCCACGGGGGAGTGGCATACTGATGCGAAGGGAAGAGGAA
>CAZOIS010000200.1:0-7540 GCA_964579865.1 uncultured Lentisphaeraceae bacterium | reverse complement strand
AGCGTCATCGCCGGCGCCACGGTGATGCTGTCGCCGGTATGGATGCCCATGGGATCAAAGTTTTCGATCGAGCAGATGATCGAGATGTTGTCCTTGCGGTCGCGCATGACCTCCATCTCGAACTCTTTCCAGCCGAGCACCGACTCCTCGACCAGGATCTCGTTGACCGGGCTGAGGCTGATGCCGTTGGCGCAGATGGCTTCGAACTGCTGCGCGTCGTAGGCGATGCCGCCGCCGCTGCCGCCCAGGGTGAAGGCGGGCCGGATGATGATCGGGAAGTCGCCGATCGACTTCTGAATCTTCCACGCCTCCTCGAGGGTGTGGGCGGTGCCGCTTTTAGGCACGTCGAGGCCGATCTGAAGCATCGCGTCTTTGAAGAGCTGGCGGTCTTCGGCGCGGCGGATCACCTCGGCGTTGGCGCCGATCATCTCCACTTGGTAGCGTTCGAGGATGCCCTGGTCGGCCAACTGGATGGCGAGGTTCAGGGCGGTCTGGCCGCCGAGGGTCGGAAGAATGGCGTCGGGCCGTTCGCGGCGGATGATCTCGTGCAGAATCTCGACGGTCAAGGGTTCGATGTAGGTCCGGTCGGCGAATTCCGGGTCCGTCATGATGGTCGCGGGGTTGCTGTTGACGAGAACCACCTCATACCCTTCCTCGCGGAGGGCTTTGCAGGCTTGTGCGCCGGAATAATCGAATTCGCAGGCTTGTCCGATAACGATCGGTCCCGCACCGACAATCATGATTTTCGAGAGGTCGTTTCTTTTGGGCATCTTTTAAAGCTCCGGTCTACCGCGTGTAAGGCAATTCTTGAATAAACAAGCAGAGGGTGTGCCAAATGCAGCTGATATGGATTGGCCCAATAGTTTGACACAAAAATGGCCGCCGCGCCATAGTGGCCGTATGGCTTTTTGCGAAAAACGGGGGGCGTGCGGGGGGCGGCGAACAGCAGCGGACAAAAATGTATCATGAAGGTTTTCTTGCGACGTAAATGTCGTGTCGATGCGCGGCAGAATACATTTCCATTTTCAGGGATGTCAGGTATGATAACCCTCCGATAAATGTAAAAGGGAGAGCGTTATGCGTTTGATCCGGCGGCGGTTCATGTGCCTGTGCGTGGTGGCGGCATGCGCAAGGGGGATGTCTGATGAAACGGCGGTTGTCCGCCGGAGTTCGGAGGCGGCGACAGAGTACCGCCTGTTGGCGCGCGAGATGTCGCGGCCGTCGCAGACGCATGCCGGCATTTTCGATGAGGCGGCTCGGCGGGCGCAGGCGTATCACCCGGCGGCCACGATTTTTCCGTCCGACCGCGATCCCCTGGATGTCGTGGCTCGGCGGATCCGCGCTTTGTATGACGACCTTTATCGGCAGGTCCCTGCTCTGGCGGATGCGGGGCGCCGGTTGGCGGAGCTGGAGGGGCGCGTCAGGGAGACGCCGGTGACGGAGACGTCGCGGCGGTATGCTCTGTTCGGCGAAGCGCTCGCGCTGCGCCGCGAGATCGCGTTCGCGAATCCGCTCCTGAAGCCGATCACCCAAATCCTGTTCATCACCCGCGAGGCGCTCCCGCCGGACGAACTGGATTGGGGCGTGCACATGTGCGACCAGTACTTCGGTTTCCACGCCACGTCGCACGGTTTGACGCGGGAAAACGGCCTGTATGTGCTGGATAACCCTTGGTCGGATGCGCCGACGGCCCGGAATCTCCTTAAGGATGCGGTCATCGAGGCCGGTGCGCGGAAAGGCAAAAAACTCGGGAACGGCGGCTATCTCGCTCCCGATGTGTCGTTTGACGGCCGTCAGATCCTGTTCGCCTATACGGACGGCGCGCCTCAGATTCGGGTTTGGAACGATTCGACGGTCTTCCATCTCTTCCGGTGCAATGCGGACGGTTCGGGACTGGTCCAGCTGACGGACGGCAAGGTGAACGACTTCGATCCCTGCTGGCTTCCCAATGGCCGGATCGCGTTCATCTCCGAACGGCGCGGCGGCTATGGGCGGTGCCATCGGCGGGAGGTCCCTACCTTTACGCTGCATTCGATGTTCGAGGACGGTTCCGACATCGTCTGCCTGAGTCCCCATGAGACCAACGAGTGGCAGCCGAGCGTGGACAACAACGGCATGCTTGTGTATACCCGCTGGGACTATGTGGACCGCGGTTTCAATCAGGCCCACCACCCCTGGATCACCTATCCCGACGGCCGTGACCCGCGAGAGCTCAACGGCAACACGCACCTGTCGGAGCGGACCGCGCCGCACCTGATCGCGGACGTCCGCGCGATTCCGGGCTCCTCCAAATATGTGGCGATCTCGGCGGGACACCACACCGAGAACCGCGGTTCCGTGATCATGATCGATCCGTCCGTGGCGGACGACGGGGCGATGTCGCAGATCAAGCGCGTGACGCCGGATCAGCTGCTGTCGGAAACGGAATACTACAGCTGGCAGAATCTGGCGAAAGGCTCGGGCGCGTATGCCACGCCGTGGCCGCTGAGCGAAACATATTATCTCTGCGTTTACGACGGGGATGCGAACGCGCAGTACGGCGACATGGAATGGCGGCAGCGGCGTTATTCGGTGACTCTGATGGACGCTTTCGGCAACAAGATCCCGCTCTACACGCATCCGATGATTTCATGCCTCAGTCCGATGCCGCTTCACGCGCGCCCGAAACCGCCTGTCTTGACGCACGGCACGCTAACGGGCCTGCCGCGTCTGGCGAACGGCGAGAAGCCGCCGGTGACGCCGAAGGAGGCGTTGCCGAAGACGGCGACGGTGGGGCTTGTCAACGTCTATAATTCCCGCCGCCCTTTGCCGGAAGGAACGCGGATCGCGGCGTTGCGCATCTGGCAGATTCTGCCGAAGGTCATGCCGATTGTCGGAAATCCCCGCCTGGGCGTGTGTGACCAGACCTGCGGGCGGCAATGCCTGGGGACGGTTCCGGTCGAAGAGGATGGGAGCGCTTACTTTGAGGTGCCGGTCGGCGTGCCGGTGCTGTTCCATGCGCTCGACGGCAAGGGCGTTGCGGTTCAAGGCATGCGCAGCGTGACCTACACCGCTCCGGGCGAGCGGCTGATGTGCAACGGCTGCCACGAACAGCGCGTCGGCGCGGCGCAAACCGTGAACACCAGTACGCCGCTGGCGATGAGGCGTGCGCCGTCGACGATCCGTCCCGAGGTGGAGGGCTCATGCCCCTACAGCTATCCGCGGCTGGTGCAGCCGGTGTTGGAGGCCAAATGCGTATCGTGCCACGGCGACACGCGCAAAGAGAAGATGCCGGATCTGCGCAAGGGCGAATGGCAGAAGAACCCGTTCCGTTTCTATTCCTCATTCTTCAGCTTGGTGCCGCGGGTGCATTATTACAGCAACGCGTACCGCGGGAAGGAGTGGTGGAAGGTGGGCGTGCAGCGGGACGCGTTCGTTCAGCCGTATACGGAGCCGGGCAAGTTTGGCGCGCTCGCCTCGCCGCTCTATGCCATGTTGACCCGCGGGCACCACGATGTGAAGCTGACGGATGAGGAGCTGCGCCGCCTGGTGATCTTTATGGAATCGAACGCGGCTTATTTCGGGCATGATTACGACACGGATGCGCAGGCGGAGGGGAAAGCGGTGTGTCCGGTGCTGCAGTAGCGTGAGGGTGGTCAAAAACGGCGAAATCAAATGGCAGGGGGAAAACGATGCAACGGAGCGGAATGCGTCTGGCATGGGCGGGATGGATGGTTGTTGCGGCGGGGGCACTGGCGGCCGATGATGCGGTCATCCGCAGGGAATTGTCGTCGCCGGCGTTGGATGGGCGGGTTTGCGGCGGAGAGCCCCGGCTGATGTTGGACCGGATGCTCTCGGAGCGCCTGGCGCAGGCGGGTGCGACCATCCGTGCCTCACAGGAACGGATCGCGGCACCGGAGCAACTGGCCGCTTGGCAGCGGCGGACGCGCGCGGCGTGTCTGGAGGCGTTGGGCGGATTTCCCGAACGCTCGCCGCTCAACCCCCGTGTGACGGGGACGATCGTCAAGAACGGTTATCGGGTAGAGAAGATCCTGTTCGAAAGCCGTCCCTCCTTTTATGTGACGGCGCTGCTGTTTCTGCCGGACGCGGCCCGCTTCGCGCCGCCCTATCCTGGCGTGATCATCGCCTGCGGACACAGCAACGACGGCAAGGGCATGCCCGGCTATCAGCGGGGGGCTGTGCTCGCCGCGGCGAACGGCATCGCCGCGCTGATCTATGATCCCATCGATCAGGGCGAGCGGCTGCAGGGCAGCGCCAAGGGCGGCAACTGCGCCGGGCACAACACGACCGGCGTAAGCGCCGCTTTCCTCGGCTGGAACACCGCCTCGTTCCGGATTTGGGACGGGATAAGGGCGTTGGACTACTTGGCCTCGAGGCCGGAGGTCGATGCGGGGCGCCTCGGTTGCATGGGGAACAGCGGCGGCGGCACGCTGACGACCTATATCGCGGCATTGGACGACAGGGTCGTGGCCTCTTCGCCGAGCTGCTACATCTCTTCGCTGGAGCAGGTCTGCGGCAAGCTGGGGCCGCAGGATGCGGAGCAGAACCTGTTCGGCCAGATGGCGTTCGGGCTGGACCATTCCGGCTGGCTGTTGCTGCGCGCGCCGAAAGCCACCTGCGTGTGCGCCGCGCAGAAAGACATGTTTCCGATTCAGGGAACCTATCAGACGCGGGACGAGGTGAAGGCCGTGTACATGCGGCTTGGCGCTGCGGACCGTTTTTCGCTGGCCGAATATGATGGGCCTCACGCTTGGGCGGAGCCGCTCAAAATCTCGGCCGTGCGCTGGATGAGCCGCTGGCTGCGGCAGAAGGACGAGATCATGGTTCCGCCCGAAACGGAAACGGGGCTCACGGCGGAAGAGGGGCGCGTGTCCGAGGCGGGACAGGTGATGAAGCTCGCGGGTGCCCGTTCGGTATACGACATCATGCGCGACGAGTCGGTTCGGCTGGCGAGGCTCCGCGGCGAGGTCGATGCGGTGACCTTGCGGAATTCGGTGCGGCGTTTGGCGGGGATCCGCGCGTTGAGTGCGATTCCCGTGCCGGTCTCCGAGAACCGGTCGCAGACGCCTTTCGCGGGCGGCACGGTGCGGCGCGTCGCGCTGACGCAGGCGGGCCGTACCGCGGTGTCGGCTGTCTTCATCCAGCCGGCGGAACCGCAAGGAGCGCCCGTTTTGGTGGTGGACGGTCTGGGAAAGACCAATGCCATCAGCACGGTGTCGTCGCTGGTGCGCGAAGGGCGCGCCGTGCTGGCGGTGGACGTGTGCGGCTTCGGCGAGACCCATGGCTCGGCACACAAGTTCTACGGGGCGGCGAACGGCGACGAGGGCGTCGCGATGACGGCGTTTTTGTTGGGGCAGTCGCTGGTGGGCCTGCGCGCTGAGGACGTGTTGTTGTGCGCGCGGTGGTTGTCGGTCGCCAGCGGTTCGCCGAAGGTGGATCTGCACGCCGCGAACTGGGCCGTGACGCCCGCGCTGCACGCGGCGGCGGCCGAGCCTCAGCTTTTCGCCCGCGTGAGTGTCTCCGATGCGCCGTTGGCTTGGGAAGAGGTCGTCGCGCAGGGCGACCGACATCGTTTCTCGGATCTGGTGCACGGCGCGCTGCGCGAGTATACGACCGCGGACTTGAAAGCGGGTGCGGCGGCGCTGAAGTAGTGCGGCAGCGCCTCCTTCAGAAGTCTTTCTGCTGGCCTGCGGGGGGCAACACGCCATCGAAGAGGCGCGGATCGGCAGGTTTGGGATAGGCCGCGCACGCTTGCCGCGCTTCCTTGGAGAGCGGGATGCTCCACGCGTTGAAAACCGCCGCCATGTTCTGGCCTGTGAGGCGCGAGAGCCGGACGGCCCATTGGTCGCGCTTGTCGGCGTCGTTCTTCGGGCGCTCCGCATCGGGCAGCGTCCGATATTCGGCGAAGAGTATCTCGAAAGTGCTCCAGCCGTAGACTTGTTGGAGACGCACAAAGGTTTCCAGCGCCAAGAACGGGTCGCGGCACCAGTCCTCATGACGCTTGCCGCCTGCGACCCATTTCTGGACGGACTTCCGGATGCCGTCTTCGCCCATGCGCGTCTTGCGCGGTGAGATTCCGCAGACGTGCTCGAGATTGTAAAGCGTGAAGAAGTTGACGGTGACTTCGCCTGTGCCATCGAACGTCCAGTCGCTGTTCTGGTGGTTGTGCCCAAGTTCGTGGAAGAAGCCCCAGTCGCCCTTGGCCTTCAGCACGTCGAGATTGACCAGGTCTTTGGCGGTGACAGCCGGGATCATAATCGGGTATCCCGCATGCATCCAGCCCACGCAGATCTGCGCGTCAGCGCAAAAGCGTTCGGCCGAGCGGCGTTGCGCAGGGGCGGGAAGGACGGTGAGTTTCGCGTCTTGATCGGCAACGGTCTCCCAGAACATGAGCAGCGCGGCGGGGTTGTCCAGCGAGCGGACGGCACTGGAGGGGACGGTGAGGATGATCTTGCCGCTTTCGAGTTCGGCCCAGGGCGCGGGGCTGTTCCGGATGGCGGTTTGCCATGCGCGCAGCGAGTCACGGCCCTCTTTGAACCAAGCCGCACAGCAGGCGTTGCGCAGGGTCACACGGATGAGGCGCTCGGCGGACACCACGCGGTCGGGAACGACCACGTAGAGAAGTCCGCCGAAGGGCGATGAGACGGTGACGCTGTTCGTCGTGAGCGGAAATTCCATGTCGACCTTCGGCGCACGGAACCATTCGTCGTGACGGGTGTTGTCGCACGTCGTGGCACCAATGCGCAAGCGGAGCCCCAGCTTATCCGCGCCGGCGGGCAGTTCGACGGTGACGGGTTCGCCTGCGACCGCGAAGAGCCCGGTGCTGTGCCAGCGGGGAATGTCGAGGTTGACCGACAGGATGCGGCTGCCGCGAGGGGCGGCCGGTGGCGGCAGTCCCGGATAGATGGCGGCGGCGGGGTGGGCTGGCCAACGGTCGAACGGCCTCGCGCGCCAGGCGGACTGATGGTGGAGAAACGCCAGGCGTGCGGGAATGTCGGCGGGTTTCAGCGGCTTGTCAGGGGACGGCAGGGCGGCGGCCGCGGGCGCGTTCATCAGGGCGTCAAGCGCGCAAGAGAGCTCGGTCGCTTGCGGTGGCAGGACGGATTTGGCGGCACAGAGGGATTGATTGATTTGGCGCAGCAGCGTTCTGTCGGAAACCTGGCCCGCTGCGGCAAGGCTGACGGCTTCGCCGGCATTCACACCCGCCGGGATAGGAAAATCGGTCTGGTAACCGTCGGGTGCGGTGCGGTCGGCCATGTCGCCGGTGATGAACAGTCCGGCCGGTCCGAGCAACCGGTTGAACAGGTTTTCGGTGGCGAGGGATTTTCCGCCTGAGACCTGCTGCCAGCCCCAGCCGATGCCGGATGCCAAGAGCCCTCCTCCCGACGTAATAAAGTCGCGGACACGTTCGATCTCGTCCGGCTTCAGACTGTCCGGATAGACGGCCAGGACGGAAGCGGGAAGAAGGGCGTCAAGCGACGGAATTTGTGGACTATCCCCAGTTTTCAGCCTGACGCGAACAGGGGCAGTTCCGGCTGCA
>CAZOIS010000199.1:0-7543 GCA_964579865.1 uncultured Lentisphaeraceae bacterium | reverse complement strand
GGCACCTTTGGCAGACGGGAACACGCGCCGCTTGCTCGGGGCTGATGCGGCAACCACAGCCGATACACTTGGGATGCTTGATAAGTTCGCGCCGTTCGCGCCAAGGGTTTCGTTTCTTAGACATTGGCGGCCTCGATTCCCTGATGCCGTCCCGTGGCGAGTGCGTACAGACTTTCATAGCTCACGCCAATGGCTCGGGCTGTGTTGGGCGCGAAAACCTTTTTCAAAGCTCCAGCCGTCGTTAGTTGGTCAATCCTTTTCGGACTGATACCAAGGATTTGGCCAGCCTCATCGCGGGAATAGACTTTTGGTATGGCCGGGGTCTGACCGATCAAGGCTTTGCCATTAAGAACAGCGTCAACCTGTTGGAGTACGGCGGGCGTCGCCGTCAGGAGTGCCGCCAACCTTTTTTCCATTGTCATACAGTGACCTCCTGTCAAAGGCGGCGTCGTTTGGCACCAATTCCCTCTGACAGGTCACTCTATAGCGCAACCATTGATAAACAACTAATAGCAAGGTTTGGGAAGGCGGATACACTGCCCGAAACAACAAAACACCCCAGCAAAAAGCCGGGGTGTTGAAGATTAAAAAGGTTTCAAAAGGCGGTTACAAGACTAGCCAAAAGACCTAATGCGGAACCTTTTTCCCTTGTTTCCGCTTCCCGCTGATTCTGGCTCTATCATATCGCGGAACCGTTCAGCGTCCGTTTTCCCTTTGTTTGTCCTGTTGTCTTTGTTCACTTTGAAACACGCCAACGCCTTCGAGCCTCCAGGTATAACCACCCATCCGTCCGGGTCGGTCGTTTCCGTCAACAACTTGACAATCGCCCACCGCTTGGGACCATCGAAAACGCAAGTGACACCGTTGAGCAAAAGTTTTTTCTTTTCCTCGACGATCTCGACGCCTCTAAAGACGTTACGCGGTTTCCTGCTTTCGATAAAAGCGACCTTATAGGCTCGGTCTAGCCGCGCCTCTTCCGTTCGCGCATCCGTTCGTTGCCGCTCTTCTTCGATCATACGCGCAGCAGACGCCCGGCCCGCCTCGCGTTTCTCATATAGTTTTTGCTCCGCATCATCATAAGGCACCGTCTCGACATGGCAGGGGATGAATGGTTTCTCCCATGAGCGCGTCCCGGTTGCGGGGTCATAGCGCCAACCCTGTTTGAATAGGGCCTTGCCCTTGCCGTCGCCGCCATATTCTAACGCCTCTGGACAACAGGACATATTGCACCGTTCATCCAGCGTCAGCCCGTCGTATTGATAAACGATACACAACGCGCCCTTGCCGTGATCGAGCGCAAGACGTGCCGTCCCGTCCACAAAAGCGCGAAAGTCCAGAAAATCCGCGCCGATCTGTTCACCGTTAATTTTCATTATTTCACCTCCGTTTTATCGAGACTTCCGATCAAACCTTGTGCCCGGTCAACAACGCTTTTCAGCTGTTCCGCGTTCAGCTTCTCCAGCCCGTTCAGAATGGCGTCAAATCCCGCCTGTGTTGCGTCCGCGTGTTCCGGCGGTGTGTTTGTACCTGTCACATCCGGGAGCGTTGCAACGGCGCTTTGTGCGGTCTCCAGCGTGACATGCGTATAGTGTTGCGTCATTGCTGGCGAGCCGTGACCGACGAGCGATTGCACAACCGACTGACTGACCCCGCCCGCCGCACATAGAGAAACGAATGTGTGCCGCAGAGAATGGAAGCCGCAGTCCACACGCGCCCGCTGCCCTTTGGGCCTTGGTTGCGGGAGTTCCTTACCCTCGGCCTTTGCCTTTTCAACCGCCTCTTTCAGCGCGTCTTTCTCGGCCTTGGTCATGGCGTTCGGGTTCGTCTTGATGTTCACCGAAAGAAACAGGTCGGTAATGTCCTTGGCAAGGGCCGCGTTGAATGACTGATACCGCGCCGCCATGTTCGGCATGACGTACCCCTTGCGCCTGTTCTCTGAACACTGGGAAAGCATCGCGTGAAGCGTCGAGTGAATGGGGATCGTAACCCGCTTCTGTGACCGCCTAGCCGTTTTGGAAGGGATGACCGAAATGATGCCCTTCAACAAGTCCACGCTGCCCCACTCCAAACAAGCCGCATCGCCCAACCTCAAGCCGGTATAAATTCCGACTGCCAGCAGCAGCCGCATTTCCCCTTGTGCCGCCTCACACACCCGTTGCAACTCTTCAAGCGTCAACTCCCGGCGGGAGTGAACCTGAAAACGCTTCCGCCCGATCTCCTTCCAAGGATTGCTTGATAACCGCGCCGTCTTGGCCAGCACACGCCACACCAAGGTGAGCAGATTGATATGCCGATTGAATGTTGTGGCGCTTACACGTTTGAGCAGGTGCCCGGCGTATTCATCGGCGTGTGACTGCGTGACCTGCCGCAGCTCCAAAACCTCGGGGTGGCGTTCCTCGATCCATCGGGCGAAAGCCTCATACCATCCTTCGTACTGGGAAAGCGTGACGGGGCCGCTATCGGGGCGGTTATGCTGATCTAAGTACGCTTGCCAGCAATACCTGATCGTTGTGGCGGGTTTATCGTCTTCAATCTTGGCTATCTGGGCTTGCACACCTCCCAGCCTAGCCGCCACCGCCTCAAGCGTTTTCTCTTCGCTCTCCAGCCGGAAAAGAGCCGTGTATTCTTTAAGCTTTCGCTTGGCATCGCGTTGTTTGTTGGTCTGGCATGACCTGACGTACACCTTGCCGCCCGACTGCCACCTGGCATAATAGATGCCGTTCGCCACCTTCTGGAACAGGCACCCGCCGCCACGTTCCCCGCGCCCTGATTTTTTAGCCATGTCACTACCTCCTAGCCCTTATTGCCCTTTACGTGTGCAATTAAGCCAAAAAGCGTGAACGGATGCAAGTTAAATAATACTCAAATAATACAATGCGTTGAAAATCCTTTATAAGTGACACTATCACTTGATTTGTAATCATGAGGTCATCGGTTCGAACCCGATTGCTGGCTCCATCGAAAAGCCCTTAAAATACCCTGTTTTATTGGGCTTTTTTCGTTTTTACGCCTGATCTCGCAGAAGGGGGCTTGTCGTCGCCACATCGGTTGTGCAAATTGTGTAGCCAATGATCGGCTCGGCGCAGCCTCGCCCGCCATGTGAAAAACGGCCGATTTGCTGGGGGGCGAGGCTGCGCCGAGCCGGTTCGCTCTAAGCCCCGTTTGTCGTCGTTTTCCGGGAAAAAGTGACTACAGTTTTACTACAGTCCCTTAGCCTCTGGTCTTTGCGAGCGCGGCGAAGGCCGCGCCTTCAACCGTAGCGCTTATTCCGTCGGCCCGTACTCTTCCGGGAACCAGGTGCGGTAGTAGTGGTCGCGGTGCCAGGTGTTGCCTGCGGACGCGTAATCGCAGAAGAAAACGGTCTCCTGCAGCGCGCCTTCCGGGTTCTCGTGGTGCGAGCCGAGCGGAAGCGTCGCGGAGAACGCCATCCAGATGTCGTCCGACGGCGAGCGCACGTCGGCGAAGCTCGTCATGCGCTGCCCGTCCTTGATGCCCCGCCGGAACGGTGAGGTGAAATCGCCGTCGTTGAACCGGCTGTCGCGCGCCAGGAGGACCGGACCGCGCGTAAAGGCGACGTTGTGGTCGAGCGTGTGGGCCACGACGGGCATGTCGAATTTGATTTCGACGATATCGCCGAGCTTCCATTCGCGCGCGACCGTGAAATAGGTTCCGGCCACGGCGCCCTTCTGCTCCTGGCCGTTCACTTTCACGACCGTCGTTTCGCTCCATTTCGGGATGCGCAGCTTCAGCGGGACGACGCCCGCGTTTTCGGTGTGGCTGACGATGCGGGCGGCGTTCGAGCGCGGATAAAGCGAATACATGTCGAAGGCGACCTTCTTGCCGCTCTTGGGAATGATGCCCTTCACGAGCGCGGACGCGTAGAAGTTGAAAACCGCCGCGTCGTCTTTCGTGCGGAAAAGCTCTTTGAGGAAGCAAAGGAATCCCCGCGGGCCGTTCGCCGTGCAGCAGTCGGTATGCATGTAGCAGTGATGCTGGCCGTGATAGCGGTTGCCGGAAAGCGGGGTGTAGCCGGCGAACTCGGCGCCGTCCGCCTTCATCGCGCCGAGATAGGCGTTGTAAAACGTGCGGTCGATCTCATCCGCCCACTTCGGGTCATCCGTCAGGTCGAGCAGCTTCTCGCAAAAGCGCATCCACGTCGTCGTCACGCACGTCTCCTGAAGCCGCACATAGGGCAGGTGCTGCTTCCGCGCGCCGTGGAACCACGCTTCCGAACACGCGCAGCCGCCGGCGAGATTGATCTCCTCTTTGATGATGTCGTTGCCGGTCGCGACCGCCGCGTCGAAAAGGTCCTTGCGTCCCGTGACCTCGAAATATTCGAGCATGCCCTGATAGCAGCTCATCATCTCGTAGGATTTCCAGCGGTTGTGTTTCATCACGTAGGCGCCGTTGGTCTCCGGCGTGTTGCCGTAGCCGTTGCGGTCCGCCACGGAGATGCCTTTCAAGGCGAGGTCGAGAAGCCGCGGGCCGTCCTCTGCTTCGGTCATGTCCTTGATGAGATACTCCGCGAAATCAAGATACTTCTTGTCATCGGTCCGCTTGTAGAGCCACATCACCGGCTCCAGGATCGACGAGCTCGCATAGCCCGACCAGTTGCCGGTCTGGTAGAGTTTTTTGCCGCGCTTGCCGCCGGGTCCCAGCTCTCCGATCACGTAGTCGCAAACCCGCTTGCACGCCTCCAGGACGTCCGGGGTCTTGGCCGCGTCGTAGTAGTGCATGAGACCCATCATCGTGTACTTCATGCCCCAGACGTCCCAGCCTTCACCGCAGCGAAGCGCGTCCGGATAGTTGCCGATATATCCGCTCGCCTCCTGTGAGGCGAGCATGCGCGCGATGCCGCGGTCGACATTCGACTTCAGCTTCGCGGAGCCGGTGTACTGCAGATACGGCATGGCGGAGTGCATGTATTTGCCCCAGAACTCCGTCTGCCACCAGCCTTTGGTCTCCGTCTTTTCCTGGAACGGCGCGGTGATGTAGTCGACGTCCGTTCCGATCACGTGGCGCTCGATCATCGCGTCGAGCCGTTCACCGAGATAACCCTTGAGCCGCACGTCGCCGATATTGCAGCCGGCCGGTGTTCCGGTCTTCCCGGAAACCTGGGCGGACGCGACGAGTGCCATAATAACCACGATCGCGGGGATCATCATTCGTTTCATCTTTTCACTCTCCTTAAGCTTTTGAGAAACCTTCTTGTTTGGTTGGGTTTATTGTCCGTCCGCGCCTTCCGGGCGCGCGGCGGTGCGGTTGCGCAAAACGTCGTTGGGCGTCATGCCGGTGATGCGCTTGAACGTGGTCGCGAAATACTGGGACGACGGGAAGCCGCACTCGAAGGCGATCTCGGTGACGGTGCCCGCGCCGTTGCGGAGCAGGTTCTGGGCGTGGTCGATCCGTTTGCGGAGAACATAGGCGTGGGGGGGGATGCCGGCGACTTCCTTGAAGATGCGCTTGAAACTGGACACGGAAAGCCCTGCGACGGATGCGAGTTGCTCCAGCGTGGCCACGTTCGTCCGCTGCGATTCGGCCCACGCGATCGCTTTCCTGATCCGGGCCTGAGAGGCGGGATCGGAGTCCGGCTGGTTGAGGTCGAGCAGCATGAACAGAAGCGAGAGGATGGCGGTGCGCAGCATGGCGCTCCGGGTGGGGGTCGGCGGCCGGTCGTAGAGATCGAAAAGCGTGTCGGTGCCGCGGGAGAAGTTCGCCGGCCATTTCGCGCACACCTTGGCCGGCGCCCGCAACATGTTCAGAAGCGGCAACGCCTCGGCGGGGCTGAGCCCCATCCACCGGGCGTATTTTGCCGGGGGCAGTTTGAGTTGCAGCCAGAAGCGCTTGCCCGGATACGAGGGGTGGCCGTCGGAGCTGTGGGGCGTGTCGGGCGGGATCACGGCTCCTTCGCCGCCGAGCAAAGTGAAGCGCTGTCCGCCTACTTTGTAAGGCTGATGCCCGGTTTCCACGTAGGCGAGTTCGGCGACGCCAAAGTGGCGGTGCTCCGCGAGCGGCGGGTACGCGTGGCGATAGAAGGAGCGTCCCAGCACGACACATTCTGGCAAGCCCGCATGCCGCAGGTCCAGCGCCCGCCTGTCGGCACGGTCGACATAGAAGGACGTCAGATCTGAATACGGTACCTTTTTTATGGCGCTTTGCTCATTCACCGAATTGATTATCGCAAGCGGCGAGCGTGAAAACAAGCGGTTTCGATACGGTGCCCGGGGCGTGGATGTGCGGTCGGATAGGGGCTCGCGCAGACCTCATCCTCCGCGGCGCGCAGGACTCAAGGCATCGTCCGGATGGCGGCGGTGACTTTCAGGGGGGCCGTGGCCTGCAAGACTTTTGCCGGCTGCAACACCGTGCCGGCCACCTGTGCCTGGGGAAACCGGGATTGGATCGCGGCGAGGGCCGTTCCCGAGGCCGAGAAAACCTCGCCGATGCGCGTCGTTTTGCGGACCGATTCGATCTGGCCGATGATCTTCAGGACGTGCTGGGTTTCCACCAGTCCCAACGCCTTGCAGGCGACTTCGACCCGGCGCCAGTTGACGGAGGTCAACTCGCGCGCCAGAGCGTTGACCGCGTCCTCGGTGCCGATTTTGCCCAGCGCATAATAGGCATGCCGGCTCTTGCCGAGCTTTGCGATCAGCGGTTGAACGCAAATCGCACCGCACTTGGCAAGCAGTTTGACAATGTGGTCTGCGCCCCTGTTGGTGTCCGGGTCCTCCAGCCTGTTCTCCCGAAACCCCTCGATCAGCTCTGGAATCACGGCTTCGCCCATCCGGATCAAAAAACTGCCGGCCTGCGCATCGCCGTCGCGGAGTTTTTCAATCAGTTGCGCGATGTTTTCTTTGGTTGGCGCCGGCGGCGCGGACGGCTGAACGGCGGGGGTCGGGGCGGGGGCTGTGGCCGGAGTCCCTCCGGGCACAAGGACGCGCGCGCCGCAACGTTGGCAGGTGATGTGACGGCCTGCGGCGCGTTCGGAAATGGCGATGTTCACTTGGCAGGAAGGGCATGCGAACTTGATGTCGCCGCCCGTCTGCGGCTGCGCCGCCGGGGCTTGGGCCTGCGGCGTGTCCGGCGGGGGCGCCACAGGCTGCTCGGGCGGCGGAGTCTTCTTCGCCGGAAGCCCGATGCGGCCGGTGCACGCCGGACACGCGATGGTTCGCCCAAGCGCGGCCTCGGGGACAGAGAGCCGTTGCTGGCAATGAGGACAGTTAAATTTGATGTCGCTCATTGTGTCCTCGTTAATGCGGACGTCCGTGCCGAGAAAAGATATGACAAACCCTTGATCATAAGATTAAGATTGAGAATCTTTCAAAAATCGCCGCACAATGCAAGCGATATTTGATCGGCGACGGTGGTTGGGGCGCGATTCGGTTGAGTTGAAACGGAATCGCACCAGAGGAGGAGTTGGAAAATCGGGATGTGGACGTTGTACGCGCGGTAACGCCCGAAAACAGTGTTTATTTCAAGGTCGGCTGGGCAAGGCCGCCAGCGAGCTGCTTTTCACCCCCTTCTTTTTCGTAAACGCCGTAAAACT
>CAZOIS010000198.1:0-7580 GCA_964579865.1 uncultured Lentisphaeraceae bacterium | reverse complement strand
CGGGCGACGCCGCCGCCGTCGCGTGCGCGAAGAAGACCGACTGCTTTGTATACGAAAACCCGGCGACCCAGCAGCAGCTCCTGACGGTCTGGGACGGCAGCGGCACGCCCTCCAATTCGTTTGCGACGGTGTCGGCGACAATCACGGTCAAGAACTGCACGATCAAGTCGCCCGTGTGGGTGGACTTGGTGTCGGGCGGCATCTACGAGTTCCCGGCCGGGCGCGTAGCGCGCGACGGCGGCGCCGTGGTGTTCAAGGACGTGCCGGTCTACGATGCGCCGGTCCTGATCGCCGAGAAATCGCTGGTGCTGAGGTAGTCTCTGTTTCCCGCAGGCTGCCCATCGTGCAGCCGTATGTCTCTTTGAAGAGCTTGCAGAGGTGGTTGACGCTGCGGAAGCCGCAGCGCGCGGCGATCTCGGCGAAGGTCTGTTCGGTGCCGCTCACCATGGCGCGCGCCGTCGTCATGCGGACGCGGTGGATTTCCCCGTGCAGCGAGTGGCCCAGCTCCTTCTTGAAGCGGCTCTCGGCCCAGCGCGGCGTGACCCCGAGGTGCTCGGCCACGTCCGAAACGCGGATGTTCAGGCCCGAGTTGATGCGGATGAACTCCAGCGCGCGGATCACCCGTTTGTCGGCGATCTGCAGGTCGGCCGTGGAAGTCCGTGAAATCAGATCTTTGGGGCCGTACCGCACGACGCGCCCCGGCCCTTCCCGGCCCTGCATCAGCAGGTCGAGCACCTGTGCGGCTTCGTAACCGGCCTTCTCGTCGTCGACCGCGATGCTGGAAAGCGGCGGGATGCTGGTTTCGCAGATGAGCGGGTCGTTGTTGACGCCCAGCACCGTGACTTCATAAGGCACGCCGATGTCGGCGACTAGGCAGGCGTCGAGCACCTGCCGCCCGCGGTTGTCGTTGGCCGCGAAGATGGCGGCGGGCTTCGGCAGTTTCCTCAGCCAGGCGCAGAGGCGCGGACGCTCCGCGCTCCAGTCGCGTTCTCGGGCAGGGGGCAGCGGATAGTCGTGGCAGACCGCGTCGGCCTGCGCAATCCGCGCGCAGAAGGCCTCGCGCCGCCAACGCGACCAGTTGGGGTCGGCCGCCGCGCCGACAAAGGCGAAATGCCGGGGCGTGCGGCCGAGCAGGTGCGCGGCGGCGAAAGCGCCGATGGCGTGCGAGTCGAACTGGATGCGGCTGTATCGCGACAGAGGATGCCGGGGATCGAGATAGGCGTCCGCCGGATTGACGAGCACGGCGGGCAGGCGCGAGGCGAGGATGGCCTTCGCGGCCTCGTCGTTCGGCACGCGGGCGATGATGCCGTCGCCTTTCCACACGCGGGTGTCGGGCAGGCGCTGGTCGCTGCTGCCGCCCTCGATCACGTTGAGGCTCCACGGGCCATAGACGCGCACGTAGTTGAAGACGCCTTGCAGCATGGCCCGCGAGACCCCGTGCGAGGTCTCGAGCAGGAGCGCCACCTGCGGCATCCGGTTTTTGGTCAAGCGCGTCATGACGGAACCCAGTGTAACAGGAGTTCCGAAATATGTAACCCGATTTCCCGTTATCGCCATTGTTCGGCGAGAGGACGCAAGCTATGCTGGAGAGCAAATGAAGGAGGCGGCTGATGGACGTGCGGAAGCTCATAAGCGGTCTGGCGGTTCTGGCGTGCGCATGCGAGGCGTGTGCCGCCGGGTTTGAGTGGGTCACGGCGGAGCGTGTCGCCCCGATCATCGTGGCGGCGGACGAGCCGGAATACGTGTGCCTGGCGGCCAGCGACTTGGCGTCGGACGTGCAGAAAATCACGGGCCGCAAGCCGGAGGTGCGGGCCGGTGGCGCGATTCCGCCGGGGCCTTGTGTGACCATCGCCACCCGGGCGGGCGGGCCTTGGGAAAGCTACCGCGCCGAAACGGCAGGCGAGCGCCTCGTCATCGAAGGCGGCGACGCGCGCGGCACGATGTTCGGCGTGTACGCGTTCTGCGAGCGCTATCTGAAGGTCGATCCCCTGTACTTCTGGTCGGGCCGCGAGCCGGCCAAGCGCGCGGAGCTGCGCTGGGACGAGGTGTCGCTGGCCTCGGGCGCGCCGTCGTTCAAGTACCGCGGTTGGTTCATCAACGACGAAGACCTGCTGACCGAGTGGAAGGAGAGCGCGGGCGAACGCCACATCGATTATCAGTTCTACAACCAGGTGGTGAACCGGGACGTGATGCGGGCCGTCGTCGAGGCGCTGGTGCGCAGCGGCTATAATCTCATTATCCCCGCGAGCTTCATCGACATCCTGAACCCGGCCGAGTCGGCGATCATCGGGGAGTGCGCGCGGCGCGGCGTGTTCGTGTCGCAGCACCACGTCGAGCCCATGGGCGTGAGCGCGTTCGCCTACTTCAACTACTGGAAGGCGCGGGACAAAGACCTGAAGTACTCTTACTTCAGTCAGCCCGCAGAGGTGCGCGAGGTGTGGCGGACCTACGCGCGGAAGTGGGCCACGTACCCGAACGTGATCTGGCAGCTCGGGCTGCGCGGCGCGGCGGACCGCCCGATGTGGCAGTCCGACGCCAGCGTGCCGCAGTCGGACGAGGAGCGCGGGCGGATCATTTCCGAGGCGATGGCGGAGCAGGTGCGGATCCTGGACGAGGTCTGCCCGGGCAAGCCGCGCCTGATGTCGACGACGCTGTGGGCGGAGGGCTCGGTGCTGAACCAAAAAGGTCTGCTGAAAATTCCGGAAGGCACGATCATTGTGTTCGCCGACAACTCGCCGGGCTGGAAGTGGCAGCGGGATTTCTACGAGACGCCGCGCAACCCCAAAAACGCGTACGGGGTGTATTATCACCACGCCCTGATCGGCAGCGGCCCGCACCTCGCGCAGGCCATTCCGCCGCACAAAACGTGCGAGCTGCTGAGGGCGGCGCGGGAGCGGGGCGCGGGGGAATACGCGATCTTCAACGTCTCGAACATCCGGGAGTTTGTGCTGGGCATCGGCGCGACGGCGGAGATGACGTGGCGGATGGACGGCTATGACCCTGACGCGTGGCTGGACCGCTGGGTGCTCGCGCGCTTCTCGAACCGGCAGGCGGAGATCGCGAACGCCTACCGCATCTACTTCAACGCCTATCAGCTCCACGACCTGCAGCAGGTGCCGTTCCTGCTGGACGGGCATATGTTCAGCATGGGCAACAAGGCCCTGTCGGAGATGGCCAAAAAGATCAAGGAGAAGCGGATCGGGGCGGGCGCGTCGGCCGAGACGATGCGGGTGTCCGGCGGGGGTGAGGTCGGGACAGCCGCGGGCGACGCGTTCTGGGACGGACTGAGCGACGCGATGCCGAAGCCGCTGCCCCGGCGCGAGACGCTCAAGCGGGTCGTCGCCGAGAAGGCCGGCTTCGAACTGGCCCTGCTGCATGCGCGCGCCGCCGCAGGCGCGCTGCCGGAGGGGGAGGCGGCGTTCCTCAGCGACAACCTGATTTATCCGTGCGGAGTCATGCGGCAGACCAGCGCGTGGCTGGAGCGGCTCCTGGCCGCTCACGAGGCGCTCGACCTCGGTGATCGGCCGGCCTGCGCGCGGGCGCTGAGCGAGGCCGGCACGGCGTTCGAGCAGGTCCCGCGGCTGGCCGAGGAATACTGTTCAGGCAAGTGGAAAGAGTGGTACAGGGGCTGCAAGAAGCTGAACGTTTCTGCGACAATGAAGAAGACGCGGGAGGTCGCGGAGCTGGCAGAGAAGGCGGCAGGACAAAAATGACCAACGGACTGACGACGCTGGATTACACCGCGATCGCGATTTACATGGTCTTGATGGCTGGCATCGGCGGCGTGCTGGGGCTTTACGTGAAAAACGTGAAGGAGTATTTTGCCGGCGGTAACGCCGTGCCCTGGCATTTGGGGGCGATCAGCAACTACATGACCATGATGAGCACCTTCGTGTTCGTCGCGCATGCCGGGATCGCCTACCGGGACGGCCTCGTCGCCATGCTGATCTTGTGGAGCGCGGTGCCGGCGGCGCTGTTCGGCACGGTGTTCCTGGCCGGCCGCTGGCGCCGTGCCGGGCTCATGACGCCGGTCGAGTACCTCGAACAGCGTTACAACGCGTCGGTCCGCCAGATCGTCTCGTGGGGCGGCGTCGTTTTCCGGGTCCTCGACAACATGGTGCGGCTGTATGCCCTCGGCGTGTTCATCGCCGGTACGCTGGGCTGTTCGCTGAATACCGCGATCGCGGTTTCGGGCGGCATCGTGATCGTTTACACGATGATCGGCGGCCTGTGGGCGGTGGTGGTGACGGATGCGGTTCAGTGTGCCATCCTGCTGATGATCACCTCCGTGATGGTGCCGCTGGCGCTGCATGCGGTCGGCGGGCTGGGGGCACTGGCCGGGGCGCTGCCTGAACATTTCACGTGGACCCATGGCCCCAAAGGGTCGTTCTGGTTTCTTTTCGTCTACTACGCGATGGTGCTCATCAAGTACAACGGCAACTGGGCTTTCATCCAGCGATTTTATTGCACGGAAAACGAGTGCGCCGCACGCAAGATGGGGTTGCTTTCGGCCGTGCTGTTTCTGCTTTGCCCCGTGATTTTCCTGCTGCCGGCGATCGCGGCCGCGGTGCTGGTGCCGGGCTTGGAGAACCCCGAAGAGGCGTATGTCAGCATCTGCAAACGCCTCTTGCCGTCCGGTGCGATGGGGCTGATGATCGCGGCCATGCTGTCCGCCACCATGTCGACGCTGAGCGCGGAATACAACGTGACGGCGGGCGTGCTGACGCGCGACATCTACCGCAGGCTGTTTCGGCCGAAGGCGGAGAACCGCGAGCAGATGCGCGTCGCGCGCCTGGCGACCGTGGCGTTGGGAATCCTGATCATCTGCGGGGCCACGCAGGTGCGGCGGTTCGGCGGCGCGTTCGAGGTGAACAAGACGCTGATGGGGCTGATCGGCGTGCCGCTGGTGGTGCCGCTCGTTTTCGGTATCCTGTGCCGCCGGCCGAAGCCGTGGGGCGCGGTGGCCGCGATCCTCGCGGGCACCGCGTCGGGGTTCGCCCTCATGCGGGTCCCCGGATTGAATTGGGAGTCCGCGACCTTCTGCCAGATGTTGGTCTGCCTGTGCGTGTTGTTCGCTTCGGCGCCGGGCGAGAGCCGGTGCGCCGCGTATCGGGAACGCGTGGCGGCCTTCTTCGCGCGCTTGCGGGTGCCGGTCGCCGCAACGGAAGAGGGGGGCGGAACGATGCCGCGCGGCCACCGGCCGGTCATGGTGCTGTTCGCGGTTTCGCTGGGGCTGAGCGGCCTGCTGTTTGTCGGCGTCAGCCTGTTCAACGTTGCGCTGCAGAGTGGGCGCTATACGCTTGCGGCGGGGCTGATATGCTGTGCCGTGGCCGCAGCATTGGGATGGAGTCTGAAACGGAAATGATACGGGATTTTCTTTTGGGATCAGAACTGGCGCGGCGGCTCTATCACGAGTGCGCGGCGCGCTTGCCGGTCATCGACTACCACTGCCACCTGTCGGCGGCGGACCTCGCCGCCGACAGCGTGTTCGAAACCGTCACCGACCTGTGGGTGGCACAGGATCCGTACAAGCACCGCGCGATGCGGATCGCGGGCGTGCCCGAGGCGCTGATTACGGGACCGTCGTCGTCTCCGCGCGAGAAATTCGACGCGTGGGCGGCGACGGTGCCGAAAACGCTGGGCAATCCGCTCTCGCATTGGACGGCCTTGGAACTGGACCGCGTATTCGGTGTGCAGGAGCCGCTGACGCCGCAGAGCGCGGACCGCATTTGGAACGCGGCCAACGCGAAGCTGCGGACACCGGGATTCACCGCACGGCATCTGTTGAACCGCTTCAACGTGTCGTGCGTCTGCACGTCGGACGGGCTGCTGGATGAGCTGGCGGCACACCGCACGCTCGCGGCCTCGGACTATGGCGTGCGGGTGCTGCCCTCGCTGCGCGGCGATGATGTCGTCGCGGCCGAGAAAGAGTGGCTCCGGCGGCTGGGCTGCGCGTGCGGTGCGGAGATCACGTCGTTCGCGACGTTTTGCGCGGCGGTGCGCCAACGGCTCGACGCCTTTGGCGCGCTGGGATGCCGGCTGGCCGACCATGCGCTGGACGCGTTCACGTATGAGAGGACCGACGAGGCGTCGGCCGTCCCGCTTTTCGCGCGCTGGCTGTCTGGCGACGCGTTATCGCGCCATGACGCGTTGCGCCTGCGCTCGGCAATCTTGCTTTTCCTCGGCCGCGAGTACGGCCGGCGCGGCTGGATCATGCAGCTCCATCTCGGCGCGCAGCGGCGGACGAGCACGCGGCTGCGGCGCTTGGCCGGCCCCGCGGGCGGCTACGCCGCGCCGGGCGGCGCGTGCGATGTGGCGAGCCTGTGCGCTTTCCTCGATGACGTCGAATGCGGCGGCGCGCTGCCGCGGACGATCCTGTACACGCTCAATCCTGCCGACAACGCGGTCTTGGCCACGCTCACCGGCTCCTATTCGGAGGACGGCGTGGCGGGCAAGATCCAGTTCGGCCCCGCGTGGTGGTACAACGACCATGCCGCGGGCATCCGCCAGCACCTGGAGACGCTGGCGGGCTATGGCCTGCTCTCGACTTTCATCGGTATGACCACCGACTCACGCAGCCTGCTTTCGATGGTGCGGCACGAGTACTTCCGGCGGCTGCTGTGCGGGACGCTTGGCGCTTGGGCGGAGCAGGGCATCGTGCCGCCGGACTTCGGCGCGCTGGAGCCGCTGGTGCGCGCGGTGGCGTACGAGAACGCGCGGGAAATGGTGCTGGGACAGAAGTGAAGCGGCGGGAATCGACCGGAAACGAAAGGAGCCGAGATGACAGATCCTATTTTTGAGGGGCAGACGGCGGTGGTGACGGGCGCGGGCGGAACGCTCTGCTCGGAGATCGCCAAAGAACTGGCGCGGCGCGGCGCGAAAGTGGCCTTGCTCGGCCGCACGCCCGCGACGTTGGAGCGCGTCGCGGAAGAGATCGCGGCGGCGGGCGGAACGGCGTTGCCGCTGGCGGCGGATGTGACCGATGCGGCCGCCGTGGAGCGGGCGCGGCAGATGGTGACGGAACGGCTCGGGCCGTGCCGCTTTCTGCTGAACGGGGCGGGCGGCAACCAAGCGGTTGCGACGACCACGACAACGGCGTTCGATCCGTCTGAGCTGGGCGAGGAGAAGGCCGAGGGCCAGCGCGGCTTTTTCGATCTGGGGCTCGATGCGTTCGAGTCCGTGGTGCGCGTCAACACCCTGGGCACGGTCATCCCTTCCAAGATCTTCGGCCGCGAGATGGCGGCGCTGCGGCGCGGCTCGATCTTGAACTTCGCCTCGATGAACAGCTACCGTCCGCTCACGCGTGTGCCGGCATACGCCATGGCCAAGGCCGGTATCGTCAATTTCACGCAGTGGCTGGCGGTCTACCTCGCGCCGGCGAACATCCGCGTGAACGCGGTGGCCCCGGGGTTCTTCGTGAACGAGCGCAGCCGCAAGATCCTGATGACGCCGGAAGGCGGACTGACCGCGCGCGGCGAGAACGTGGTGCGCCACACGCCAATGGGGCAGTTCGGCGAGGCCAAGGATTTGCTCGGCTGCGTCTGCTGGCTGCTGAATGACGAGCAGGCCGCGTTCGTGAC
>CAZOIS010000197.1:0-7704 GCA_964579865.1 uncultured Lentisphaeraceae bacterium | reverse complement strand
AGCCGTGCGTATCGCATGATGCCGCGGGTCTTTTCGCGGAGCACTTTTTGCGAGGTCGGAGCGATCATTACGAGCACGCGCGGAATGGTTTTAAGAAAGCTCGGCATGTCGCTTACAGCATAGAAAGATCACTCCGAGAATGCAAGGCGAGTGCTCAAAAAGTCAGTTAATTTGTACGCATTCGTATGTGGTTCCGGATTGGACGTTGTGCTATCGTGAAACCATCGGTTGGCGGCTTGCAACCGAAAGACTTGGGTTGGCCGTTTTTTTGCGCGATAACGGGGAGGACCTAACATGTCGGCTTGGAAAGGGAATCACGGTTTGAAAATGACGCGTCGGGAGGCGCTGGCGCTGGCGACAGGCGCCGCCGTTTCAGGCGCATGGGCCGGGTGCCGCGGGCGGCCCCGGGGCGCAATTTCGGGCACGCCGGTTCCCCGTTTCCGCAAACCCGGCGAACGGCTGAACATCGGCGTGATCGGGGTCGGCGGCAAAGGGTGGTCGAATTGGGAGCCGATGTTCAAAATGGGGGAAAACATTGTGGCTCTGTGCGATGTGGACCGCACGCCCGTGGACGCCGCACGGGCCATCGTGCGGGAGCGCAATAAGGATGTGCGGGGATTCAGCGACTACCGCAAGATGCTTGATGACTGCAAAAATCTGGATGTGGTGCTCGTGTCCACTCCCGACCATACGCACGCAGCGGCAGCCATCCGGGCCATGCGGCAGGGGTGCCACGTGTACGTCGAGAAGCCGCTGGTCCGCACGGTCTGGGAGGCGCGGTATTTCGGGCGGGTGTCCAAGGAATGCGGCGTGGTGACGCAGATGGGCAACCAGGGCAGCGGCGACAATGCGTTCCGACGGAACGTGGAGATTCTGCAGTCCGGCGTTCTGGGCCGTGTGCAAGAAGTGCACGTGTGGGTCCAGTCGCCATTCATCAACGGGCGGATTTTTTGGCCGCAGGGCGTTCCGCGCCCCGCAGGCTCCGATCCGGTTCCCACGTCGCTCGACTGGGAGGGCTGGCTTGGCACGGCCCCCGCCCGACCCTATAAGGCGGGTTCTTACCACCCCTTCAACTGGCGCGGCTTTCTTGATTTCGGCGGCGGCGCGTTCGGCGACATGGGGTGCCACACGATGAATCTGCCGTTCCGGGGCTTGAAGCTCGGCGCGGTCGCGGAAGCCGAGTGTCTCCGCGCGGACGACCGGAACGGCGACACCTATCCGTCCCGGAGTTCGGTGCGATTGCGCTATGCGGCGCGAGCCGGGATGCCGGAGGTCAATCTGTTCTGGTACGACGGCGGGCTTAAGCCTCCGGCGGAGATCATGCCCCAGGTCGTCGCCGCGCTGGGCGAAGTGCCGAAGAGCGGCAGCCTGATGATTGGGGAGAAAGGCATCGTGGTCAGCGCCGGCGACTACGGCGAGACGGCCTACGTGGCGTTCCGTGGCGAGGCGAAAGTCCGGTCGGTAACCAAGCACGAAGCGGTGATGAACCTGCCGCAGACGGTTCCGCGCTGTCGGGTCGAAGAACGGGCCGAACTCAGTAAGGAGGCCCGGCTGGTACAGCGGGACGGGGAATGGAAGATGATCAGCATGGGCGTCGCGCCGTCGCGGGCCAACCACCGCTCCGAATTCGTGGCGGCGTGCAAGGGCGAGGGGACGTGTTACTCCGACGCGGGTGTTTCCGTGCCGATGGTCGAAGGCGTGCTGCTGGGCTGTGTGGCGCAACGTGTTCCCGGCAGGCTGACGTGGGACAGCGCAAAGATGGCGTTCGCGGGGAACGACGCGGCCAACGCGCTGGTGAAGCCCTTCATCCGCACCGGGTGGGAATTCTGAAAAATGGCCAACAAGCATGTGAACGCTGTGATCGTCGGCTCCGGCGCGGGAGGCGGTGTCGTCGCAAAAGTTCTGGCCGAGGCCGGGCTCTCGGTCGTGATGCTTGAACGCGGCAAATGGTACACGTTTGACGATGTCACGGATGACGAACTCATCTCGCAGCGGCCAGTCATTGCGAACGCCTATGGTCCCGACGAGCGGTTCCCCCGCGTGTTTGAAACGCCGGACGGTTCAACGCAGGTCAGGTTTTCATGCGGGGCCTTCAATATCGCGGCCTGTGTGGGCGGCGGTACGCTGAGTTACGGTGCGATGGGCTGGCGCTTTATGCCGCAGGACTTCCGCATGCGCTCGACCTATGGTCGGCTGGCGGGCTCCACCCTCGACGACTGGCCGATCTCCTACGACGATCTCGAACCCTGCTACGAGAGGGCCGAGTGGGAGATCGGCGTGTCCGGCGACGACAGCCAGAACCCTTTTGCACCGCCGCGCAGGAAGCCGCAGCCCATGCCGCCGTTTCCCTATAACAAGGAGGCTCAGTTACTTATTCCGGCGGCGAAACGGCTGGGATGGCATCCCTTTCCGATCCCGATGCTTCGTAACTCCGTGCCTTACGGCGGGCGTCCCGCTTGTATCCATATGCGCTGGTGTGCTGGATACGCCTGTCCGATCAACGCGAAATGCGGCACGCAGAACACGGTGATTCCGGTGGCGCTGGCTACGGGAAATTGCGAATTGCGTACCCATGCGGTGGTCAGCGAAGTGATGGTGGACGGGCGCGGAAAAGCGTGCGGCGTGAAATATTTCGACGCCAATGACCGGCTGCAGGAGCAGACGGCGGATCTCGTCGTGGTAGCCGGATCGGCCACGGAAACGCCGCGTTTGCTGCTGAACTCGAAATCGAAGCTGTTTCCCAACGGTGCGGGGAACAATAACGATTGGGTGGGACGCAACTTTCAAGGGCATGGCCGCGGCTGGGCGTATGGGATCATGCGGGAAGACGTCTACGAGGAGGCCGGGCCGGGCGCGTGCGTCGCCTTCTGCGATTTCAACCACGGCAACACGGGATTGCGGGGCGGGGGACTGATCGCCAACGATTTCATACGGCCTCCGTACGCATTTGCGAATCGTCGTCCGCCGGGGGGCTCCCGCTGGGGCTTGGCGCATAAAGAGTGGCAGCGAAAAAACTATAAAAGAACGGTGCTCGTGACGGGACCGATCCAGCAGATGCCCGTGTTTGAATCGCGCGTCAAAGTTGATCCGGTCGTTAAAGATCACTGGGGCATCCCGGTCGTCCGCCTCTGCGAGCGCTGTCATCCGCACGACACAGAGCTGATAAAGCTGATCGCCGACAAATCCGAATTGCTGCTCCGCGAGGCCGGCGCGACCGAAACATGGAAGGGCGGGGGCCCCGCAAGCGCGATGCATCAGGCCGGCACCTGCCGCATGGGAGACGATCCCTCGACCTCGGTTACCAATCGTTACGGCCAGCTTCACGAGATCGACAACCTGTTTGTGGCAGACGGAAGTCTGCATGTGACCAACAGCGGGTTCAACCCCGTGTTGACGATTATGGCACTCGGGTATTGGGTTGGAGATCACATCGTCCGCGAATGGCGTGGCGGAGGTCATTTCCGCGCATAAAAGCGAAACGTGAAGAAAAAGAAGGAGAACGAATGAACCGACGTGAATGGTGTAAAAGCCTGGCGGCACTTCCTGCCGCATGGGCTCTGACAAAAACGCTTTCCTCCGCGGCGGCGGAGAAAGACGAGCCGATGGGGGGCGGCCGGAAAGGCAAGATCCTGATGCCGATCGGCGACGCCACCGAGGTCGTGGATACGCTCTACCCCTATTTCCGGCTGCAGGAAGAAGGATATGAGGTCGTTGTCGCGGGGCCGGAAGCGCGACTCTATCATTTGGTGACGCACGAGATCCCGCCCGATTCGTCGGTTCCCTGGGACATCACGCGAGAAGGTCCCGGTTATCATCTCAAGGCGGATATCGCCTTTCGCGACATCAAGGCTGAGGCGTATGCCGGCGTGTTTCTTTCGGGCGGACGCGCACCGGAGTATTTACGCTATGACAAGGATCTTCAGCGGGCGATCCGACATTTTTTCGAGGCGGACAAGCCCGTGGCGTCGGTTTGTCACGGCGTGGAACTTGCGGCGGCCGCCGGGGTGCTCAAAGGACGCAAGCTGACCACCGTGGCGAAATGCGCGCTCGACATCACGCAGTGCGGCGGCGAGTATGTCGATCAGCCTTGGGTGGTGGACGGGCACTTGGTCAGCTGCCGGACATGGCACGACTACGGCACGCCTTTCATGAAGACGTTCATCGGCTGGCTCAACGAGCGGAAAGGATAAAGCCATGGGCATCACGCGTCGCGATTTTCTGGAAGTCGCATGGGGGGCGGCTGGCTGTCTGACGGCGTTGGGCGCGGGCGCGCAGGATTCCGCCCGGGGCGGATTTTCTTTACGCTATCTGCTGGGCTCCTGCATGTACGGTTACACCGATCTCGGAACGATTCTGCCGGAAGTCGCCAAAACGGGAGCCGGGGCGCTCGACATCTGGCCCAAGAAACACGGCAGCCAACGCGAGCAACTCGACGATCTGGGCGAGGAGCGTTTCGCCGCGCTGCTCAAGCGGCATAACGTGTCACTCGGATGCATCACGCAATACAAACTCGGGCCGCTCCGTCTTGGCGACGAATTGAAATTGGCAGCACGGCTCGGGTGCCATACGATGGTCACCGGTGGTGAGGGCCCCAGAGGCTTGTCCGGCGACACGCTGAAGTCGGCGGTGCGAGCGTTCGTCGAAAAAATGAAGCCGATGCTTGATGCGGCGGGTGAGTTAGGCGTGACAGTCGCGATTGAGAACCACGGCAACAATCTGATTGAATCTTCCGATTCGTTAAAGTGGTTGGTCGAATTTCGGCCTTCCAAGCACTTGGGCGTGGCGCTCGCACCGTATCATCTGCCGCAGGACGAGAAACTGCTGGCCGATCTCATCCGGTCGCTGGGCGATGGGCTGACGGTGTTTTATGCATGGCAGCACGGCGAGGGGTGCATGACGCGGATGCCCAAAGAAAAGGAGCTCTTGCAGATGCCGGGACGCGGCCCGCTCGATTTCAAGCCGCTGTTGGCTGCCTTACGCGGCATCCGTTTCGCAGGATGGACGGAGATTTTCATGCATCCGACGCCGCGCGGCGTAGCGATCCTCGATCTGCCGACGGATGTGACGGAGGAGATCAATCGGTCGAGGGCGTATCTCGAGTCCTGTCTGGCGGCCATCTGAAAGTACAGCGGATTGAGGGGCGAAACCGGAACGTTTTGGATTCGCGTTTATGTTTGTTTACGGTACTCTCGCATCGTGATGCCGAATCGTTTTTTGAACAGCGTTTTCAGATAGGTCTCGGTCGGGTAGCCGCAGCGCTCGCCGATCGCGCCGATGGGGAGCGTCGTTTCGCGCAGGAGCGCGCGGACGCGTTCGAGGCGTTGATATTGGATTTCGTCAAGGATGGAGTGGTCGCGCGCCTCGCGGAAACGGAGTTCCGCAAAGCGGCGCGAAACCTTCAGATGCCGGGCGACGTCCATCACCGTGATGCCTCCGCAGGCGTTGAGCCGGATGAACTCCATGGCGGAGACGGCGAGCCGGCTTGAATTCTTCATGTCTTGCGACGACAGGCGGTGGACGATCCGTTTCACGTCATACGTGAGGTGGACGACGCGGTGGCTTTCGCTCCGCATCAACCGGTCGAGCAGCTCGGCGCTTAGGTAGCCGCTGCCCTCGAAGTCGGGCAGCACGCTCGAGAGCGTGGGCGTGGTGTTCTCGCAGATCGTCTCGTCGTTGTCCACGCCGATGACGGACACTTCCTCCGGCACGCGGATGCCGGCGAACGCGCAGGCATCCAGCACCTGCTTGCCGCGAATGTCCATTGCCGCCATCAGGCCGCATGGCTTGGGAAGCGCCTTCAGCCAATTACACATGTATTCCTGTTCGAGCCCCCAGTCGTTCGCGTGTCGCGGTTTGTACAGGGTGCAGGCGTAGCCCGCTTTTGCGAGCCGCTCAACATAGGCCTCGGAACGCGACTGGGACCAGGCTGCCACCGGGACGGAGCCGACAAAAGCGAACTGCTTGAGCCCTTGGCGCAGGTAGTAATCCGCCACGGCTCCGGAAATCTGCCGCGGATCGTTGTTCACGATCGAGTAACCGCGAGGCTGAGACGATGCGGTGTCGATCAGGACAGTCGGAATTCCTTTTGCGCGCACGGCGGGAAGCGGCAACGGATTGGTTCCGTCCCGGATGATGCCGTCCGGGTGCCAGTGTTTGAAGGATCCCAGCTTGGCGATGTAGGGATGGTCTTCCAGGAGTTGAACATCCCAGGGGCCGTTGAGCTGCGCATATTTCAGAATGCCCTGCAGTTTGTCGCGCCTGGCTTTGTAAACGGTCGAGATCGCGACGAGCACATGCGGAATTTTTTTGAGGAACCTGGACATGCGTTAAGTCTTGGTTGGCTTTTCGGCGTGCGACGTGTTTCCCGTCCGGGCGCCGGAAGGGCCATCGTCTGCTTAGCCGCAGCCAATATACCGCGGGAAACGGTGAGAACGCAAGCGGTGTGTGCGCAAAAGTGAAGTTTTTTATGCGCAATAGTATGTGGTTTCAGATCGAGAAGGGTGCTACCGTTCGATTGACGGTAGAAATAGAAATGCCGGGAACGGCAGCATTTGAGATGCGGCCATGCAGAATTGGGCTGTGTCAGGCGGGGATGATTATCGAAAAGCGGTAAGAGGTCGTCATGAGTAAACGTGTCTGGATGTGCGGTCTCCTCTGTCATGCGGGCATTTTGGCTGTATGCCTTTTGGTTCCGGCTCTCGGTCGTTCCGACACAAACGGGGTTGTTGCCGTGCTGGGGTCATGGGTGGCCAAAGGGTATAACGCTGGTGGCGGGACGGTCGGCGGTTCATACGCGTTGGGCTATGCGGGACGGCTTGCCGCCTGTCTTGCGCCGTTGGGGTGGGGCGTGACGAATCTCTCGCTCAGCAGCGACGGCACGACCAACATTCTGGACACGTTTGACACGGCGGTCCTGCCCGCCGATCCCGATCAGGTTTTGCTCGGTCTTTCGCTTTCCGACGAGGGGCTAGCGGGAGCGCCAGATCCCGCCGCGGTCTCTGAAACGTTTCGTGCCGGGCTGACGAATCTCATCGGGCGTGTGCGCGTCAACGGCATGTATGCGATGACCGGGTTATGTTATCCGCACAACAGCTACTCCGCTTCAGAGTATGCTTATCTGAAGGCCATGAATCTCCTGCTCAACACGTATGATCTTCCCAGCGCCAATTTTCTCGGTGCGGTTGATGACGGAAAAGGGCACTGGGTTCAAGGATGCAACACCGATTCAGGACACCCCAATGCCTATGGGCACAAGGAGATGTTCTGCGCGATCGTTCCGTCGCTCTTCGATGCGGTCCGGCTCGGCAAGACCGGACGGCCCAGCCCTGTCGGCGAGGAAGACGGATATGCCCAGATCACGCGGGACGCGGCCGTTCACGATCCCATACGGTTTGCCCCCAAAGATCCGGTTCACTCCTTTACGACGGCCTTTCGGGTACGTTCCGAATGCACCGGGACCGTCGCGGCCGTCGTGAGCGAAGCTTTTCCAGGCGAGCTCCGCGGTGCAGATCGCATGTTCGTCGACTTCGGCCCGGCGGACGAGTCGAAGGGCCATGCGGCGCCGTCCCCGGATCAGAACGGGAATTGTTGGAACAGTTGGCGGTATTCGGGCGCAGTTCCCGTTGGAGCCGCCGTGTCGAACCTCGTCAAGACCAGCGGTGCGACCTCTCAGGTCGATCTGGTGGTGACGGCGGCATTCGACGC
>CAZOIS010000196.1:0-7728 GCA_964579865.1 uncultured Lentisphaeraceae bacterium | reverse complement strand
AAACAGCTGCCCAAGCCCGAAAACTTTTCGGTGTCGTTTATTTTGAGGCAACGCGAACTGCTAAATATATATGATTTTCGCCTTGCAAAGATCAACAAAGCCATATACGATGAAAAAGTCTAAACATAACTTATTCATATTGGAGACGATATGACTACTTCATTGCGTCAGGCCATACACGGCGTTGCTCTCTTCGCCGCCAGTCATCTCTTTGCAACCACCTATTTTGTCGACGCAAGCCGTCCCGACGATAATGGTGCAGGAACAAGCTGGGTGACCGCAAAAAAAACCATCCAAGCTGCAGTAGATCTGACCACAAGCGGAGACACCGTTCTTGTCACAAGCGGCATCTATAATCAGGGCTCGCGAATCACACCTGGTTTTACGCTTGCGAATCGTGTCGTTATTACTAATGACATCGTCGTCAAAAGCATTCATGGTGCAAATACAACTTTCATTGAAGGTTCTGGCTCCGAACACTTTGGCACAGAAAACGCCATTCGGTGTGTGTATATGAGTAGAGGATCTCTCGAAGGTTTTTCATTAATTAACGGTGCCACGCTCGCTCACCCAACATACACAAGCCCTTTTGACCACCAAGGCGGCGGGATATTTATGGTGGCGCCATCCATGGGTGCGGCCCTCAAAAATTCAATCATTGTCAACTGCAAAGCCACCTCTGGAGGAGGAGCGGCAAAAGGAAGGATTTCCAACTCATTGCTTCACAATAACATCGCGGTTCAACATGGGGGAGCAACATGGGAGTGCGCTTCCATTAATTGCACGATGTCGAAAAACACGGCTGGTTTAGGTGGCGGCACAGTCCTCGGATGGTCGTATAATTGCATTATCTGGGGGAACACTCTCCTTAACGGAAGTTCAAACAACTATCATGACTCAGATGTGGCGTCATCATGGACAACAAGCAACCCACTTTTCGTGGACGCCGAAAACAACGATTTTCATTTAAACAACAGCTCTCCTTGTCGCGACACCGGCGACAACTTCTACGCACTGGGACCTTGCGACCTGGATGGGAATACAAGGATATACACCAATAGAGTCGATTTCGGCGCATTTGAGCATGGATCTTCTAAACACATTCCTGACGTTAATATCGGCGAATCTCGCATATTTTTTGTTGACGCCGCTCGCCCGGATGATTCGGGTGACGGTTCTTCGTGGCTTACAGCAAAAAAAACTATGCAGGCCGCGATTGACCTCACTATTGACGGAGACCGGGTTATTGTAACAAACGGTGTATACAATATTGGTACAACAGTGCTTCCCGGGTATACTCTTCGCAATCGAGTCGTCATAACAAATCAAATTACGGTTCAAAGTGTGAACGGAGCCAAGACAACTATTATTGAAGGTTCAGGGTCTTCGCACTTTAGTTTGCCATCTGCTGTAAGATGTGTGTTTATGAGCAAGGGTTTACTTGACGGTTTTACCCTTAAAGACGGTGCCACGCTTGCAAACCCTGCATATCCGCACCCATTTGAACATCGCGGTGGCGGAGTCTGCATGGCAGGATTCGCTCTTGATGCGGAAATCCGAAATTCCATTATTGAAAACTGTAAGGCAACATCGGGTGGCGGGACAGCAAACGGCAGGGTAAACAATTGTGTACTGTGGAAAAATACCGCGATTCAGCATGGCGGCGGATCATGGGACTGCAACCTTCTTTCCTCAACACTAACGAAAAATGCAGCTACGGCTGGCGGAGGGTCGGCCTCGGACAGGTCCTTCAATTGCATTATTTGCGATAATACGGCAACTGATTTTCCATTCAGTAATTGCTATGCCAGCGATTCGGACGCATCATGGGTCTCCAACTCACCTGGTTTTGTTGATCCCTTGAACGGTGATTTTCACCTAACCCCCAATTCTTCATGCCGCGACAATGGCCACAACTTATTTTCAACAACATCCCATGATATTGAAGGACAGGATCGAATCCTCAACCAAACGATCGATTTTGGCGCATATGAATACGCATTAAGCATTACGGTTGCCTTCGATCCCAACGGAGGTGAGGTACACCCCTTAAGCCAGACAGTAACGTTTGGCAAGGCTTATGGTTTGTTGCCATCGCCAACACCGCCGTTTTCAACACGAGTCAAACCGATGTTTGATGGGTGGTTTACCGAAGAAGGTCATCCTATTACTGCTACGTCTTTGGTAACAACGCCAGCCAACCACACGCTGCACGCGCGCTGGACGGAGCCGGCCTATCTCTCCGACCCCGCGCACGACGACCTGTTCAGCGGCACCGGTGGCTATGACGGCTACCTCTTCGCGGAGCAGGCCTTCGGCGATCACTCCGCCATCTCCGTCCGCGGCACGTTCACCCTGAACATCACCTCGCTGGCCGGGAAGTTCACTGCGAAGGCGGTCACCCAGAACGGAATCTTCGCTTTCAACTCGCGCGCATGGAGCAGCGTTGACGAGGGCGACGGGACCTGCAGCTCGACCGTGATTTTGAAAGGCGGCGAGCGGCTCGACCTCCACGTGCGCCAGAACCGCATCTGGGGCTCGCTCGCGGGCGGCAAGCTGGGCAACGAGACGCTGACGCTCGACGGTGCGCGAAACCGCTTCAAAGACAGATCCGACGCCGAGGCGCAGACCGCCCTGTCCGTCTTCACAGGCTATTACACGGCGTCGCTGCCGGTGCTGGAGGCGCTCGCACTCGGGGCCGCCGACGCGGCTCCCCAGGGGACCGGCTACCTGACGCTCCAGATCGGCGCGGGCGGCTCAGCGAAAGTGGCCGGCGTCCTGGCTGACGGCACGAGCCTGTCGATGTCCAGCCGCGCTCTCTTGTTCGCCGACGCCGACGGATGGGTCTGTGTGCCGGTGTTCGTGCCCTTCTTAACAAAGAAGGGGTGGATCGGCGGCCTGCTCTGGATCAACCCCGAGACCCGCGCGGTCGTCACAGACCGGGAGTTGGGCTGGGTGCTGCGCTGGGAGCAGGGCAAGGGTTGGCCGACCGACTTCGCGGAACTGCTGGACGTCTGCGGCGGCATTTACGTGAAGCCGCCCGCACTCGCGCCGGCCTACAGGTTCGGAGTCGAGGTCGGCCCGGCTCCCTACTTTTTCACGGGGGGCAGCGTGGACTTCGTCGCCGAGGCGCTCCCCGTCGACCTCGGCGTGACGGCTTCCGCCGCCGGCATGGTCATCGAGAAAGGCACGGCACCGCAGCTCACGGCCGGCGGGTACGTATACGGCGGGCCGAACAGCGCGCTGGCCTCGCTGAACTTCTCTCCGCTGACGGGGGTCTTCCGTGGCACGTTCTACGTCTATTACGACTATCGGCTGCCCAACGGACGCCTGCAGCACAAGAAGGAGCAGGTGCTCTACGCGGGCGTGATCACCCCCGTCCGGGGCGATGCGTTTGAAGAAGAACAGGCCGGATCGGGTTACTGCCTCGTCCCGGACAACGATCCCCTCGTCAAGCCCTACAACTTCAAACGGTCGTATCCCGCGACGCTCGAGGCGTTACCGCGCTGACCCGCGACCTCGTTAATGTTCAGTACAAAAAAGGAGCCGGAGCATAAAACGCTCCGGCCTTTTTTTATCCGTTCAACGCCACAGAGACGAGCCGCACAGGGCCGTTACGTGTCCGAACTTACGTCGGACACTTTGCCCTCGCGCAACAACTGCGAAAAAGCTCGGGGGCCATGAAACCCGAACGGATTCGCATGGATGGACTCGTGCAGTGCCACATTATCCTCAAGCGAGAACGTGGCCGCAACCTCTGGCGAGGCAATCCGTATTGTGTCACGAAAGCGTTTTTCGAAAGACGGCAACGTCTTCCCAATAAAATAGTCGTCGATCACCAGGTAACAATGCGGCAACCATTTGTACTTGCGCCGGTAATACCAGGCGACCGTCTCGCAAAGCTGGCGCGACCTGAGCGTAAAGGCCCCGTTCCCCACATCGCCGCGATGGCGCAGCAGAAAACGCGTAATCCAGTCGTCCTTGCCAAACGTCCAAGGTGCCCCGATGTAGTCGTACTTCCCCAAAAATTCTTCGAGCCCCGCACGAAGCGGAAAGGCGTGATTCTGAAACGACAGCACGTATTCCGTTTCAAACCTGGTCGACAGGTTCAGGATCGCGTCACGGTTGAGGTCGCGCGCGTTCCCGCCGCCCCCCCGCAGATGGGGCTCAACTTCCAAGCGGATTTCCCACTCCGCGGACAGTTTTTGCAGCGCCGGCGTGACCCGGTTCACGATCAGCGCAACCGGAAGCCGCCCACAGAAACGCCATGCCATCAGGATCGCGGCCAGCAAACTGTCCAGCAACGAATCAAACCTTTCGTCTCCCCAGAGCCAATGAGTAAAAAGGGTAACGTCCCGACTACAAGGCGGGCTGAAGGAAAGTCTTTTCAAAGCGGGCAAGTTTCGCGTCTGCCACTCCAGCACCGGATCAGGGTTCACTGCGCCCCCCTCGTTTGCAGGGACCGTTACAGCGCCGCCTGCAGCATGTTGCGTTGCCGACCAAAGACGAGTCAGCCCCAAACGCAAGGGCACCTTCGGCCGCCAGCCCGGGCAACACGGGAAGCGCACCATCCCATGGGATCATGACATCGCACAGACATTGCGGACGAGTCCCCCTACGGCTAGGCAAAGCTAGTGCTCTCTTCAAACACATTCGCCATTTCCCTCAAAGAATAGCTTTCCACGATAGAACCAAGGAACCCCAACATCGTCGCCTCTGGCCAAATGTCGTCAGGATACGCATGCCAAATATCACAACCAAATGATGCTTGCCGCAGTTGTTCTCGCAAAATACGCACTCCGCGCAGTTTGAAAAGAAGACGCTGCTTGGGATCGTTTTTGGCAAACACACCCCGGTCGATCTTGACAAAACCATGTTCAATGACATACACGCCGTGTAAGTTTGTGGATATCTCTTTCATAACCACCCCCGTTTTCTTGCGTTCTCCATAACCGATCTGCATATATGCAATAGAAATGCTGGCAACCGGATCAACACAGACACCATAAGCGTGTACATATCAAACCGTCCGATGGCAACAACAATGCGTTTTTCGAGTTCCTTAAAGTCAACACCTCGATTGTCATCGGCCACCAAATGGTAGATTATGGTGCGCATCGCATTCTTCCGCAGAATGCGCAAGGTCTCCGCAGGGTAACCGACACACGCAGAACACAAACCCTCCAGCGGCTCCAAACGGTGCCTGAAGAGGCCCAACGGAGTGCCATAAATCGTCGTATCAGGCACCTCGTTTTCAATCCTAAACCTGACATGAGGAAAGCGAGACGCGTAAATGGGAGAACTTCTTGCCATTCTTAAAACAGCTAAAACATGGACGACAAGTGTTGCGCTAAAATCCAATGCAGCAGAACTTATCCACGCTTCTTTGTTCACAACGTATCCCGAAATGCACCCCGGCGGGAATGCCCTTTCTTCAGCCACGTACTCCGGACCATTATCATAGGCTTTGCCATTTGGCACATTTACGACATCGAGATTCCGCAGTGGAGCCGACAAATCACGGCTCCAAGGCTCTACCCCAAGAAACAAAGCAACAACACTATGATTTGAAAGTATATCAAGAACGTACTTGACGGCACCCGCCTCCAGCGCATCGTCATCACTAAGGATAAGCACGTAATCACCATCCGAGGCTTTTACAACCGTGTCAACGTTAGCCGAAAAACCAATGTTCCGTTCGTTCTTGCGGTATGTGATTTTTTCGTGGAATCGTTTCTGATACATTCGCACGACATCCGCCGTTCCATCGGTTGATGCATTGTCCACCACCAACACATCTACGTCATCAAGCGCCATGACCTGCGACATCACACTGTCTAGCGCGTCATTGATAAATTTGCAACGGTTGTATGTTGGCAGGCCGATTGTCAATTTCATAGTGATCCTCGTCTGATGACATCAATCAAATTTCGTGTTCTTTCGGAAAAAACCCAAGCGATCCGCGATAGCACCGTAAAAATGCTCCGTTGAAAAGAACTCGAGGCGATCGCTGCGCATGAACCGGTCAATCGCCGCAATATAGCGGTTATATTGCGCCTCATCCATGCCGCTGAGATAAGTGCCCAGCGCGGCAAAACTTCGGAACTCGCGGAGATCGATCCACGCGTCGCGGGGGATCAACGTCTCGATCCCTTTCGATCCATAATAGACTGGTACGCAGCGGGCACAAAAACAGTCCGTGATCTTCTCGCTGATGTACCCTGGCTCAGAGGCGTTGTTTTCAAAGCAGAGCGCGAACTTGTAGGACGCGATCTTCTGGACTTTCGCGTCCCAAGAATCATCAATCTCTCCGCGCCAAGACGAGAAGCGGGGATAGCCGAGCCACTTCTCGTAAAAAATGCATGGGGCGTTCCACCCCATGCCATAGAGATCGAAACGATCAGGAAAGGCGCGCTCGAAATAACGGTAGGCGCGCTTCCGGACCGGGTAGGTCGACTGCGGCATGTAGCTCCAGCGGTTGCGGCTCACCGCGACAAGAAAACGCTTGTCCTCGAACGGAATGTCTCCGAACGGGTTTTCGCGATACGTTCGAGGCTCCGCCCCCACGGGCACATTGATCTGCGAGTACCCCGGATTCTTGCGGAGGAGATTGAGGTCCCACGTGAAAACGGTATGGAACCGGTCGCGCAGAAGCCCAGTGTAATACAGAGACGGGTTGATGTTGGCGGGCTCAAGCAGAACCAGGGCGCGTTTTTCGCGAGGGATCTTGCGCAGAAACGGATCGGAACGCAACAGCCTCCAGTTATATTCGAAATACAACACGTGCTTCACGTTCGGGTCTTGAAAATCAACCGTGTCCAGCGTGACGACCTCGGCCCCTCTCGCATTCATGAAGGCTCTGAAGGCCTTCAACCCTTGGGCTTTACCCGTGCGGCACTCCGGCGCAAAGATTCTGTTCTTCAATTCGTCCGAATTGAAATAGTAATTAATGGCAATAACCGGACGATTTGTTTTGTCCATGCGCATCACAAACGAATCATAGCAACACACTGAAACACACGCAATCCAAACGCTCAGGTCTTGGACTGCCAAGAGTCGCGCTTCACGGGGGCTTGTTTGAATCCCAGCGCTTTCCGCAAGGTCGCCGCGCCGTACATCCAAAGCGTGATCCAGCACACCGGAACATGGAACAGCCACGCGCGGTCCGGTTTACGCAGAAAACCGCGCGACATCTGGACCAGGAGCGGCACCACCAACACCGTCGCCAGGCAAAAAAGCACGATTCCCGACTTCTTTTGGCGGTCCCACGGATACGTCCGCTGCTTCTCCTGTGCGAAATAAAGAAAGTCTTTGATCCGGCGCCGCTGCTTGCGCGTGAAGTCCGCCAGCCGCTCACAGTAAAGGTGGACGATGCCGGTCTTGACCTTCGCCACATGCGGGAACCCGGCCCGGACTGCCTGGTGCATCACATCGATGTCGAAGAAATAGGGCTTCCACGACACATGCTCCAGCAGCGACCGTCTGAAAACAAAACCGTTCGCGCCGATGGTGGGCAAAGCGGTCTCCGACAACGTCAGTTTGAGGTAATCCCCTTTGTCCTGCTGCGGCACCTCCAGCCCGGTCCACTTGCCGGTGACCGCGCACATGCGGTCATAGTTTTTGGTAAACAGGCATAACGGGTCGTTCATTCCCAGCAAAGCGAAATAACGCGTCAGGGCCGGATCTTCTTTTCGCACCGTGTAGGCGATGGGCTCGCTCGCCACAATG
>CAZOIS010000195.1:0-7771 GCA_964579865.1 uncultured Lentisphaeraceae bacterium | reverse complement strand
CATGCGGATACGCTCGGGTTTGGAGGTCGGCGCCGCAAGGCGGATCAGGTGAATGTTCTTGCCTTTGAGCGCGTCGGAGAGCGGCCCGGCCTCTTCCGGCGGCAGGTCTACCACGAGCAGTCCGTCCACGCCTGCTTCGGCTGCCTCTTTCGCGACGCGGTCCAGTCCGTATTTGAAAAACGGGTTGTAATAGCTGAAGAGCACAATGGGCGTCTGCACCGTCTTGCGCAGTTCGGCCGCGAGCCGGATGCTTCTCGACAGGGTCATGCCGGCTTTCAGGGCTCGGTCCGAAGCCATCTGGATGACGGGGCCGTCGCACGTCGGGTCCGAGAACGGCACCCCCATTTCGAGCACGTCTACGCCGGAGGCACAGGCGGTGCGGAGGATCTGGAGGCTGGTGTCGAAGTCGGGGTCGCCCGCGGTGAGATAGGCGACGAGGGCTTTGCGGCCGTCGGCGGCAAGCGTCTTGAAAGTCTGATCAATGCGGTTCATAAGAGTAGCCAAGGTTCGGAGTTCAGGGTTCGTAGGGGCGACCGGCCGGTCGCCCTTACAGGTTGTGGGCCTTCATGTAGGCGGTGATGTGGTCGAGGTCCTTGTCGCCGCGGCCGGAGATGCAGACCAGGATCGCCTGGTCCTTGGGCCGCTGCTTGGCCTCCTTGATGGCGGCCGCGAGGGCGTGCGAGCTCTCCAGCGCGGGGATGATCCCCTCGTACTTGCAGAGCAGCTTGAACGCCTCGACGGCTTCGCGGTCGGTGATGCCGTCGTATTTCACGCGGCCGAGGTCGTGCAGCAGCGCGTGCTCGGGCCCGACGCCCGGGTAGTCGAGCCCGGCCGAGATCGACCATGCCTCTTGGATCTGCCCCTCGTCGTTCTGCAGCAGATAGGTCATGGCGCCGTGCAGGGTGCCGGGCGATCCGCCGGTGATCGACGCCGCGTGGTGTGGCGTATCGAGTCCTTCGCCTGCGGCTTCCGCGCCCAACATGGCGCACGGATCGTCGAGGAACGGATAGAACAGCCCCATGGCGTTGCTGCCGCCGCCCACGCAGGCGACCAGCAGGTCCGGCAGCTTGCCTACCTGTTCCAGCATCTGGCGGCGGGCTTCGTCGCCGATGACGCGTTGCAGGTCGCGCACCATGGCCGGGTAGGGGTGGGGCCCCGAGACGGTGCCGATGACGTAATAGGTGTCTTCCACTTCGGCGACCCAGTAGCGCAGCGCTTCGTTCATGGCGTCCTTGAGCGTGCTGGTGCCGGAGGTGACCGGCACGACTTCCGCGCCGAGCAGGCGCATGCGCAAAACGTTCGGTGCCTGGCGGCGCACGTCTTCGGTGCCCATGAAGACTTTGCAGGACATGCCGAAGCGGGCGGCGATCGTGGCCGTGGCGACGCCGTGCTGCCCCGCGCCGGTCTCGGCGATCACGTTTTTCTTGCCCATGCGGCGGGCGAGAAGACCTTGGCCCACGACGTTGTTGATCTTGTGCGCGCCGGTGTGCGCGCAGTCCTCGCGCTTGAGGTAGATGCGTGCGCCGCCGATGTGGTCCGAGAGCCGCCCGGCGAAGTCCAGCGGCGTAGGACGTCCCGCATAGTTCGTCAGCATCGAACGGAACTCGCCCATGAAGGCGGGGTCGTTTTTCGCCTCGTTCCACGCGGCTTCGAGATCCTGCAGTGCGGAGATCAGCGTCTCGCCGACGAAACGTCCGCCGTAGAAGCCGAAGTGCCCGTTCTTGTCGGGGTATTGATTGATAAGCGATGGTGTTTTCATAGTGCGTCGCGTTGGGTTGTAACGGATGGTCACTTGGTGGTGCGTTTCGCGATCACGGCCGCGTAGCGGTCATGCGCTTCACGCAGAAGTGTTTCGGTCGTGGCCCAGTCGATGCACGCGTCGGTGACCGAGAGGCCTGGGCGCAGGTCCTTGGGATCCTTCGCCATGGGCTGTGCGCCCCATTCGAGGTGGCTTTCCAACATGAACCCGCGGATCGAGCGGTTGCCGTTTTCGATCTGCGTCAGGATGTCTTTGAGGACTAAGCCTTGCCGTTCCGGCTTCTTGTCGGAATTCCCGTGGCTGCAGTCTACGATGATGTGGAGCGGCAGATGGGCAGCGCGCAGTTCATCTTCGCAGGAAGCAATGCTCGCCGCGTCGAAATTCGGCTGCTTCCCGCCACGCAGGACGATGTGCGGATAGGAGTTGCCAGTGGTGCTGAAAACGGCCGGCAGGCCGTCCTCGGTGACGCCGAGGAAGTGGTGCGGACCCATGGCGGCGCGCATGCCGTTGACGGCGGCCGAGAACGAACCGTCCGTGGCGTTCTTGAAGCCCACCGGCGTGGAGATGCCGCTGGCGATCTCGCGGTGGGTCTGGGCCTCGGCCGTGCGCGCGCCGATCACCGACCATGAGATGAGGTCGCCGATGTACTGCGGCATGAGCGTGTCCAGCACTTCGGTGGCGGCCGGCAGGCCGATTTCCGCGACGCGCACAAGGAAGTGGCGTGCCATGCGGATTCCCTCTTCAATGTGGAACGTGTCGTTCATGTAGGGGTCGTTGATCAGGCCTTTCCAGCCGAGCACGGAGCGCGGTTTCTCGAAGTACACGCGCATGACCACGCAAATGGCATCGGAGATTTCGTCGCTCAAGATCTTGAGCCGCATCGCATATTCTTCGGCGGCTTCGAGGTTGTGGATCGAACAGGGGCCGACCACGGCCAGCAGACGCGGGTCATCGCCGTCGAGAATGTGCTCGATGCTTTCGCGCCCCTTGATCACGGTGTTCAGCGTGGTCGGCGTCTGCGGCACGGCGTTCTGCAATTCGTGCGGGGTGGCGAGCAGAACCACCGATTTGATGTTGACGTTTTCAAGTCTTGGACAGTTCATAAGTCTTTGTTGGTTAGAGGTTTCAAATGCTTCGGGTGCGGAGGCGGAGATGTGCCCGCCCTTACGGTTTCCAGAAAGAAGGCTGGTGGGAGGGACACCATCGGCGCAGGTTGTCGGTCAGTTTCAGAATGGCTTCATGGTCTTTAATCCCCGGCGCGGTTTCGACGCCGGAACTGAGGTCCCAAGCGCTCGCGCCGGATAGCGCGGCGGCTTGTTCCAGGTTCTGCGGCGTCAGTCCGCCCGCCAGCGCGAAAGGGCGCAGGCCGGCCAACGGCGCCGCGTCGGCCCATTGCCAAGCGGCACCGTTGCCGCCGGGCAATGTTCCGAGGCCGCATTCTACCAGAATGCCGGCAGAAAGAGGAAGGCTCTGGGCCGTTTCGACCAAGGCGGTGCCGGTGATTTTCACGACTTTGATCACGCGGAAGCCCGCCTTTTGCGCGGCCGTGACGGTGTCAAGAGACTCGTTGCCGTGCAGTTGTACGGTGTCTAGGCCCGCCGTGCGGGCGGCGGCGATCAGCTCCTCGGAGGGCGTGTCGACAAACACGCCGACGCGTGCGACACGGTCGGGCAGGCCTTCGAACATCCGGCGGGCGTGCTCCGGAGAGACATGGCGCGGACTTTTCGGGAAAAAGACCGCGCCCAGCGCGCCCACGCCGTGATCAGCGCAGAAGCGGGCGGTTTCGCGTGTGGTGATGCCGCAGATCTTGAGATTGGCGAGGTTCGCGTTTCCTGTGTCGGAGCGGGCCTCTGTGGCAGCGCCCTGCGCTGTCCAACCGCGCAGAGTGGCGGTCGGGTCGGGCTGGCGCACAAGAGCCTCGCCGATGAGGAAACGGCGGATGCCGCCCGACAACGTCTGCCGGATGTCCTCGTCCGAATGGATGCCGCTGAGGGCGACGATGGACGTGCCGGCGCGCAGGTGCGTCGCGAGCCGCGAGGCGTGCGAGACATCGGTCTTGAAGTGGGCGAGGTCGCGGTTGTTGATGCCGATCAGCGTCGCGCCGAGCGCGTTGGCCCGTGCGGCGTCCCGCTCATCGAAGATTTCGGTCAGCACGTCGAGCCCCAGCGAGTGCGCCAATCCGTACAAGGCGCTCAAGGTCTGGTCGTCGAGGATGCGGACGATCAGCAGCATCGCGTCAGCGCCCATCGCGGCAGTCTCGTAGACCTGGTAGGGGTCGATGATGAAATCTTTGCGCAGGACCGGGATTCCGACGGCCGCTCGCGCCTGGCGGAGATCCTCGGGCGACCCTTTGAAATACGTCGGTTCCGTGAGTACGGAGAGCGCGGCCGCACCCCCGGCCGCATAGGCACGGGCAGTCGCGGCGGGATCGAGATCGGCCCGGATATCGCCCCGCGACGGCGAGGCGCGCTTGATCTCCGCGATGACGCGTACGCCGGGCTTGTCGAGCGCGGCGCGGAACCCCCGTGTGACGCGGGGCGCCTCGGCCAGCCGTTCAAGCGTGGACTGCGGCACAAGCGATTTCGCCCGAACGAGGTCCGCGCGTTTGGCATCCAGTATTTTGTCGAGGAAGGTCATAGTTTTGAAAAGGCGATGAGGCGTTCGAGACGGTCATAGGCCGCGCCGGAGTCGATCGATTCTGCGGACTTCCGCAGGCCCTCTTTCAGGTCTGCGACGTGGTTCGCCGCGAGCAGGGACGCGGCCGCGTTGAGGAGCACAATGTCGCGTTTCGGGCCTTGCGTTTCGCCTTTCAGGATCGCGCGCGTGATGGCGGCGTTGTCGGCCGGCGTTCCGCCTTCCAGATCGGCGCTCGTGCAGAGGTCGTCGAAATAATTCAGGGGGTCGATGTCGTACGTTTTGACCTTGCCGTCTTTGAGCTCGGAACAGCGGGTGGTGGTGGTGAGCGTGATTTCGTCCATGCCGTCGTGGCCGTGGACCACGAGCACGCGCCGCGAGCCGATCTTTTTGAGCACTTCCGCAAAGGTTTCCGTCAGCTCCGGCGCGAAGACGCCGATGAGCTGGCAAGGGGCGCCGGCGGGGTTGGTGAGCGGGCCGAGCAGGTTGAAAAGGGTGCGCACGCCGAGCTGTTTGCGCACCGGCCCGGCGAAGCGCATGGCCTTGTGGAAGGACGGCGCGAACAGGAAGGTGATGCCGATCTCGTTGAGCGCCTGCTCCATGATCTCGGGTGCCGCGTTCAGGTTGAGCCCCAGTTGCTCCAGACAGTCTGCGCTGCCGCTTTTGCCTGAGCTGGCGCGGTTGCCGTGCTTGGCGACGGTCGCGCCCGCGCCCGCGGCCACGAAGGCGACCGTTGTGGAGATGTTGAAGGTCATGCCGCCGTCTCCGCCGGTCCCCACGGTGTCGAGCGTGTTGGCGTTGAGCGACTGGATGCGCGTCGCTGCGGCGCGCATGGCGCGGGCGCCAGCCGAGATCTCGTCGACCGTCTCGCCTTTGGCCGCGAGCGTGGCGAGAAATGCGCCGATTTGACCTTCCGTCAATTCGCCGGCCAGGATGGCCGTGACGGCGTCAAAGGCCTCGTTTTCCGTCAGGTTCTGGCGGGCGATGAGTTTTTTCAGCAGAGTGGCGAAGTTCATGCGGAACACCTAGACGTTGGCGAGTTTGAGGAAATTGCGCAGGATCCTTTTCCCGACCGGGGTCATTATCGATTCGGGGTGGAACTGGATGCCGGCTACCGGATGCTCCGTGTGGCGGATGCCCATGATCTCGCCGTCCTCCGATTCGGCCGTGACCTTCAGGCAGGCCGGCAGCGTCGCGCGGTCGATGACCAGCGAGTGGTAGCGCATGGCTTTGAAGGGCCGGTCGCCGAGCCCCTTGAAGATGCCTTCGCCGTCGCAGGTGATGTCCGAGGTTTTGCCGTGCATCAGCCGCTTTGCGTATGTGATTGTGGCGCCAAAGGTCAGTCCCATGGCCTGGTGGCCGAGACAGACGCCGAGCAGGGGAACCTTGCCCGCGAAGGCCCGGATGGCGTCGCAGGAGACGCCCGCGTTCTCGGGGCGTCCCGGCCCCGGCGAGATCACAATGGCGGAGGGCGCCATGTCGACGATCTGTCCGACGGTGATCGCGTCGTTGCGATAGACCGTCACGTCGGGCGTCATTTCGCGCAGGTACTGCACGAGGTTGTAAGTGAACGAATCGTAGTTGTCGATCATCAAAATCATGGCAGTCTCCGTGGGTTAGGCGCGTTTGATCTTGGTCTCTTTTTCCTGGACCAGTTTGAGCAGTTCGATGGATCGGGCCATGGCCCCCGCCTTGTTGACGGTCTCGCGGTATTCGTACTCCGGATCTGAGTCGGCGACGATGCCTGCGCCCGCGCGGATCGTGAGCCGTCCGTGTTCGGCGATCGCGGTGCGGATGCAGATGGCGAAGTCCATGTTGCCGTCGAACGACACGTAGCCGACCGCGCCGCCGTAGGGGCCGCGCGGTTCGTCCTCCAACTCCGCGATGAGCTCCATGGCGCGGATTTTCGGCGCGCCGCTCAGTGTGCCGGCAGGGAAGGACGATTTGAAGAGATCGAAGGCGTCATACTGAGGCTCGATGTCGGCCGTGATGTTCGAGACGAGGTGCATCACGTGCGAATAGCGCTCGACGATCATGAGATCGGTGACCTGCACGGTGCCGGGCAGCGCGACGCGGCCGAGCTCGTTGCGGCCGAGATCCACCAGCATCAGATGCTCGGCGCGTTCCTTTTCGTCCTGAAGCATCGAGTCGGCGTTCTTACGGTCCTCCTGCTCGGTTTTGCCGCGCGGACGCGTGCCCGCGATCGGGCGCAGGCAGGCGGTGCGGTTGTCGAGGCGGATCATGGTCTCCGGCGAGGACCCGATCAATGTGCAGCCCTGCGACTTCAGGAAGAACAGGTAGGGCGAGGGGTTGACGTAGCGCTGCGCGCGGTACAGGCTGACGAGGTCGTCCGGCGCGGGGCCGACGAAGCTCTGCGAGACCACGCACTGGATGATGTCGCCTTCATAGATGTGCTTCTTGACCTTCTCGACCATGCCCTTGTAGTAGTCCGGCCCGTGTACGGGCTCGGGCATTTTGACGGTGCGCCTGTTGAGGTGCATGGCCACGTCGGCGGGTTTGGCCAGCACCTCGAGAATTTCCTGTACGCGCGCGACCGCCGCATCATAGAGTTTGTCATCGTCTTCGTCCCCTTTGAACGCGAGGGCGAGCACGGCCAGCGTATGGGCGGTGTTGTCGAAGATCAGCAGGGTGTCGGGAATGATGAACTCGGCCATCGGGCGTTCCGACGGCAACGTGTTCGGCACGCGCGGCTCGAAGAAGTGGATCATCTCATAGGCGAAATATCCCACGAGTCCCCCGCAGAAACGCGGCAGTCCGGGAAGTTCCGCGAGGGTGTAGGGCTTCATGATCGAACGCAGCACGGCGAGCGGGTCCCCCTCGTGGGCGATACGCTTTTCGCTGATGCCTTGGCGGATCACGACGTCGTTCCTGTATACGGTGATGTTGGCGCGGGCCGAGATGCCCATGAAGCTGTAGCGGCCCCATTGCTCGCCGCCCTCCGCGCTTTCGAGCAGGAAAACGTTGGGGTTTTCATGGGCGAAACGGGACAAGACCGAGACAGGTGTTTCGGTGTCCGCAAGGATTTTCGCACCCACCGGCACGACGGTGGCCGACCGTAAGTGCTCGCGGAAATTTTCGTGTGAAGGAAACGTATCGAGTAACATAGTGATCTCCAATGTAGCTGAAAACGTCTGGGTGGTAAAACAAAACGGAAACCGGGTTCGCTTGAAGCCGCCGGTTTCCGTTCGCTTGATTCAGTCTGATATCGCGCACAACTCCGTCACCGGCTTCGCCAAGAGCGACTCCGCCAGCGCCAATACCTCGTCGTGTTGTTCGCGTAAATCATGACTTTCTGACCCCGAGGCATCGTCCGTTTCGCCTGATGCCCTCTGTTTGGTGTTTCTTTATATAGAAACG
>CAZOIS010000194.1:0-7830 GCA_964579865.1 uncultured Lentisphaeraceae bacterium | reverse complement strand
ACAAACCTCTCGCTCATCACCACCGCGAAACGCCACGGCAGGGACCCGCTCGAACGGATCAAAACCGTCCTGCTCAAGGCCGGCGACACCCCGCTCGACGCGCTCTACGACCCGGAGGGTCTGTCTAAAACCGACTCCTCATAAGCAGGCCGGAATCCGCTAAACGGTTACTGGATTACTCGTCGAAAATTTTCATCAACGCCCCAGAACCTTTTTCATCGGCACGACTAATCATGACAGACGAGGAATAGTCGATCAGCTCGCATTCCGGTCTGAGATGCAAATGAACATATGCACCGGAAGGTATCGAACACTTTTCTCGGTCGACCTCAGCAACCACCCGCAACACCGAAGCCAGATACCGCAATCCTTCAGGATCTCCGATGATGTTGACTTCACATATCTGCCCATTCTCGATAGACGGATAAATCGCCAATTTTCCACTGGGTTTAGGCCATTTGATTTTGTACTGTTTCATTTCTCTGCCTCCTTCTGAACATCATGTTTAATACAGATAGCTCGGTGATAATAACTGGCCACCACCGCCACCACTACCTCTCGGAAAAGGAGTTGACGGCATCAGAGCCGCGCCTCCACCAAGCCCGGCTCCCAATCCAACTCCGAAAGGAATAAGAAAGCGTGGGTCGTTTGGATAAATGTTTTCGTGGTTGCTTCCATCCCGATCTTCTTCATCCCAATGCCCTGGACCATGACCATCGTGCCATTTGCGATATTTTTCACCTTTTCTATACCTCCCGGAACCTTTATCCCATTTCCACTTTCCTCCGGGACGTGGCCAGTCTTTGGGAGGATTCACACCGCCACCGATCTCTATTGGCGGAACATTGTTGGTTTTCTTTTCATCATTCTGTGCTTCCAACCCCCACGGATCCCGCCAATTCACCGGATCGTCACCACAAAACGCATACAGGTTCAGCCCGCCCTCTAACCCAATGGGATCCTTGCTGAGCCAACGCCCCGACACGGGATCGTACCAGCGCGCACGGAAGTTGTAGAGCCCCGTGGCAGCACTGTACTCCCGTCCTTGGAACAAGTACCGGCAAGAGAAATCAGGAGTTAGGAATGAGGAGTTAGGAGTTGAGACGCAGGCGTTTCCCCAAGCGTCGTAAGTGAATGTCTGAGCAATTTCGCCCTGCGCATCAACAAGGGCATGCACGCTGCCGAGATGGTCCTTGACCGCGAAGAAGGAAGAGGCTGTAGGCTGTGGGCTGTTAGGCTGATAGGAATACACCGTCATCGCCAGCAGATTGTCGATCCCGGGCCCCCAGGCATAGGTTCGGAGCGGACGGCCCGATCCGTCGACGTCCGCCGCGCACTGGTGGCCATCGTAGACGTGATAGACCGTCCCGCCCTTGTCCGTCGTGCTGACGCGGCGGCCGAGGGCGTCATACACGTAGGACTCGGCGAACGCGTTGTTGGTCGAGACCGAGACGAGCTGTCCCTGCGTGTTCCACGAGAGGGATAGCTCCACGCCGTTACGGAACATGTTCGTGACGCATCCCGCCGCATCGTAGAGGTCGCCATCGAGCCGGTTGTGCGAGTAAGAATACGCCGCGGGCGGGACGCCCGCGCCACTCCGGGAGAGCCGGTTGCCCGCCAGGTCGTACGTGTAGGCCACGCCGTCTGCGGCCACGAGCCGCCCGATGCCGTCGTAGCCGTAGGCGTGCGTGACGGCCGCGCCGCCAAGGCCGACCTCGACCTTCTGCGTGACCAGCCCGTCGGCGTCGTACGCGTACGCAAACGCCCCGACTGTCGAGCCGCCCGAAGTCCTGTAGGTGATGTTCGTCACGCGGTCCAGCATGTCATAGGCGTTTTCGGCTGTCAACGCCGCGCCTGCCGACAGACGCGACCAGGCCGTTCCAGCCGCAATAGCCGTATGCGAACGTGACGGGTTCTGCAGATCCGGAAGGCGCGACCGTCTGAGAAGCCAACCGGCCCGCCGAGTCAAACGAGCGGGAGACGACCACTGCACCCTGGCCGACGGCCATCTCTGTGTTGGTGGCGAGGCCGGAGGCGTCGCGCTTCCAACTGAGAAGCGCCGACAGCTGCGTACCGGAGACGGACTGATTCTCCCCTGTGGTCCGGCCTGCGCCGTCATACGTCCACTCCGAACGGGCTACGGCGTTCGACGCGCTCAACATCCGTCCGGCCTACTCCACCCGTAACCCGAGACGGAAGACCACTCCGAGGCTCCCGCAGGCTTGTGCAGGACACCCAGCCGATTCCCGAGACTGTCCCAGACATTGCTGACCGAAACGCCGTCGTACCGGGTCATCGTGAGCGACAACCCGCCCGCGCCGTACACCGCCGAAAAGACCTGGCCTTCAAGATTGGTCGCGGCAGTGACACGGTCCTCGTCGTCTAACACATAACGTTCGACCTCATGGCCCAAGGGATCCGTCACCGCCATCGTTCGGAACAGCAGGTCATAGTTATAAGAAACCGCAACAGGAGTTGCCGGATCCAGCCAACTCTTGACGGAACCGACATGCGCGGAGGGCAGCCACGTCAGGTCGGTGCGGCGGCAGGCACGGCTGACGTGCGACGTCGGGTTACCGCAGGCGTCATGCCGCAGTGTCTCGACCAGCCCGTCGGGATAGGTGACGGTGCTGTTCCGCCCGATCTGATCGCAGTCGACAAGCGTCAACCGGTTTGACGAAGAATCGGCAGACGGCATGATGATGCGGCGGCGGTTGCCAAGACTATCGTTTTCGAATGACACTGCGGGTCCGACCTGCGGGAGAACGCCCGAAATATAACCTTGGGCGTCATAGGAGAACGCCGTGACACGGCCGCAGGGATCGGTGACGGAGACGGGAAGGCTGTTGCTCCAGGCAATTACGGTGACAACCGGAGTATCAGCCGTCGGATATGACAGTAAACGCTTCAATCGGCAGGAGGCGTCGTATTCCCACGACGCCGTCACCCCGTCCGCATCACGCGCCCACATCGGCAAAGTCCAAAAGTTATCCCATCCGTAAGACACGCCCTCAGCAGCCAAAGGCTCCCGGTTGATTGCAAAAGTCTCGTTTGTGAGGTTGAACCCCACACCCCCTGTTCACCACGGAGTTCTTTTAGGAGGCGCGTTGGGCCTTCGATGTGTTTCAAGGAGGTGCCGCGCGGGAGGGACACCGGTCCTTTGAATCTTGCATGTTTCTTTCGGATCAGGCTTCCGGGCACATTCAACAAGAACAACGTTTGCGAGTAACGAGATGCGTATGCCGATTTTCTTCACCCTCTTTCCATCCCCACCGTGGGGCGGAGCCCGCAACCCAACCGTATAATGAAGGGTGGAATAATGGGGGTTGAAACCGAAGCAGCCGCAGTCCTCTTCCAACATTCCACTCTTCCAGTATTCCAAAACACCTTGTATTTATTGTGCTTGTTGGTTCGTAAGGCACGATCCTACTTCACGACCGGCACGGTCGGTGCGAGGTTCTTGAGATCGGTCCAGAGCGTGCCTTCGCCCGCGTGGATGATGCGGATACCGATGGAGGGGTTGAGCTTGTCCGCGAAGGTCAGGTCCGCCAGCGTGGCCGGATCCTTGAAGACCGCCGCGCGCAGCTGTTCGCCGCGGGCCTTTTCGTTGGCCACGACGAACTCGGCCTTGGCCTTGGCTTCGCCCTGCACCTGCGTGATCTGCGCCTGCACGGCGGCTTTCTGCAGGTTGATGTTCGCGACTTCAAGCAGCGCCTCGGCCTGAATCGTGGCGACCTCGTTCTTGGTTTGCGCGACGGTGGTGGCCACCAGCTTCAGGGACTCCTGCTCAACCTGTTTCGTGAGCTGCTCGACCATGGCGGTCTCGGTGTTCAGCTCGGCCTGCTTGCGCGCCGTGTCCTGCCGGGCCTTGTTGGTCAGGTCCTGCTCTTTCGCAAGGCTGGACTCCTGGATGGGCTGGAGAATCTGCTGCGGCACCTCCACGTGGCGGATGAGCGCGTTGTGGATGACGATGTGCTTCTCCTTCAGCACGCGGGTCAGCTCGTCGGTCATCTCCTTCTGGAACAGCTGGCGCCCTTCGCCGTCGATGAAGTCGCGCGCCTTGTAGGTCGAACCTTTGAGGCGCGAGATGGAGAGGACCTGGGGCAGGATGATCTTCTCGACCACGGCCGGCAGATCGCCGTAGAGCATGTAGATGCTCGCGATGTTCTCCGGCAGCAGTTCGAACTCGACGGTCATGTCGAGCAGGATCTGGAAGCCGTCGCGCGAGGGGAACTCGACGAAGCGGTTGATGCCGAAGGCCACCGACTCGGGCGCGACCGACGCCTTCTGCGGGGGCGCCATCTCCTGGGCCTCGTAGGCCTGGGCCGCGCCGCGCTGCTGCGGTTTCGGCGCCTGGATCTTCTTGGCTCCGCCGCTCCGCAAGGAGCTGCTGATGGCATCGGCCGTCGGCGAGGTGCTGAGCGCCTGCTGCGAGATGAACCCGCGGTCGCGGTTCTTCTCGAGGTACTCGTTGCGCTTCTCCTGCTGCGCCTGAATCGTGTTCTGCTGCAGCGAGTCCAGCGCGCTGCTGGCGCTGGAAATCTGGCTCTTGGTGAGCACCACGCTGCCGGAGCGGCCGATGATCGAGACTTGGTTCATGCCGATCTCCAGCACGTCCACCTGATAAGCGCGCGGGTTGACGTAGTACAGCCCCGGCTGCAGCACGTCCTTCATGACGCCCTGCTGTCCCGGCCCGGCGAACTCGCCCGGCTTGACCGGTTTGCCGGTCTGCGAGGTGACGATGCCCACGTAGCCGATGGGGATGTTGATGGCGTCCAGCTGGGTGACCTCGTAGCCTTCCGGGTTGAGCCGGTAGGTGCCGGGGCCCAGCACGTCCTTCCACACGCCCTTGCAGGCCGTGTCGGCCGCGAGGATCTCTCCGGGCGGCAGCTCCTTGCCGACCTTGGAGGTCACGACCCCGACCTTGCCGACGGGGATGGAGATGACCGGCAGGATGCGCCACGCGTAGTTGATCGGATCGCGGAAATGGCGGCCTTCCGGAAGCGGGTCGCGCTGCACGCCTTTCTCGCCGGGGCCGGCGAGAATCTGGCCGGGCGGCAGAGGCTTGCCGATTTTGGCGGTCACGATCGCCATGTGGCCGGCGGGCACCGGGATGCGGCAGAAGGTCCAGACGAAGCATCCGGAGAAGAAGAGAATCGCAAAGGCCGGAACGAGGATGAAGGACAAGGATTTCATTGCACGGGCCCTCCTTTCTTGGCGGGATCGTCAGCCGGCGGCTTGGGCTTGGGCTGCGGGGCGGGGGAGAGGACCGGCTTGCTCCTCAGATCGAGCGGCAGCCCGAAAAGGTTGCCGTTGGCGTCCGAGGTCAGCACGCTCTGGACGTTCGGCGCGGTTTTCTCGTAGAGCTTGGCGCGCACGTAGTCCGTTTCGCTGCGGTAGACCGCGACCTGCTGCTTCAGCACGTCGGCGTTGGCCTTGTTCTGGGTCTCGACGACCTTGCGCTCGGCCTCGGCGATCGTCAGCAGCGCCTCGGCGTCGGCGCGGGCCGCCTCGAGCGAGACCTTGGCCACGTCCAGCTCGGTCTTGGCGGCGATCGTTTTCTCGACCTTGCCCTGCTCCGCGGTGATGGTTTGCCGGATGCGTTCGGTCTCGGCCGTGACCTTGAGCCGGTTTTGCTCGGCCAGCGCTTTCTGCTTCTCCAGCTCCGCCTGCGACTGCGTCTGCACGATCTGCTGCTCGAACTTTTTCGACTCCTGCACGGCGAGCTCGCGGTCGCGGATGATGGCGGCGATCTCCTGCGGCGCGAGGATGTCGCGGATCAGCACCGAGTTCAGCGAGATGCCCCACGGCTTGCAGATCGCCTGAAGGAAATTTTCGAGGCTGTCTTGAAAAGCCTGACGCGACTCGCCGACGATGAATTCGGTCGCGTTCTTTTTGCTGCCCTCGATGCGGAAGAAGCCGCGCGCGCTGGGCAGGATCAGCTTCTGCATGATGTCGTCCATGTCGCCGACCTCGTGCGTGAGCTGCGAGACCTTGTCGACGTTGAGGTTGAACTCCAGCGTGCCTTCGACCGTCACGGGAAAGCCGTCGAGGGTCAGGAACATGATGGCATCGCCGCCGCTGAGCTCGAAGCGCTGGCTCTGGATGTTGACGATCGAGACCGCATACAGGAAGGGATTGAGACGGTGCGTGCCTTCCTTGAGGACGTCGCGCTGAACACCCTTGGCCCCCGCAGAAACGAGGAAGCCTTTTTCTTCGACGGGCGCGCCTGCGGCACCCGAAAGGATGTCCGCGCCGTCGAGCGAGGTGACCACGCCCACGTGGCCGGGGGCGATCTTGATGTCGTCGAAGAGTTTCACTTCATAGGCGTACGGATTGATGCGGTGCTTGCCGGTGCCCAGCACCTCGCGCACGATGCCTTTGTACGTCTCGTCCGGCGCGATGATCTTGCCGCCGGGCAGGTCTTTGCCGTACTTGCGCACCAGCACGCCGAACTTGCCGGCCGGGATGTCCGTCGCCTTGAGCAACATCCAGTCCCACGTGTAGGGATTGCGGAAAAAACGGCCTTCGGGGAGCACATCGAGCTGGATGCCCTTGTACTCGGGCGCGTCGGCGATGATGCGTTCTACCGGCAGGTTTTTGCCGGTTTTCTTGACGAGCACCGCGATCTCGCCGTTGTCGGGCTCGATGCGCCACCAGAACCAGATCCAGACGGGAACGATCAGAACCAGCAGCAGGATCAGAAACGGCGCGGCGGCTGCGGGATTCAGCGAGGGCCGCGGCAAGCGGGGCGGCGGCGGCGCGCCGCGGCGCGGCGGCATGGGTCGGCGGGCTTCGAGCGGCGGCGGAAATGGATTCATTTCTTCGTTCATGGGGCGACCTCCGAATGTTGCCTTCAGTTTAACGGAGTGCATTCCCTCCTGTCGAGGGGAAAGGCGCAGGGCCACGGCTTATCCCTTTGGACCTCCTGGTGGCGGTTTCGGAAATATCCCGTATCCGGGATCGCCCAATCGCAGATTGGGAGCGAAGCGTCAAACCGCCCTACCTGTCTATGCGTTGGCGGCCAAATTGAGAGGTGAGTCGGTAGGGTCGTTTCTCCGAAACGACCGTTCTTATGCATGCCAAAGCCAAAGGAATAAGCCGAGGGCGCAGGGCATCCCCGTTCCACTGACCCGGGATTGAAGGTGAGGGCAAGATTAAGATTAGGATTAGGATTATGAGGGAGCCGCAACCTTCTTAATCTTACTCGTAATCTTAATCGTATCGAACGTCCCGGAGGCAAGGCATCGGGGATGCGCCCAAGGCGCAAGGGCGTTCCGGCTACCGGAACGGCTCCAGGCAGCGCTCGAGGATGCCCTGCAGGTGGGCGATCAGCACGCCGTAGTTGACGATCGGCACGCCGGCGGCCTTGGCCTGGTGGATGCGGTAGTGCATCTCGCGGCGGTTGAGCATGCACGCGCCGCAGTGGATCAGCAGCGCATACTGCGAAAGGTCACGCGGGTATTTCATGCCGCAGGCGTGCTCGAAGACGAGCTGCTTGCCCGTGTGCTGCCGCAGCCAGCGCGGGATCTTGACCGTGCCGATGTCGTCCGACTGGCGGTGGTGCGTGCACCCTTCGGCCACCAGGACCCGGTCGCCGTCCTTCAGCGCCTCGACCGCCTGCGCGCCGCGCACGAGCTCCGCGAGGTCGCCCTTGTAGCGCGCGAACAGGATCGAGAACGAGGTGAGCGGCACGTCGCGCGGCACGTCGGCCGAGACCTTGGCGAAGACCTGAGAGTCGGTGACCACGAGGCGCGGTTTCCGCCCGAGCGAGCCGAGCGTCTCGCGCAGCTCGAACTCCTTGGTCACGACCGCGATGGCGTCGGCCTC
>CAZOIS010000193.1:0-7847 GCA_964579865.1 uncultured Lentisphaeraceae bacterium | reverse complement strand
GGCCGCCGATACGGGTGTGGACGCCGCCGTCGACGCGATAAACCGCAGGGACCAGGTGCGTCTCGACCGACGCCCTGACTCGGAAGGTGCATCGGTACGTTTGGCCTTTGGCGAACACGAGGCCGCACCGGCTGTGCAGATGGAAGTCTGGACGCTTGGCGCCGGCGGCGGGCCGCTTGAGCGATACGCGCAGGGCGCCGCCGTCGAACGCGATTATGCCGACCGTGTTGTCCGCTCCGAGGGGCCAAGCACTCCACGTTTTACGGAAAGCCTCTTGCGAAGCGAAACTGCCAGCCGGCAAAATGTCCGCACCGCTTTTTGCCTCGGTGATTCGCAGCTCGCTGATCCAGACCTCGCAGGGGGTGTCGGAAAAGCGGAAGTGCAGGGTGCCGTTGCCGGGCGCATCGGTATCCGGCGTGAACTCGAACGACTGCGCGTTCCACTCTGTTCCGGCCGCGAGCCGTCCGCTGTTCTCCGATCCCCAGAAAAAGCGCGGCGGAACCGGTCTGCCGTTGACGTGGATTTGCGGACCGCCGGATGTGTTCCGGACACGTACGGCGAGCGGCGCTTTCTCCGCTCCGGCACCGGATGTCGCGAGACTCAAGCCGAAAGCGAAACAGACGAAAAGACAGCTTCTGGTATGCATTCTCCTCTTCCCCCAAGATAGTCGCCTAAACGCGAAGCGATCGCGGCCTGTCGAGGCTCGCCCGCTTAACCACATTACACCTTTATCGCGCCATATTCTGGCATGCCTGCGTCTGAAATCCAAGCTCATACCCAACTTCTCCTTGCATCTGTGGCGTATTCCCCCCACAATCTCCGGCATAGATGTCAGTCGATAAATGAGAGAGGGGGCTTCTATGTGGCGTCTTGTTCACGTTTTTTTTCTGCATATCTGTTCTGTCGTCATGTTGCGGGCCGCGGATCAGGTCGATCCATCGTTGCTGCTGTGGCTGCCGTTCGACGAGGACCGCGGAGCAGTCGCTTGCGACCGCTCGGGCAATGCCCTTGAAGCCGACCTTTCCAACGTCCAATGGGCCTCCGGCCTGTTCGGCACCGCCGTGCATTTCAATGGCACCAACGCTTTTGCCGAGTTGCCGGCTGTGCCCGGCCTGAACGGCGCGACGCAGTTCACGCTCTCGGTTTGGGCCACGTGGGAAGACCCGGCTCCGCGGCGCTATCCCAATCTGCTGACCTCGCAGACGTGGAGCCCCGGGGGCCTGATGCTCTTCGTCACGGACAACACCTGCTCTTTCCGCATCGGCCGCCCCGGCGAGCGCGCCGGGACTCCCGGCAACAAATGGACCGAAGGCGGCGTCCCGCTCCTGGGTGCCCTGCCGCTGCGGCAGTGGACGCACCTCTGCGTCACCTTCGCCCTGCCGGACCTCACCGCCTACGTGAACGGCAAGCCCGTTGGCCGCGCCCGCTGGCCCTATCCGCTTGAGGCCAAAGACTTGCGCCTCGGCAACTGGGGCGGCCCGGTCAGTCACTGCGGGCTCATGGACGACCTGTGCCTCTACGGCCGCGCGCTCTCCGCAGCGGAAGTTGCCGTCCTCGCCGGCGCCGCGAACCGCACCAGCGCCGTCTATGCGCTCTCGGAGAAATCCGCGTCGGTTCAGCCGCTCGCCGCAATCTTCAAGACCCGTCGCGCCACGCTCGCGATCGACACGCGGGGGCAGGTTGCCTCGCTTCGCGACCGGGAAAGCGGGCGCGAGTTGCTCGCCGGCCCCCAGCCGATGGTTTGCGCGCGTTTGAAAGACGGACGCCGGATCTCCGCGCGGGCCGTCACGCGCAGGGGGAACACGCTGACTTTCGATTTCGCGCGCGGCAACGGTTCGGCCGTCATCGATGTCGAGGCGAGGCGCGACTTTTTCACGTTCGCGGTCCGTTCGCTTACTCTCACCAACGCTGAATCGCTCACTTTCTGCGCGTTGCCCGTAGGGGTGACGAAGTACCGGGGCGGCATGGCCAACATGCTTTCGGACGACGCCGATGCCGTCTGTCTGCGCGGCTTCGATCTGCCGGTCGAGATGGATATCCGCGGCAACGTCTTGTGCGTCACGTCCACGGAAAAACACGGCCTCATCGGCTGGCGCGCCGGCCTCGCCGCCGGCCCCAAAGCCGAGGTCCCCGCCATGCTTCGCGCCATGGCCGAATATTCGGGCGCGCCGTATTCGAAGCTCGGCGGTCCGTGGTCGCTCGACGCCGAGGAGACCCGCGGCTCTTACCTCTTCGCAGACCTCTTCTACCCGTCCACAGACGACTGGATCGAGATCGCCCGACGCGGCGGGTTTTCGACCCTTCATCTCCATGGCTGGTGGCGCACGCTCGGCCATTACGAAGTCAACACCAACCTCTATCCCCACGGTCTCGCGGACATGAAGGACGCGGTCAGCCGCATCCACGCCGCCGGCCTTCGCGCGGGCATCCACACGCTCACCGCCTGCATCGATCCGCGCGACGCTTGGGTCACGCCCGAGGCCAGCCACGACCTCATTCCCTTCGACACCTACACGCTGGCGCGCCCCCTTTCACCGACCGATACCGTGCTCTATGTGAACGAGCCTCCCGCCGCCCATCACGATGTGGTCTTCACCTACTCGGGCAACGGTAACGCTATCCGCATCGGCTCGGAAATCGTGCAATACGCCGCGATCTCGCGCGAGTCGCCGTACGCGTTCGCGAACTGCAAGCGCGGTGCGTTCAAGACCCGCGTCTCCGGACATGCCGCCGGCGAGCGCGCCGATTACCTCCAGCAGCGCTATATCGCCTTCTACCCGCAGCCCGATTCGCCTCTGGCCGATGCGCTCGCGGGATGCATCGCCAACGTGTTCAACACGTGCCGTCTCGACCAGCTCTACTTCGACGGCTCCGAAGGCATGATGAGCCGTTACGGGATCGACGCTATGCGCCACAAGATCATGAGGCGCCTGAACGGCGCCCCGCTGATCGAGGGGAGCTGCTATGGCGAGCACAACTGGTGGTTCCACTCGCGCCTTGGCACGTGGGATCATCCGGTCTGGGCCGCGAAGCGCTTCCATGACGGCCACGTCATCTCGTGCGCGCACTACCGTGATTCCGACCTGCTCGGCCCGCAGATGGGGTGGTGGGCCCCGCGCTATCCGTCGCCCCAGGCCCGCGGTCACTTCCTCGATGAAATGGAGTACTTCGCCTGCAAAAACCTCGGGATCGACGGCGCCATGTCGATCCAGGGCGTGAACGTTTCTCGCGCGCCGCTGCCCTTCCACGTCGAGAAGCAGTTCACGCTGCTCGGCTGGTACGAGCATCTGCGCCTCGCCCGCTACTTCGATACGCAGACCGTGGCCCGCGTGGCCGTGCTCGGCGACGAGTTCCGCCTGCGCCAGAACCGGGACGGGGAGTGGCGTTTCACGCCGGTCAAGCTGATGTCGCACCGCATCAGCGGCCTCGGCAACGGCTCGGAGCAATGGACCGTTCGCAATCCGCGGGCGGAGCAGCCTGTCTGCGCCCGCATCGAGGCGCTCTACGCCGTCGCCCCGTACGACGACGCCAGACGCAGGACGCTTTTCGGCCCCGAAGATTATTCCTCCCTCAGAACCTCGACTGCGTCTTCCGCCATAAAACTCGGCCTTTCTGAAGAGGCCGCCGATACAAAGGGCGGGGGCCGGAACCTCCGGTTGCACGCCGAGAACCTGGGCGCGGCCAGCACCGGCGCGTGGGCGCGGGCCGTCGTCTCCTTCCCCGCGCCATACCGCAACATCGGCGGTGCGGGCGCGTTCGGCGTGTGGATCAAGGGCGACGGCAAGGGCGCGCTCCTGAATCTTCAGGTCGGCACGCCGCGCGAATATATGGACGCCCTTTCCGACCACTACGTGACGCTCGACTTCACGGGGTGGCGTTACGTCGCGCTTCTCGCGCGTGAGCGCGATGTGGAACGCATGCACGACTACGTCTGGCCTTACGGCGGCATCGGGTCGCACGCCCTCTACCGCACGCCGCTCGACATGGCGCACATTTCGCAGGTCACGCTTTACCTCAACGACCTGCCGCCCGGAGCGAACGTCGACGTGACGGTCAGCCCGGTCATGGCTTTGCCTGTTCAAGCCGCCGCGCTCAAGAACCCCGCGCTCAACGTGAACGGCCAGATGCTCACGCTGCCGCTTTCGCTCGCCTCCGGCGACTTCGCGGAGATCGAGCCCGACGGGCTATGCACGCACTACAACGACAAGGGTGACCCGCTCGCGCGCGTGCGCCCATCGGCCCTGCCGGTCCTGCGTGCGGGCGACAACGAGGTTCGCTTCGACTGCGAGCGTTCGCAGGGCGTGAACGCCCGCGCCGAGGTCACGATCAACGCTTTCGGAGCGCCGTTCGGCACAGTCTGTCCGCGTCGCGCGATCAACTGGAAGCATCTGGAGCGCGAATACGAAATGCCGCGGTTGGTCTTCGCGTCCAACGATGTCTGCCAGTCTGTGTGGGACGTGTCGGTCCGGCCCGGGGAGAAAGCGGCTCTCGAAATCGAACTGTGCGGCACGATGACCGCGCCGGTGCTGACCGTGGGCGGTCACCCCGTGGCTTTCCCGGTCTCGCTTAAGGACGGGCAGCGCCTGATCTGTCACGACCGCCGCTCGTGGACGGTGCTCGACGCCAAGCGCGCCGTTCTCGCGCAAGGCAAGCTCGACGCGAAGATCCCGATGCTCGCGTCCGGCCCCAATCAAATCGGTTTCTCCTGCACGACTTCCGGCCGCGCCGTGGTCAAGCTGACCAAGGTGTACGATTGAGGGTGCCCGGCTGTTTTCGGTTTCGGCAGTTCGCCTGATGGTCCGAGGCGTTTGGTATCCATCCATCCGCCTTTTTTCCGTTTTCACGTTCGGTTTGGCTTCCCTCTTTCAAGGTCGTCTGTTACCCTGTCCGTGATGTCCAAACGTGCCAAAAATATTTATCGAAAAATGCGAAGGCCTTTAGAATGGCTGGGCATCCGACTGGCACAGGCGCTGATCCCTCGTTTATCATTCCGGGGCGTAGTGTGCCTCGCCGATTTTATTTCTGCGCTGGCTCCGATCGTCGATCGCCACGGGAGAAATATCGCCAAGGCCAATTTGCGCCTCATGTTCGGTAAGCGTATGACGCCCGTGCGCGAACGCATCATTGTCAAACGCGCCTACCGTACCATGATGCGCACGATTCTGAACCTTTTCTGGATATTGCGCGATACGCGTGCACGTATTCTCGCACAGGTCGAATTCGCCCCCGGCGCGCTCGCCTGCGTCCGGGAGCATCAACCCGCGGTGATGCTCAGCGCCCATTTGGGGAACTGGGAGCTCGTCGCTCAAGGCGGCGTTGCCAATGGCATCCCCATCCTCTGCGTCGCCAAGCAGATCGGGTCTGCGGCGATGAGCGATCTGCTGACGCGACAGCGCGCCCTCATCGGACAAGAGATCATTCCTGTGGAAGGTGCGGTTAGGCCGCTTCTGCGCACCCTCAAAAGCGGGAAAAGCGTGGGGCTGCTGGTCGATCAGCACATGGCGCTTTCCGAAGGCGGAGCCATCTGCACTTTCTTCGGATTGCCCGTCAGTGTCTCCATGACACCCGCGACGCTGTCGCGCAAGCTCGGAGTGCCCATCCTGTTTGTCTGGGCGAGACCTCTCAAAGAGGCCCGCTACCGTATCGAATGCAGCGATATTTTCCCTTCGGATCCGTCTGTGCCGGATGCGGTCCGGACTCAGCAGTTGTCCGATGCGATCGAACGCGTGATCCGCCGCCATCCTTCCTATTGGTGCCTGAGTTACCGCCGCTGGCGGAAGATCGGCGCCAGCGAGGATCCTGCGCGGTATCCCTTCTACGCCCGGCGTGAACGCCAGTCCTGCGGTTCTTGAGCCGTCTTCCGGGGGACAATCGACCCTCGCTCGTATTGGAACTCGCCGCTGACGCCGTGGCGGTTGGCTTTCCAGCTTTTGTTTTTGATCAGTGCTTGTCTGGCCAGGCGTGGATATTCATGGTCTTTTCATCCGGGGCGTGGCTCTCGTTGATCTCGATCTCGGCCCAGACGATCTGCTGCGGTTCGCCTCCTGCGGACGAGACCTCAATCCTGTTGCGGCCGTCACACGCGGCGTCCGGCTGGAACTCGAAGCGCAGAGCACGGCCCGTTTTTGCACCGTATTTTTTCGGCGTCATGAGATCCGTGACGGTGACCGCGGCGCAACCGTTCAACCGTGCGTTGAGGGTCTTTTGCTTGACCGCAGGTCGGTCCGCCAGTCCGATGATGACGGCCAGCTTGCCGGAGGTCGGACGCGGGCCGATGGAAATCGTGAGGAGGACCGGCCTGTCGGTTGTGCGGGGCAGCTGCGCGCCGTTCGCGAAACCTTTTGGCACGGTGTCGCGGTAGGCGACCGGGTAACGCCGCAGACTGTTTCGGGCCGCATCTTCATCCAGCCCTGTGTCGAGGATCGGACGATAGGACGGCTTGTCGATCGGGTGGTAAACCGTGTTGAACAGGTAGAACGAGTTCGCGCCGCGATGGCGCAAGGCCGAAGCCCAGCCGCGATATATGGCGAGGTCGTTGTCCGTTCGCGGCGCGCCGGGATAAGGGGCCGTGCCATTGTCGATCGCGGGGATGACCTGAACTTTGGCGGCCTGCGCGCCCAGCCGTTCCCGCCACAGCTCAACCGGAATATCGAAATCGCTGGAGGAGAAGAAGGGTGAGACCACAAGCAGGTCGACCAATCCTTGCTTTGCCCATTCGACGCCGTCCATGCCGAGACCGGCTGCGGCGTCGGGATGGCTTGGCACGCGGGCCGAAAGGCGGATTGCGTGCCCTCGCCGCGTGGCCGCGGCGTCAGCCAGTGTGCGGACTTGGCGGATGAACCCGGTCAGCAGGTCTGCCTGTTCCTGCTCCATGCCGGGGGTGAGGTGGTAGCAGAAGCGCATCCAGTCCAGTTCCAGCCCGTCGGGGTCGTAGCGGTTGAGCAATTCGCGGACCAGCGACAGATGGTAATCGCGGACTTCCCGCTTGGAGTAATCGAACGCGTAGTCGGTCCAGTTCCCGCTTTTCGCGTTGGGGACGCGCCACAGCTCGGGGTGCTTTCGCCAGTAGTTGGTGTTCCTGAAATAGTTGGTGGTGGTCACGAAATGCACGTCGTTCATACGCATGGTGAGCCAGGGCGAAATGTTTTTCTCGCGGCATCGGCCGATCCAGACTTGATAAGGGTCAATGCCCTGATCGTGCAGGCTTTTCGCGTTGAGGCACCAAATGTCGTTCGGCATCGCGCCGCCTACCTCATCCCAGATCGCCTCATGGACGGCGGAGCGGTAGCTGGTGCGCTGGCCGTTGGGACACATGAAGAAGTGCGTCACCTTCGTGTCAGCGAATTGGTCGATGTAGGCCCGCAACGCGGCCTCGGTCATCAGATCGGGGCTTTTTTTGAAATAGTGGTCGTTGTCCTCGTTGATGATCAGCATCGGTTTCTGCGCCAGGCCGGCGCTGGCCAGGACGAAAAGCAATCCGATGCATGGCAGCTCAAGTCTCATGGACATTCCCCTTTGGCATCACGAGGTTCCACGGTGTCGCCGAAATGCGGCCGCAGGGCGCTCGCGCAAATGAAACCAGAATATGCGAATCAGCGGTCTGCGTCGAGGCTTCAGTTGGACGACGCGGCGGCGTAGGTGTGATGCGACTTTATTGAAGCCAAATGGGCGTAAAAGAGGGGATAGGAGGTTGACCGTCGGTTGGGGGCGTGTTAAAATTCAAACTGTCAAGGGTAAATTCGTTAAACGAAGGAGGGCGGAAAATATGCCAACTTATGAATATCGGTGTTCAGCGTGTAAAAAAACCTTCGCGTTGACCGTGACGCTTGCCGAGTACATAAAGGGGC
>CAZOIS010000192.1:0-7850 GCA_964579865.1 uncultured Lentisphaeraceae bacterium | reverse complement strand
GCGAGATCGTCTCGGAGTGGAAAAAAGAGGGCGGCAAGGTGCGGCTCAGCGTAACAGTTCCGGCCAACACGCGCGCGCAGATCCGGTTGCCTGTCGCGTCCGTTGCGCGGGTGACCGAAGGCGGCCAACCGCTCTCGAATGTGTCGGCGTTGACCGTGGAGGGCGGGGGCCGCGGCGAAGTCCGCGTGTGGGCCGTGGCCGGACGCTACGCGTTTGAATTCTGAAAGTTTTAAAGAAGGGGCGAGAGAATGAATATCCGGAAGACAGCGTGTGTTCTCGGTTGTGTATCGTCGTTAACGGTGTTTGCCGAGCGGATGGATTTCAACGCGTGCCACGCCTCGTGGGAGAACGGCCGGCTGACGGTCGGGAACGCGCTGTTCGAGCGGGCGTGGGTGGCGGGCGACGCGGGCCTCGTGCCGGTCTCGCTCAGGCTCAAAAATCCGGACACCGAGTGGCTCGCGGGCTCCGCCAAGCCGGCCAAAGTCGCCGGCACCCTGGAGGTGAATGCGGCGGTTGGCCGGCGCAGCGTGGTGGGTGCGGAGGGCCTCCGGCTGGACGTCACGGTCCAGGGCAAGAAGACGCAGCGGTCGGTCCTTTGGATTTTTCCGAACGCGGCCGGCGTGCTCACGGAGCGGTTGGACGGGGAGACGGCAGGAGCCGCCGCACGGGATGCGCAAGCCAGCGGCATCGAAGTCGAATCGCAGCAGAAGGGCAAAGGGGCGGCGGTGGCTGGCGCTGAGACACTCCCCCTGGCCCCGCAGCACCTGCGCGTGACACAAGTCGCGCTGATGGACCAGACCGACAACCACAACGAACTGGTTTCGACGCGCGAGTGGCTGTTGATGCCCAACGAGGCGAAGTTCGACGTGCAGGGCTGCGTGCTGACGGCTGAGAACGTGGTCGACGGCACCGGGCTGGCGTTCCTCAAGCTCGCGCCGCTGCCGCACGCGCGGCAGGATAAAAGCGCGATCGATTTCAACGTCAATCCGGGCGCGCGTGCCGTGGCGGCGTTCTTCAACGGCTATCCCGTGGCGGTGCTCGGCTTCCGCGGTGGCGCTGTCGGGCGCACCCGCGCGCTGCACGCTTTCCAGCGCTGCCTGCGCGAATACCGTGCCGGACGCGACGGGCTCTTCCTCAGCAACACGTGGGGCGACCGCTCGCGCGACGCGCGCATCAACGAGTCCTTCCTGCTCAGGGAGATCGAGGCCGGCGCGGCGCTCGGCGTGGACGTGGTGCAGATCGACGACGGCTGGCAGAAGGGGCGCTCGGCGAACTCCGTGGCCGCGCGCGGCAAGGGCGTGTGGAACGGCTACTGGGCGGCGGACCCCAACTTCTGGGACGCCGATCCCGCGCGCTTTCCGAACGGTTTGGAGAAGGTGGTGAAGGCCGCGCGCGACCGGGGCATGAACTTCGGCCTCTGGTTCGGGCCGGATTCCAGCAACGATGCGGCCAACTGGCAGAAGGATGCCGACCATCTGCTGAAGTTCTACCGCGAGATGGGCATCAACTACTTCAAGATCGATTCGATGAAGACGCACAACGCCGAGTCGCTCCGCCGCCAGCGCGCGATGTTCGACCGCATGCTGGAAGGCTCGGGAGGCGCGATCACCTTCGACCTCGACGTGACGGCCGAAATCCGCCCCGGCTACTTCGGCTTGCCGGACATCGGGCCGCTTTTCGTCGAAAACCGCTACACGGACTTCCACCGCTACTGGCCGCACCAGACGCTGCGCAACCTGTGGATGCTGTCGCAGACGGTCGACCCCCTGCGCCTGCGCATCGAGGTGCTGAACAATGCGCGCAACGCGGAGAAGTATAAAGGCGACCCGCTTGCGCCCGTGAGGTACAAGCCCGACACGCTCTTCGCCGTCGCGATGACCGCGAGCCCGCTCGGATGGTTCGAGGTTTCTAATCTGCCGCCCGACTACTCGGCGCAGATGCGGCCGCTCGTCGCGGCGTGGAAAGCCGAACGTGCGAGGATGCACGGCGGCGCGATCATTCCGGTCGGCTCCGCCCCCGACGGCGTGGCGTGGACCGGGTTCGTGTCCGCCGCGGCGGACGGCAAGGGCGGCTACGCGCTGCTCTTCCGCGAGCTGAACGCCACGGCCGATTACGCCCTGCCTCTTGAGGGCCTGGTGGCGGGCGCGTCGCGTGCGGCCGTCATCGGCGGACGCGGCACGGCGAAGGTCTCGGGTTGTGATCTCGTTGTGAACGTGCCTGAAACGCTCGACTTCGTGTGGGTGAAACTGGAGTAGAAATTGGATTTTTAAAAAAGCCGGAATCGTATTGAATAGGCGTTATAAAAGAGCTAATAGTACGGAGCGGTGAGCCTGCGTGATGTGATTGATCGGCATGCGGTGACAAACGTCGTTGCGCTGCGCGCGTTGGTGCGTCAGATCCTTCAGAATCCGGGTGCGGCGTTGAGCCTCACATGGTCCGAAGACGAAGAAATCGAGGGTGTGCGCATTGTGCCGTATTTGAAATGGGCGCTGGGGATCGGCGTGCTCCGGCAGCCCGTGGATAGACGCGGCTCATCTGGCCATTATTCACTCAAAACCCGGTAGCATTTACTGGGTGTTGATCGCGTGGAATCAAATACGCTTTTCTCCGTGCCATCGCCGGGAATTGCCGTTCCCACGCTGATCCAGTTTGGCGCAAGAAAGTTGGTACACATCTGGAACTGATGGGTGATATTCGAGACACTGTTGAAATTGATTTCAACTGCTGTAGCGATATTGACCTCGACGACCCCGATGTTGTTCGTGGTTCCGACAAGAACGTTGTCGATGCCGTCCGTGTCAGAACCACTTCCCCGCTTTTGTTGTTCCTTTCAACGCGTCAGTTCTTGGGAGCGAAGACAACGATTTGGGTGGCTTTGTTCTCGCTGAACCATATCAGGATGCCTTTAGAAGCCCACTCGAGTTCTTTGGCCTTACCGTTGTCTTTCTGGGAGGAGGGTGCGCCATATGCCGCCAACGCCTCCTTTATGGATGATCCCATACCGAAGCCTGTCACGGTTTGGCCCTTGAAGCCGTCGTCAAACCGGAGTTCGGTGGCTCCTCGCGCATCATCGAGCATGCAGTGGATGGCGTAGTTCTTCTTCCATTGGAGCCATTGGCCGTTAGGATCGGTGTCGGGCTTCCCTAATTCCTTGATGAGATCCTCACGTTTGGCCCCGACCTTGAAGCCCCGCCACCCCTCACCTTCAACGATCAGCTTCTTCAACACAATCTCCTTGCCGAGCACTTCGTACGTGAGGCCAACGGGTGTGAGCAGTTCCTTCATGGCTGCGCTGAACGGCTTGCTTTTGATGTCGGGGCTGACCCATTGCTGACAAAGGGGGGCCGTGTTTTTGAACGACTCGTCCCAATTGTACTTGAGGCCGACTTGCTTGCTAAGCTCAAGGACGGCGTACTGGACAGCGAGTTTGTCTGAGGTCGCCCCTTTGTATGAGAGCGGGTACGGCTTGGCCAGAGTTACGGCTTTGTGGTCGACTCCGGTCAGGCGCTTGATGACCCCCGGTGCCGTTTCTGCGTCGACGGTGACTGCGAGTAGCGATGCGAGGACTGCAACCAATCTGTTCGTGTTCATTTGCTGTTTCCCTTCTTTGCAGGAGTGAGTTGCCCACCCGAAACCTTTTTAGTGTACGATTGTGAGGCATTTCGCTCATACACTTTCCTGACGTGAACCGAGTGTTTGGTTACACGGATTTAGATTATTTCCTTTTCAGCACGATTTCGTTTCCGTGCACTTCGTAGTTGAGGCCGACGGGGTCGAGAAGTTCCTGCATCGCAGCGTTGAACGGCTTGCTTTTGATGTCGGGGCTGACCCATTGCTGACAAAGGGGGGCCGTGTTTTTGAACGACTCGTCCCAATTGTACTTGAGGCCGACTTGCTTGCTAAGCTCAAGGACGGCGTACTGGACAGCGAGTTTGTCTGAGGTCGCCCCTTTGTATGAGAGCGGGTACGGCTTGGCCAGCGTTACAGCTTTTTGTTCGAGACCCACAACGTCCTTTACGGATTCAGTTGCGGTCTTGGCACTGGCGGTGACTGCGAGCAGCGATGCGAGAACGGCGGCCGACGTATTCGTGTTCATTTGTTGTTGCCTTTCTTTGTGTGAATGAGCCGTTCGTCCGATGCCGTTTAAGATCGTCCATGTGGCGGCCAGCCCCGACAGTATCAAGACGGCCATCCCGACCCGCGTGAAGAAGCGCTGCCTGCGCGCGGGGGGCGTCTTGCCCTGACGTTGCGCTCCGGTTTCTGAGGCAACCTTCTCGATCATCGTCTTGACTTCCGCGACCGTCTGGTAGCGGCGGTCGGGGTTTTCTTCGAGCGCGCGCAGGACGACCGTGTCCAGGCGCACGTCGACGACGACTTTTTTGGAGGGCGGTTCGGTCGGGCGGGTCGGCAGTTCGCCGGTGAGAAGCTCGTAAAAGACGACGCCGAGCGAGTAGATGTCCGCGCGGTGGTCGGCTCCGCTGCCGCCCCATTGCTCGGGGGCCATGTACCGGGGCGTGCCGCCCGTCAGCGTCTCCGTTGTGCCGGTCTCCGCGGTCAGCATCTTGGCGATGCCGAAGTCGGCGATCTTGACGCGGCCCTCTTTGTCGAGGAGAAGGTTCTCAGGCTTGATGTCGCGGTGGACGACGCCATGCTCGTGGGCGTACTGCAGCGCGTCGCAGATCTGCGGCACGATGGCCAACGCCTGCGCGGGCGTGAACTTGGAGGCCCGCATGGCCTGCCGCAGGCAGGCACCGTCCACGAACTCCATGAGCAGGTAGCAGTAGCTGCCGGCCTGGCCGAAGTCGTGGATCGTGACGATGTTGGGGTGGTTGAGCGCGGCGAGCGCCTGCGCCTCCTTGGCGAACCGCTTCGCGAACAGGGCGTCGCCGACGCGTTCGGGCGCGAGCAGCTTGAGGGCGACGAGGCGGTTGAGGCTCTTCTGGCGGGCCTTGTAGACCACGCCCATGCCGCCGCGGCCGAGGCATTCGAGGATCTCCAGCTGGGGGAAGAGCGAGGCGAGGTCGGCGGGCGACGGAACGGGCCGGTCGCTCATCGGAACGGTGTCCGGCAGCGTGTCGGCCAGCGCTCCCGCCATCAGGCAGCGGGGGCAGAGTCCGGCGGTGGCTTCGGCCGGCAGGGCGGTTCCGCATTTGGGGCATGCCTGAGTCTTCTGTTCTTTTTCGCTCATAACCGTACCTGACGTTTTCGGGATGTTTGGTTACACGGAATTAAGAATTCGCCAAAGCGGCGAACAGCGCCTGCATTTCGCTGTCGATGAGGCCGGGGTCTTCCAACGTGCCGGCGATTTCGGCCCGGACCAGCTCGCGGTAGCGCCGCTTCAGGCGGTGGATCGCGACCTTCAGCGCGTTCGGGTTCAGGCCGCTCGCTTCGGCCAAAGCCGCCTGGTCGCCGTGCGCGGCTTCGCCGGCCAGCCACGGTTTGGCCTGTTCGAAAAAGGCGGACCGGCCTTCCTCCGCGCATTCGCGCCGCAGCGCGTCGAAGGCGCGCGCCACGACCGTCAGCGCCCACTGCCGGTCGAAGTTTTCCTCGGGAGAGCGCGTCGCGGTGTCCGGGATTACCTCGGCCAGCGACGCCTCGTCGTCATCGAGGGGCAGCATCTCGGCGCCGCCGCCGCGTTTGAGGCGGTTGGCGGCCTCGCGCCGGTGGGAGAGGTAGTGTTTGACGGCGCCCAGCAGATAGGAGCGGAACCGTCCGCGCTCCTCGACGGCGTTGAACAGGCAGTCGCCCGACAGGACCTGGGCGAAAAAGTCATGCGCGGCTTCGCGCGCGGTTTCGCCGGTTTGATCGCGCAGCTCATAGCGCAGAAAGGTGGTCACCGGCGCGTAATAGGCGGCGCAGAGCTCGGAGAGCGCCCGGCGGCCCTCCGGCGACTTGGCTTGGGCGCGTCGGACCTGCGTCCAGCGCGTGGTGAGGAAGACGTCGGCGCGCCTCGGGCAGGTCGGCGGTACCAACGGGTGTTCGCTTGCGGGGTCAGCAGTCATATGATCCTTCATGCTTTCGCCTTATCCATGACGTGCGGAACAGGATGGGTTACCGCCGGCGGTCGCAAAAAAAACGCGCGCCACGGAAACCGTGACGCGCATCGAACAGGAAACCGGTGCGGGCCGCTCTACTGTGCCTTCGCGACATCCGACGCGCGCAGATCGTCATGCCAGAAGTCAAGCCCGAACAGGCCCAAAACGAAATCGGCCACTTGCGAGGTGTCGATGCCCGTTCTGACCGTCATGCCCAGATGGGTGTCGGCCGGCGTGTAGGGGATTCCGAGGGGCAGCGCGATTTCAACGCCCGTGTAGGCGAAATTGTGCCAACCGCGCGGATGGTTGTTCCAAGCCGGCGAATAGCGGTCCGCATTCTTGTGGATCGTCACGTGGGCGGGATCGTCATTGAAAGACTCCTTGCCGCTCATGCGCAGAGACCATCCGCGGCTCAGTTTCGGGTCTTTATAAAAAGAAACGCACTCGCCCCCTTGAGCCACGGTCCACGTCTTCCATGGGCCGAAACCGGCGATTTCACGGTACTCGGAATAGGCGCCGAAGCCGCGGCCTTCCATGTCGAGCGACCCGCCGGCGAAGGTCATATAGCCCAAGTTGCCGTAATCGGTGACTTGCGCATGGACACCGAAACTGGGCGTCAAAGGCCCGGTCACGGGGTTTTCGTGTGTCATGCCGAGGCCGAGGTGGAAAATATCGCAGAAGTCGGCCACGCGGTTTTGGAACCAGTTGTAACTGGGGGTGAAGATGGATTCGGACTTACGGTCGTACCGGCTGCCGTCGTAGGTTTGGGCAGACAAGAGAAACGGACTCAAGCAAAGAGCCGAAAGAAAGATGGTTTTTTTCACGGGGTCTCCTGTATCGAGTTTTTAGAAATGTGTTGATTCACATTCCACAACTGTATCAATTATACAGCGCGTTGCCTAACCAACTTTGACCTTCATAAAATAACATACACCGCCTGTTGCCTTCAAGCCGGTTTTGGCCGTTTTTTGCGGTGCGGCGGCGGCTCTGCCTCTGAAAAGGCTTCGGTCGCTCTAAAAACAACAGCGGGCCGCGCAGCGAGGTGCGGGATGTGTGATGCATGGGCACCGCGTATGGGCGGCATGGGCCAAACGATGGATGAGTATCGAATGGGATCGCTTTGCAATTGACGCGAGGCAGCGGAACGGGTATTATTTTTGACCATTCATTCAAGGGGCGTTGGGTTTTTACGGATGTCCTCAACAAGCGAAGGAGTTAAAAGAATGGCTATCAAGGTTGGTATCAATGGTTTCGGCCGCATTGGCCGTATGGTGTTCCGCGCGGCGGTCCAGAACTTCTCGAAGGATATCGAGATTGTCGGCATCAACGATCTGCTGGACCCGGATTATCTGGCTTACATGCTGAAGTATGATTCGGTCCACGGCCAGTTCAAGGGCGAGATCGCTGTCGAAGGCGCCAACCTGATCGTGAACGGCAAGAAGATCCGCCTGACGGCCGAGAAGGATCCGGCTGCTCTGAAGTGGAACGAAGTCGGCGCCGAAATCGTCGTCGAGTCGACCGGCCTCTTCCTCACGAAAGAGTCCCCGGACGGCAAGAAGCCCGGCGCGGACGCCCACATCAAGGCGGGCGCGAAGAAGGTGATCATGTCGGCCCCGTCGAAGGACGACACCCCGATGTTCGTGTACGGCGTGAACCACAAGACCTACGCCGGCCAGACGATCATCTCGAACGCCTCCTGCACGACGAACTGCCTGGCGCCCGTCGCCAAGGTCCTGAACGACAAGTTCGGCATCGTCAAGGGCCTGATGACCACCGTGCACGCCGCCACGGCGACGCAGAAGACGGTGGACGGCC